>JAGQSO010000059.1 GCA_020439505.1 Acidimicrobiales bacterium
ACCGGGTCCCGCCGTCACCGAAACCTGATCTGCCTCGTCGACGACCTGGCGAACCAGGTAGTCGAGAACCTTGGTGGCGTTGTCGACCGGGGCCAGGCCCGGGTCGTTCTCGGGAGCGTCGGTCACGACTCGGCGGCGGCAGCGGCAGCCGCGGGAGCCTTGCCGGTGAACTCGTCCCAGGCACCTGACACCTTGAGGAGCTTCTCGACGGTGTCGGTGGGCTTGGCGCCGTTGCGCAGCCACTTGAGCGCCTTCTCGTTGTCGATGTTGATGCCGGACGGCTCGAGGCGGGGCTGGTAGGTACCCACGATCTCGATGAACCGACCATCACGGGGGGCCCGCGAGTCGGCGGCGACGACGCGGTAGGTGGGCTGCTTCTTCTTGCCCATCCGCATGAGGCGGAGCTTGACGGCCATCGGGTTCCTTACTGTTTCAGACGTCTGGATGATCGATCGAAGGCGGGGAGACAGGCCCCAGCCGGCCTTCCATGGTGCGCCACAGGAGGCCCTCGGCGCAAACGAGGATCCATCCGGTGACGCCTCCGGCAGCATCAGCAACGTCTGGTCCCGGCCGTGACGATGAGATGGCGGCCTCCACCTCGACACGAACATGGGGTGCTCATGGGTCGGCCCGCCCGCCCGCTCGCCTACTGGCACCAACTCCCCGAGTCCGCCTCGTACGGGGTGAATGTGAGTTCGAGGTCGTCGACCATGGCTACGACCGACACCGCTGACTGCGGTGCCAATGGCCCGATGGACCTCGAACCGTCAGGCGTCCGAACACGCAGGATCCACAGACCCGCAACCGCGACCGACTGACCGCGATCCAGTACCACCGTCCGAGGCCCGGTCTGAACACGACACCCCTCAACCGAACGGGGAGAAGGGCGAACCTCGAACGCAAGTCGATCGAAAGCGGCCGTGGCCGCCCACTCGGGGATGTCGTGGTTGGGGATCTTCCCGTCGCGACGTCCGTCCAGCAGCCAGCCCGCCGTGATCGCCCGGAAGCCCGTAACTCCCGGAAAGATCACCTCGTCTCGGGGGTGACCTTCCAGCGGGGGCGAATCGGCCATGGCGAGCACCAGCGCTGGAGGTACCGCCGCGTTGTGTCGGATCGACACCGATGCCAGGTTGGCGGGTACCCCGGCCAGCAGCAGCGCCAGGACCGGTAGCAACATCGGCCGCCACCGGCGTACCACCCCGTCCACACCGACTGCCACCATCGGCAGGGCGAGGGCGAGCGCCACATGGGAGTAACGGGGGCGGGTGGCGAAGTCGACACCCTGGGACGATGCCCGCGAGTAGCCGGTCAACAGCCAGTTCACGACGAGAGCCGCCGTCAGCCCGATGGGACCGGCACATCTCCTGGTGAAACCGACCACACCCTCGTCACGGGCACCCAGAACCAGGCCGCCAACCACCAACCCGGCGAGCAAGACCATGACAATCGTGCCGGCGGTGGCCCGGGACGCGGTCTCGGTCACTCCTCGCCAGGCGAACGCGACGATGGCGGCAGGGCTCGACCCATCGGTCTCATAGGACCGCAACAAGAAGAACGCCACCAGCGGAAACCCGAGGGGCAGGGTGTGGAGGGCGGCAACACGGGGCCCTCGTCGGATGAGGGTGCAAAGCCCCACCGCCACCAGCATCACCATTCCTGGGCCGGCGCTGGTCACCGCCACAGCCCCCGCCGCCAGGGCCATCAGGTCACGACGGCCGACCGGACCATCGTGGGTGGCCAGCACCAACTGGAGGAACCCAGCGGCGATGGCCCCGGTAAAGGTGATCTGGAATGCCCAGACGATGTTCTCCGAGCCTCGTCCGAAGGCGAGCAGAACCAACGCGCCGGCCGACGCCACCGGATGAGACACTCCCGCTTGAACCATCACCTTGCGCACCAGGACCGCCAACACGACGTGGGCGACCACCACCACCAACTGGTACGGCAGGTAGTGGTTCAATCCGAACACCTCCCACCACACGGCGTAGAGGGCTCGAGCCGGAACGATCAGGTGCTCGTTGTGGGGGGCGAACAGGTCCGACACCGATCGCACCGGGTTGACCAGTACCGCGAACTCGTCCTGGAAGAACCACTGTGCTCGACCGAACCAGAGGTAGTACGGCACCGCCGCCACGCAGGCCACGGCGAAGATCCACCGGGCAAAGCGGTCCAGACGGCAAGGGGCGAAGTCACCCGGGTCGACACCCGCCGGCGTCACGTCGACGTCCATCAGCGAGTCTGGTCGGCCCGGAGCGCCATGGCTCAGAGCCCGGGCAGACGGAACCCTCCGGGGCCATCGGGGGCACCCCCGCTGGGCGGAAGGGTGAAGGTCGGCTTGCCGGTGCCCTTGGGGGTGGTGCGGCCTCCGCCCTTGCCCTTCTTCTTGTTCTTCTTGCCCATGGACCGGCCGAGAAGACCGCCGCCGAGGCCCTTCATCATCTTTTGCATCTCGGTGAACTGACGCAGCAGGGCGTTCACCTCTGAGGTGGTGACACCGCTGCCGTTGGCGATCCGCAGGCGCCGGGAACCGTCGATCATCGCCGGGTTCCGTCGCTCCGCGGTGGTCATCGAATGGATGATGCCCTCGATGCGGGCCAGTTCCCGATCGTCGATCTCGGTGTTGCGCAGCTCCTTGGGCATGCCCGGCATGAGCTTCATCAGGTTGCCGAGATTGCCCATCTTCTTGACCTGGGCCATCTGTTCGAGGAAGTCCTCGAGCGTGAACTGACCTTCGAGGAGGCGGTTGGCGGCCTCCTCGGCCTGCTTCTCGTCGAAGGCGTCCTTGGCCTTCTCGATGAGGGTGAGGACGTCACCCATGCCCAGGATGCGTCCGGCCAGGCGGTCGGGGTGGAACAGGTCGAACTCGTCGAGCTTCTCGCCGGTGGAGGCGAAGGCGATGGGCTTGCCCACAACCTCCTTGACCGACAGGGCGGCACCACCCCGGGCATCACCGTCGAGCTTGGTGAGGATCACACCGTCGAGAGAAAGCGTGGCGTGGAAGTTCTCGGCCACCGTGACCGCGTCCTGGCCGGTCATGGCGTCGACGACCAGGAAGGTGTAGCGGGGACGGGTGGCCTCGGAGATCTGGCGCACCTGCTCCATGAGCTCGGCGTCGATGGCCAGACGTCCCGCGGTGTCCACGATCACGACGTCCCGACCGAGGCGCTTGGCCTCTTCTAGGCACGCCTGGGCGACCTCGACCGGGTTGCCGATGCCCGACGCCACCACGTCATCGGGGGCGGAGTACACGGGGACGTCGACCTGGCGGGCCAGGGTGCGGAGCTGTTCGACGGCGGCCGGGCGCTGGAGGTCGGCGCCGACCAGCATCGGGTTGCGACCCTGGGCCTTGAACCAGCGGGCCAGCTTGGCCGAGTTGGTCGTCTTGCCCGACCCCTGGAGACCGGCCATGAGGATCACGGTGGGCGGCTTGGCCTCATAGGTGATCCTGATGGTCTCGCCGCCCAGGGTGGCGATCAGCTCCTGGTGGACGATGTCGATCACCTGCTGGGCGGGGTTCAGCGCCTCGTGCAGGTCGGCGCCGATGGCGCGCTCGCGGATCCGGCCCACCAGGCCCTTGACCACGGTGAAGTTGACGTCGGCTTCGAGGAGAGCGAGACGGATCTCGCGCAGGACCTCGTCGACGTCGGCCTCGCTCAGGCGGCCCTTGCCCCTGAGGTTCTTGAAGATTCCGTCGAAACGATCTGAAAGTGACTCGAACATGGCCCGGCGATGCTACCGGACCCGGTCAGGGGGCGAACCCGGCCCCTTCGGGGATCTCGCGGTTGGCCTTGATCCGGGCCTTGAGCCGGGCCCGGAGCCGGGCGCCCGAGGTCGGAGCGATCAACATTCCGATAACCACGCCCACCGCCAGCAGGAGGGCGCCACGCACGCCGGCCAGCTTGAGGAAGGTGCGGATGATCTTCACCGGAAGCATCAGCATCTTGGTCATGGCGTCTCCTCGGAGAACTAGCGAATGGGCCTGAACGCGATCGCGACCAGGTAGGGGAACCGTAGGCGACCACAGGCTCCCGCGACGGAGGGGCGACAGGGCGGTGACCGGCCGGATCCCGACCGGTCAGACGGCGAGAAGACCTTCGACGAACTCCTCGGGGTCGAAGTCGACGAGGTCGTCCGCCGTCTCCCCCAGCCCGACCAGCTTCACCGGGATGCCGAGCTCCTGGTGGATGGCGAACACGATGCCGCCCTTGGCCGAGCCGTCCAGCTTGGTCAGGACCACGCCGGTCACGTCGGTGGCCTCGGTGAACTGTCGGGCCTGCACCAGACCGTTCTGACCGGTGGTGGCATCTAGGACCAGGAGCACCTCGGTGACGTGGCCGGGATCCTTGTCGGCGACCCGACGCACCTTGGAGAGTTCCTCCATGAGGTTGCTCTTGGTGTGGAGGCGGCCGGCGGTGTCGGCCAGCACGAGATCCGCGCCTCGGGCCGCCGCCGCCTCGATGGCGTCGAAGATGATGGCGCTGGGGTCGGCGCCCTCCGAGCCCCGCACTATGTGGGCTCCGGCCCGTTCGGCCCAGGTCTCGAGCTGTTCTGCCGCCGCCGCCCGGAAGGTGTCGCCGGCCGCCATGACCACGTTCTTACCTTCGGACACCTGGCGCTTGCCCAACTTGCCGATGGTGGTGGTCTTGCCCACGCCGTTGACCCCGACGAACAGCCAGACGTTGGTCCGGCCCTCGTCGAGGCGGAGCGAGCGGTCGGCGTGGGCGAGTTGGGCCTTCATCTCCACCTTGAGCGCTTCGACCAGTTGCTCACCGGTCTCCAGCCCTTCGCTCTTGACCCGGGCGCGTAGCTGGTCGAGCAGTTCGGTGGCCGGGCCGACACCCAGATCAGCGCGTATGAGCGCTTCCTCGAGCTCATCCCAGGTCTCCTCGTCGATGCGGGTCCGACCCAGGAACCCGGCGAAGGTGGCTCGGGCCTTGGCCAGCCGATCCCGGAAGGACGGCTTCTTCGGCGGCTCGACGACCTCGGGCTCGACTACCTCGGGCTCGACTACCTCGGGCTCGACTACCTCGGGCTCGACTACCTCGGGGACCCGGTCCAGGACCGCGGTTCCCGTCGCTGCACGGTCACCGTCGAGCACCGGCTCGGCGGGCCTCGGTGGAGCAAGCGTCGTGCCCGGCGACGGCGGCTCCAACTCGGGGCCCTTACGGCCCGTGCTCCGGTTGACGAAAAAGAACGTTCCGGCGATCAACACGACGGCCAGAACGGCGAGGATTACGAGAAGCGGCTCCATGAGGCGACCGAGCCTAAGGCTGTCCCGTCCGGGAGGCGAAGCCCTCCGGACGGGACAGCCCCGGCATCAAGCCGTGATCGCTCAGTTGGTGGCCTGGGCCAGCACGACGTTCACTTCGGTGCGGCGACCATCTCGGTCGACGGTGATGTCGATCTCGTCCCCGGGTGCCCGGGTGGTGACCGCCGCCACCAGGTCGATGGCGCTGCCGATCGACCGACCGTCGAAGGCGACCACCACGTCACCGACCGAAAGACCCGCATCCGAGGCGGGTGAGCCCGGCTCGACCTCTTCGATCTGGGCTCCTGCCGTGGACCCGGTGGCATCGGAACTGCTGACCCCGAGGTAGCCGCTCTGGGGCGAGCGACCTTCGACCAACCGGTCGGCCACCGCCTTGGCGATGTCGATGGGGATGGCGAAGCCGACTCCCACGTTGCCGCTGGAGTTGGAGTCGGCGGTGATGATCGACGAGTTGACGCCTATGACCCTCCCCTGGCGGTCGGCCAGCGCACCACCGGAGTTGCCGCTGTTGATCGGTGCGTCGGTCTGGATGGCCGGGATCGCACGGGTACGTCCGTCACGACCCTGGGTCTCGGTCGAGCGGCCCACGGCACTGACGATCCCGGCGGTGACGGTCTGGTGGAGCCCGAACGGTGAACCGATCGCCACCGCGACCTGACCGACCTTCAGGTCTTCGTCGAGGGCCAGTGTCGCCACCACCATGCCCTCGACCGGTTCGATCCTGACCACCCCAACGTCGGTGCTGGAGTCGGTGCCGACCACCGTCCCCGAAAGCCGGGTTCCGTCAGCGAAGCGAACGGTGACCGATCGAGATCCCTCGATCACGTGGGCCGCGGTCAGTATCAGGCCGCTCTCGTCGTAGACGAAGCCCGAACCGAGACCGCTCTCGGTCTCGATCTGGACCACCGCCGGTGACAGGACCTGAGCTACGGCCGCGACCGGTTCGGCACCGGCCGCGACCGTGCCTGAAGTCGGGATCTGGCTCCCCCGGTCGCCGGTGGCCAGCGCCGCGGGCTGGCTTCCTCCGGTTCCGTCGGAGAGGTTCGCCCCCACCGCGACGCCGGCTGCACCCGAAGCGAATACCGCGAACGCCACCAAGGCGGCCTTGAACGACCGACCCGCACCCCCCGCGGTCGAGCGGGAAGGGAGAACCCCCGACACGACGGGGGGTGCGGGCGGGAGACTCGGCGGCGGGGCGGCCGGGGTCGTCGACCACGACGGAGGGGGTGCCGTAGGTTCGGCGGACGCCGGACCTGCACCCCATAGCGGGGATTGCCCGTCCACCGTCGGCGGCGCCGGTGGCAGCGTCGGCGTGGATGTGGAACCCCATGGTCCGCCCTCAGGGCGGGACGGTCCGAACGGGCTGGTGTTGTCAGATTCCATGAGCAGTTGACTCCTCCTGGAGAGCGACCTTAAAGACGCTCCCCGAAAGCGGCGGTAAGGAGGCGAACCCGACGGGGAATTTTCGCGTGCTTCAGCCCGGTGGTCAGCGGGTTGCGGAGTGACGCGGCAACAAGAGGGTGAACCGGGAACCTCCCGTCCCCGAGTCGTTCAGCTCGATCTGACCGCCGTGCTCCCGAACGATCTGATCCACGATGGCCAGCCCGAGCCCGCTGTGGGTGCCGGTGTCACGGGTGGAACGGTCGCCTCGCCAGAAGCGCTTGAACACCTGGCTTCGCAACTCGGGGGCGATCCCGGGCCCGTCGTCGCTGACACTGATCCACACCCGGGTCTCGTCGCCTCCGGTGTCCACCACGATGGACGACCCTCCGGGAGCGAGACGTACTGCGTTTGCCAACAGGTTGGCGACCGCCTGGCGCAGCCCGAGACGATCACCCCAGACCTCATAGGGGTCGTTTCCGTCACCGGCTGACGTCGTCACCTCGATGGATCGTTCTCCGGCAGGAGCCCGGAACTCCTCGCCCACCTCGGCCGCCAGCGCCCCGATCTCGACCGGCCCCAGTTCGTGGGCCGGTGCACCGAGTCGGCCGTAGACCAACAGGTCGTCGACCAGGTGGCTCATCCTCGCCGCGGTCCGCCCCACCACTTCGAGGGTCCTGCGCAACTCGGCCGGGTCCGGATCTGGGTCAGACAGCGCCACGTCGAGGTTCGTGCGGATCACCGCCAAGGGGTTTCGAAGTTCGTGGGAGGTCTCCTGGATGAACCTCCGCTGGGCGTCGAAGGCTCCGTCGAGACGTTCGATCATGGCGTCGAAGGTGTCGGCCAGCTCCTTGAGCTCGTCGGGTGGACCACCGAGTCCGATGCGTCGGGACAGATCGGTGGCCTGGATGTCGCGGGCCACCGATGTGATCCGGCCGATGGGGGCCAGGACCCGGCCCGCCACGAACCATCCCACCCCGAGGCTGGCCAGGAACAACAGGAACAGGGCCGAAGCCGAATAGGAGCGGAGCAGCATCAGGGCTCGCTCGTTGGCCAGCGCCTCCACGCTTCGATACCCGGCCCGCACCTCGGTGGGTGTGAGACGAAGCCCGCCAGGGACCTCCTCGACCCTGGTCACCTGGTACGAGCGGTACAGGTACTCGTCACCGAGGCGGGCCGACAGGACGGCGTAGAGGCCGGCCACCATGAACGCGGCCAGGCCGAAAAGGACCAACGAGTAGATGGCGGTGAGCCGGAAGCGCACCGACCCGAACCAGTCGGGCATGGCGTCGGCGACACGCACCATGCCCCGCACCGCGGGCGACATCGAGTCGGCCCCCACCATCGGGACCCGACCGGTGGGTCCAGCCGGGTTGGGAACCCCAGCCGGGTTGGGAACCCCACCCGCCTCGGGAGCCCCACCGGCGGGCGACTGGTGGTTCACCCCTCAGTCCCCCGGGGTCAACAGATCGGGCCGGAGTCGGTACCCCGCTCCGATGACGGTCTCGATCGGTGGTTCGGGGTCATCGTCGCGGGTCAGCTTGCGCCGGAGGGTCCCCACCGTCACCCGTACGGTGTTGGTAAGGGGGTCCGCGTTCTCGTCCCACACGTGCTCCAGCAACCGTTCCTGGCTGAGCACCTCCCCGGCGTGGGCCATGAAGTAGCGCAACAACGCGAATTCCTTGGCCGTCAGGTCCAGCAGGCGGCCGCGCCGCGACGCCTCGAACCTCGCCGAATCCAATAGCAGCTCACCCACGTGCAACTCGGCACCGCTGCGACCGGCGTCGCGTCGCATCAGGCTTCGGACCCGGGCCGACAACTCCGCGAAGTCGAACGGCTTGACCAGGTAGTCGTCGGCGCCCTGGTCGAGGCCGGTGACCCTCTCCCCCACCCCGTCGCGGGCGGTGAGCATGAGGATCCTGGGCACCGATTCACCGTCGACGGGAGCCAGCAGCGGATCCGAGCGCAGACGGGCGGCCAGCTCGAGGCCGTCGCCGTCGGGCAGGTTCAGGTCGAGGGTTATCAGGTCGTAGCTGGCCACCCCCAACCGGTCCACCGCACCGGCGATGTCGTTGGCCACGTCGACGGCGTATCCCTGACGCCTCAATCCGACCGCAATGGCATCGGCCAGGTCGACCTCGTCTTCCACCACCAGGACACGCATCTCACCGACGGTACCGGTCGGCAGCGAAACGAGGGAGAAACTCGGCACCTTCGGGGACCGGGGTCGCGGCCTGTTCGTACGGAATCCAGGGGCTTTACGCTGAACTTCGCCCTGCACCGCTTTGCTGGCGCTGACCGTTCCCGAGGAGAGCCGATGACCCAGCCCCTGACCAACACCGAGGTAGCCCAGGCCGCTGAGCGCCTGGAGCAGGCCATTTTCGAGGTCAAGAGAGTGATCGTGGGCCAGGACCGGGTGGTCGAGCGCCTGCTGGTCTGCGTGCTGGCCCACGGCCACACGCTCATCGAAGGGGTCCCGGGGCTGGCCAAGACACTGGCCGCCGAGACCATGGCGCGGGTGGTGGGCGGCACCTTCGCCCGCATCCAGTTCACCCCGGATCTACTGCCCGCCGACGTCATGGGAACCCGCATCTACCGGTCGGGCAGCGAATCCTTCGACGTGGAGCTGGGACCGGTGTTCGCCAACTTCGTGTTGGCCGACGAGATCAACCGTGCCCCCGCCAAGGTCCAGTCCGCGCTGCTCGAGGTCATGGCCGAACGGCAGGTCTCGATAGGCGGAACCAGCTACCCGGTGCCCCGACCGTTCCTGGTCCTCGCCACCCAGAACCCGATCGAACAGGAGGGCGTGTATCCCCTCCCCGAGGCGCAGCGCGACCGGTTCCTGATGAAGGTGGTGGTCGGCTACCCGACCCCGGGCGAAGAGGTCGAGATCGTCCAGCGGATGGGGGTCACTCCGCCGGTGCCCCGCGAGGTGCTGACCATGGAAGGCCTTGCCGCCATCCAGGCGCTGGCCGAGCGGGTGTTCGTCCCCCGCGAGGTGGTCGACTACGCGGTCTCGCTGGTGCTCGCCACCCGTGAACCCGAACGGTTCGCCCTGGCCGATCTACGTGAGCTCGTCTCCTACGGGGCCAGCCCCCGCGCCAGCCTCGGCCTGGTGGCCGCCGGGCGGGCGCTGGCGCTGATGAGGGGCCGGACCTATGTCCTGCCCCAAGACGTGTTCGACGTCGCCCCCGACGTGCTGCGCCACCGACTGGTCCTGTCCTATGAGGCCCTGGCCCGAGACATCGGCGTCGACGACGTGCTGGTGCGCTATCTGTCCACCGTTCCCGCCCCCCGCGTCGCCCCTTCCCAGGATCCCTCGGCCGTGTCGGCCATGCCCCGACCCCATCCGTCGCCCTCCGGCGGAGCCGGTGTCATCACCGCGGCCCCCGGAGCGATGCTGCCACCCCCGACCTCACCTTGGGCCCCGACCGGACAAGGTGATCCCCGGCCCACCGGCACCGACGATCCGACGGCTCGCTGACGATGGCCTCCCCCATGCCGTCCACCCCGGCCGTCCACACCGGCCCCGACGAAGTCCTGCGCCGCCTGGACCTGGCCGTGGCCCACAAGATCGACGGGCTGCTCCACGGCGAGTACCAGGGGTTGGTACCTGGCCACGGCTCCGAGCTGGGCGAGACGCGGGCGTACCACCCCGGCGACGACGTGCGCCGGATCGACTGGAACGTGACGGCCCGCACCCTGTCCCCTTACGTGCGCGACACCATCGCCGACCGGGAGCTGGAGACCTGGACCCTCGTCGACATGGGTCCCTCGATGGATTTCGGAACTGCGCTGTGCGAGAAGCGCGACCTCGCGGTGTCGGCTGCCGCGGCGATCGGGTTCCTGACGGCCAGGACCGGCAACCGCTACGGCACCCTCATCGCCCGCCCCGAGGGGATCGAGGCGGTGCCGGCGAGGGGCGGCCGCGCCCATCTGATGGCGTCGCTGCACCGTCTCGTGACCTCCCCTCGGGCCGAGTCGGGCACCGTCGACCTGGGAGCGGCCATCGACCGTCTCGGCCTCTACGCCCGACGGCGAGGCCTCGTCGCGGTGGTGTCTGACTTCCTGGCCGACCCCGACACCTGGGCTCAACCATTGCGGCGGCTCTCGACCCGCCACACCACCATCGCGGTCGAGGTGATCGACCCCCGTGAGCTGTCGCTGTCCGACGTCGGTCTGCTCACCGTTGTGGACCCGGCCTCCGGTCGGACCCGTGAAGTACCAACCGCGTCGCGCAAGCTCCGGGCCCGTTACGAGGAGGCCGCCGCCGAGCAGCGGGCGGCCACCGCGGCCACCATCACCGCCGCCGGAGCCGACCATCTGGTGCTTCGCACCGACCGTGACTGGTTGATGGATGTGGTGCGCTTCGTGGTCGACCGTCGTGCCCGGGTGCACGCCCGCCGGGCCGGTATGGGAGCGCGTTGATGAATCTCGATGTGGACTTCCTCCAGCCCCAGCGTCTCTGGCTGCTGCTGGGCGTGTTGGCCCT
>JAGQSO010000060.1 GCA_020439505.1 Acidimicrobiales bacterium
CGACCGGTGTGGAGTTCAACAACACGTCGACCCGGACCAACTTGGACATCCGGTACCCGGCGGGTTCGTAGTCGAGGCTGGCGTAGCCCTGGGTGCGGCTCTTGAGCTGGTCGAAGAAGTCGGTGACAACCTCGGCCAGGGGGATCTTGTAGCGCAGCTCCACCCGCTCGGGTGACAGGTACTCGAGCTTGTCCATCTCGCCCCGCCGGGTCTGGCACAGGTCCATGATGGTGCCGGTGTAGTTCGACGGCGTGAGGATGGTGACGTCGAACCACGGCTCCTCGATGCCCTCCACCTCGCTCATGTTGGGCATGGCCGATGGGTTGTCCACCTCGACGATCGAGCCGTCGGTCTTGTGGACCAGGTAGGCCACGCTGGGCGCGGTGGCGATGAGGCTCAGGTCGTATTCGCGCTCGAGACGCTCGCGGATGATCTCCATGTGCAACAGCCCCAGGAACCCGCAGCGGAACCCGAACCCCAGCGCGCCCGAGGTCTCGGGTTCGAAGGTGATGCTGGCGTCGGACAGCCGCATCTTGTCTAGGGCCTCGCGAAGATCGGGGAACTGGTCGCCGTCGATCGGGTAGATGCCGCAGAACACCATGGGCTTGGGGTCCTGGTAGCCCGATAGCGGTTCGGGGGCACCGTCTTTGACGGTGGTGACGGTCTCACCCGAACGGGCCTCGGCCACGTCTTTGATACCCGCGATCAGATATCCGGTCTCACCGGGGCCGAGTTCCTTCACCGGTGTGGGCTCGGGCGTACGGACCCCTACCTCGTCGGCCTCATAGGTGGCCGATGCCTGCATGAACCGCAACTTGTCGCCCGTTCGCAGACGACCGTTCATCACCCGTACCGACGAAACCACCCCGCGGTACTGGTCGAAGTGGGAATCGAAGATGAGTGCTTGCAACGGAGAATCGGGATCACCCTGGGGGGCGGGGATTCGCTCGATCACCGCGTCGAGCAGCTCGGGAACTCCCTCGCCGGTCTTGGCACTGATGCGCAGAACCTCCGATGCCGGGATCCCCAGCACCGTCTCGATCTCGGCCGCGTAGAGGTCGGGCTCGGCGGCGGGGAGGTCGATCTTGTTGAGACAGGCGACGATCTCGAGGTCGTTCTCCAACGCCAGGTAGCAGTTGGCCAGGGTCTGGGCTTCGATGCCCTGGGCGGCGTCGACCAGCAGGATCACGCCTTCGCACGCCGCCAAGGAACGGCTCACCTCGTAGCCGAAGTCCACATGTCCCGGTGTGTCGATCAGGTTGAGGACGTGATCGCGGTAGTTGAGCCGGACCGACTGGAGCTTGATGGTGATCCCCCGCTCCCGCTCGATGTCCATCGAATCGAGGTACTGGGCACGCATCTCCCGTTCGTTGACCGCACCGCAGACCTCGAGGATGCGGTCGCTGAGCGTGGTCTTGCCGTGGTCGATGTGGGCGATCACGCTTAGCGAACGGATCTTGGAGCGGTCCATCGGGGCCTTCGAGACGAGGGTGGGAACGGTCCACGCTAACGGGGCCACGGTCCGCGGACGAAGGCCGGCCGCGCCGTGGTCCACGCCCCCCCGAACCCGCCTCGCCCCCGCCGGTTGGTCACGTCCGCCCCCCTGCCGCTAGCCTGTACCAGCTTTCTAACGACCCAGTGGAGCCGACTCACCGTGGCCAACATCAAGAGCCAGATCAAGCGCAACCGACAGAACGAGAAGCGCCGCGTCGCCAACAAGGCGGTGCGCTCCGAGCTGCGCACCCGCACCAAGTCGGCGGTCAACGCCGCCGAGACCGGTGCCGAGAACTCCGCTCAGGCCACCAGCCTGGCCATGAAGCGCATCGACAAGGCCGCCAACAAGGGCGTGATCCACCGCAACGCCGCCGCCCGTCGCAAGTCGCGCCTGGCCAAGCGGGTGAACGCCGCCGCTGCCGCTCAGTAGTTCACCGCCGGGTACCGCCCGGCCTCTGGGAGTCCGCCCCGTCGTCCCTTTCGGGACCCGGGGCGTTCGCCGTTTTCGGCCCAATCGTGCCGAAACCGGCACCGTTGCTGGGCTCGGGAGTCGCCTGCGCTGCAGGCATACCCGGCCTTTCATTGCACAGCCACCCATGGTGTTCGGCTGTCCGACGAGCCGAATCGGGAGGACTTGGCGGGGGTTCGGGGCAGAGCCCTTTGTGGCGGAGCCCCCGACCTGCGGAGCTCGGCTCTGCCGGTCGTAGCAGCGAAGTCGTCGGTCGTCAGACCGGCGACCAACGACCAAGCTCCGCCGGAAGGCTCTGCCTTTCGGCGGATCCAGAGTTAGCGAGCGAGTCTGGCCAGTCGGGCTACCAGGACTTCCATCACTAGCTCCCCCGGCCATGCCCTGGCCCCCCGCAGGTCGACGTCGGCCGCGGCCACCAGCTCCACCGAGCGCCGCACGCCCGCCGAACCCAGCTTGGAGAGCTGGGTCATGGCCTTCTTGGCCGGGTAGGTCGAACCCTTGAGGCCGAGGACCTGGGCGGCGTCCTTCTCGCCTCGGGCACCGGCGCCGTCGAGCTTGAGCATCCTCAAGTAGTGGGACTGGATGGTGGCCATGACAGCCAGGGGATGACGGTCACCGCCCCGCATCATTCGTTGAAGCTGACCGATGGCGCCCGCCACGTCTCCCCGGTCGATGGCGTCGGTCAAATCCCACGGGGCCACGCCACCGGCCCTTCCCAGCAGGGGTTCGACGTCGTCCACCCCGAGACGGGTCCCAGGGGCGAAGGCACCCTTCAAGCGGCTGGTGATCTCGACGATGCCGCCGGCATCGTCGCCCAGCGTCTCGACGATCAACCGCACCGCCCTGGGGTCCACGTCGAGTCCGGCTTCAGCCAGGTGGGTCGGCACCCAGCCGTCGAGCTTGCCCGAGGGGGACGGGTCGATGATTTGGCCACCCGCCGCCGTCACCGCCTTGGAGAGGGCCTGGGGAATGGCCGGCTTGCCGGCGACGGGAGAGCCGGACTCGGTGGGCTTGACCGCCTTCTCCCACACCAGGACCAGCGACGTGGACTCGAGGGGATCGGCCAGGTAGTTGACCAGTTCGGCGACCTCTTCACCCTTTGAGAACCGTCCAAACCTCCGCACCACCACGATCCGACGGTCGGTCAGGAACGGGATGGTCTGGGCGGCGTCGATGGCGGCACCGAGGACCACGCTGTCGAGGTCGAACTCGTCGACCAGCAGCGACCGGTCGCCCCCCGCCACCAGTTCGTCGAGAAGGCGAGTCAGCGCCTCACCCCGCAGGATGTCGTCGCTGCCCTTGAGGAGGTGTACCGGCGCGTTCACCCCGCCACCCCCGACCACCGCCCGGTCTCCCCTGCCGCCCCGGTCTCCGCTGTCCCCACCGTCCCGGCCTCCCACATCTCCACAACCCCCGTCTCCTTGGATGCCACCACCGCTTTGTCGGCCACTCCGAGGGCTTCTAGTACCGCCCAGACCCTGCGGACCCGGTCGGGTGAGACGTTGCGAACGGTGGCCAAGGCCAGCCCGGCTCCGCCGGCGAGGCATCCGATCTGCCATCCCGCCCCTCCGGGACCTTCCGGCGTCTGCAGGTCCGCTCCGATACGCCACGCTCGCCCGGAGCGGGCCATCGCGGCCAGATCGGCAACGAGGTCTGGCGACGGCCCGACCTCGACCACCACCCGGCTGAGGTCCACGTCGTGGGCTTCGAGCTCATCCCACACCTCGGCCGCCCGTGCCGGGTCGGCGGCGCGGAGGAGGGCGACCGCTCCCGTTCCCGTTACGGATCTGATCTGGTCGATCGACTTGCTCCCCCCGTCCACGATCACCAGATCGACACCGACGGCGAGTGCCGCGGCCAACTTCCGGGCGCCACCGCCGACCACTCCTACCGGCCCGGCATATCCGGCCCGAGCGGCGCGCACCGCGTCGGCCACGTCTGCCGGGTCCAGGTCGGTGAGATCCAAGGTCAGAACCTGGACCTGGGACTGGTCCTTGTCCTGCGACTGGTGCTTGTCCTGGGACTGGGCTTGGACCTGGACGTTGTCCTGGGACTGGGCTTGGACCTGGACGTTGTCCTGAGACTGGGCTTGGACCTGGACGTTGTCCTGAGACTGGACCTGGGACTCGTACTGACGTTCCAGTTTGGGGACCAGCACCAGGGTTGGCCCACTGAGATCCACCTCAGGATGCAACGGTGACCTCATCACCCGCCGACCCTATCCGTCGCACCAAACCCCTCCCGTTCTGGGGCACGAACCGGTTGCCTGCCAACCGATTCCGGCCCCAGAACGGTGGTTGAGTTGGAGTCGAGGTGCACCAGGAGTTCACCGACGGTCATGGTGAGCGGTGCGTCGAGGTTCTCAGGGGCGATGATCCGTCCGAGGGGCCAGCGATGGTCGAGTGCTTCGACGACGTCGGGGCCTGCACCGTCGTCAACCACCAGGTCGATCCGACGGACCCCGACGCGGCGAAGGCCCGCCATGGCCTGTCCTGGGTCGGTACCGGCTCGGACCACCACGACCGTCGCTCCACCGCTCCGGTAGAGGACGACACCCGACGTTGGCCTGACCTCGAACGGCGCATGGCGCAACGCCACCGCCGGTGCCAGCAGGGTCAGTACGACGACGCCCCACAGCGGTGCCCGAGCCCGGGGCGGCCAGCGACGCTGGCGACCCACCAACGCCGCTCCCCCAGCCAGTACGACCAGCACCAGGTGCCAGGTGCTCAACTCCCCCAGGGGTGCCAGCGCGGCGATTCTGGCGGTGCCGGCCACCCACCGGACCGCCAGCGCGGTCGGCAGGTGCAACCACCGTTCCCAGGGTTCTCCCATCACCCCGGCGGCGACTCCGGCCGGCAGCCCCCAGATGGTGGCAGCGCCCGCCGCCGGGGCGGCGATCACGTTGGCGACCGGCGCCACCACCGGAACCCCGCCGAAGCGACTCACCAATAGGGGCGCCACCGCGAGCTGGGCGGCGATCGTCACCGCCACGGCCTGCCTCAGCGATGCGGGGCCGGGCAACAGGCGGGCCAGAGGACCACCGCCCACAACGATCCCGGCGGTTGCCATCACCGACAACTGGAAGCCCACCGAGCGCACCAACAGCGGGTCGACGAGGACCAGCCCACTGACGGCCAGCGCCAGCACCCGGACCGACCTCGCCTGACGGCCCGAGGCATGGGTCGTGACCGCTACGGCAGCCATGGCCGACGCCCGCAGCACCGAGGGTTCGAAGCGGGTGAGCAGGGCGAAGGCGCCGATGATCCCCACGGTCACCGCCCAACCTGGGAACAGCCTCAGGCGTGTCGTCAGGGGCGACGCCAGGGTCAGGACGAAGGCGACGTTGGCGCCCGACACCACCATCAGGTGCGTCAGCCCCGCGGCCTGGAAATCGTCCTCGACCGCGGGGGGAATCGACGAGCGGTCGCCGAGGACGAACCCGCCGAAGAGGAACCGAATCGGTTCCCCCATGGGACGCGCTCCGCGCTCGACCAGTCCCCGCAGGCGGTTGGCGGCCCTCCAGGGCGCTGCTCCCCGGTCGTGAAGTTCGACCGAGTCGGCGCTGAGGCGGGCCCGGACGTGTCTCGGGATCAGCCAGGGGGCATCGTCGGGAGGAGGACCAACCCTCCCCCGAACGGCCAGCCGTTCACCTGCCCGCGCCGAGGTGACCGCCCCGGCCGCCGCTCCCGCCGCCACCAACTCCACGCGGTCGCCGTCGACGCTCACGTCGACCGACGCTCCCCACCGCTGAACCCGGGGATCACTCACCAGGGTGACGACTCCAGTGAACGGCGACCTCGGCGGTGGATCGAGACCGGCCAGGGACCGGT
Source organism: Acidimicrobiales bacterium (assembly GCA_020439505.1). Classification (GTDB taxonomy): domain Bacteria; phylum Actinomycetota; class Acidimicrobiia; order Acidimicrobiales; family Iamiaceae; genus Aquihabitans. The sequence goes on from JAGQSO010000060.1 coordinate 5,794, forward strand.
GACCCAGACCGGCCGCCAGCACGAAGGCCGCCACCACCAACAACGACGGACGAGACAGGGCCAGCGCCCCCACCATCACCCCAACCCCGATGCTCAGAGGTATCGGCCCGGCCCACCAGGCGCCGGCGCACGTCGACAAGGCCAGGACAACAGCACCCGCCTCGCTCAGCGCCCGACGTCGATCACGAGCAGGCGGCAGCCACCCGACTGGGTCTGGCTGTCGATCGACCGGCGTCGCAGTCCGGCCAGGGGTGGTCACACCGAAACCAGAGGGCGAAGTTGCTCCAACTTGGCCTCCCCGATCCCCCGCACGTCGAGCAGGTCGTCGACCGCGCTGAAGGGTCCGTTCTCCTCCCGGTGGGCCAGGATCGCCGCCGCGGTCGCCGGGCCCACCCCGGGGAGGGCGTCGAGCTCGTCGGCGGTGGCGGTGTTCAGGTTCACGGGACCGACGGCCCCGCCGGACCCGCCGGTCCGGCTGGATCGGTCACCACCGGAGGCCGACCCAGTTCCCGGGGCGGACCCGGCCGAGCCGTTCACCACCGTCGGGATCTCTGGCTCTCCCCGCCGGGGAACCCACAGACGTTCTCCATCGGAGAGGGGGGCGGCCAGGTTCACCCGGTCGAGGTCCGCCTCGGGGCCGGCCCCTCCGGCCGCCCGGAGGAGATCGTCGACTCGGGCGCCGACCTCCAGGCGGTAGACCCCTGGCTGGTTCACCGCTCCCGCGGCCTGAACCACCAACGGCACCGGTGACGACGATGTCGCCGACTGGACCCCGGCAACGGGCACGGAGCCGCTACCACCCGCGGTCGGCAGGCCCGAGGACGAAGACGAGGACGAGGACACCGGGCGGCGGGCCGCTGGCATCAGGCGTTCGACGGGAGCCGGTCCCGGCGACAGGAGCCACCAGCCGACTCCCACCGCCACCGCGCCAAGGATCAATACCAGGCCCCATCGCGCCCACGGCGGCGAGGATGAACGGGTCGCGCCGGGGTCGGCGTCGTCACCCGCCGGCCAAGGCTGGAGGCGCAGGTCATCCCAGCGGGCCGCTACCCGACTGAACAACGACGGGCGGAACACCGGTCGAGGCGGGGTCGCAAAATGGTGGCCGTCGTCAGACGGCGAGTCAGAGCTGTTCGAGGCCATGGGCCCTCCGAGGCGCGGCTGCGACATGAAGGGGGGGAAGGCGTCCGGGCGTTCTACCCCGGTCCCTCGACGGTCAACCCGAGCAGGGTGATCCGGTTGCGCCCATGCCCGTCGCCCGACGCGACCGCCAGTCCGCCTGGATCTCGGCGGGGATCCGCCGGTAGGCAGCGCCGTGGTTGTAGCCGAGCAGCCGGCCCCTGAGATAGCCGGCGAGGTACCAGGCGAGGAAGCCGACCACCCCCTTCTCCCGCCACTGGCGAACGTGTTCGGCCTCATGGGCCAGCAACAGCTGGTGGCTGGCGAAACGTCGGCGCACGATGACCAGAGATCCCAGGGTCCACCCCGCCGCGCCCGGAGGAACCGGGCCACCGACCCAGATCACGTGGTCGTCGGCCCGCTCGACCCACATCGGTTGCCAGCGGCGGCGTCGACCTCGACCGCCGCCACGACCAGACCTCCCCTCACCCCCGCCAGCCAAGCCCGTCACCAGCCCTCGTTCCCGGAACATTTGGCCGGTTGCGAGCTCGCGAGCCGCTGGGCAAAGGCCGTCGAGCCGCTGCAACGAAGTGAGGACCGGGCTGACGGAACCAGGAGTCGTCCGCCGAAGGCGGACCACGAGAACCGGGCCGTGAGCCGCCCAGTTGACCGCCAGGCCATGGGAAGGTTGCCGGTCACGGGGCTAGAACAGCCGGCGGCTGAGCGCCTTGCGGTAGCTGGCGGTACGGGGATCGCCGGGTCCCATCAACTCGAGCAGGTCCACGAACTCCTGGCGGGCGTCGTCGTCGTCTTTGACCCGTTCCAACAGGGCATCCAGCTTCGCCTCGATGTCAGCAAGACCTACCGGTCCTCCGCCACTTCCGTTGGCCCCGCCGACGGTGGCCCCCAATGTGGCGGCCGTGCGGGCAGCGGCGGCGACCCGCCGGGTGTCGGGGGTCTCGGGGATGCGGGCCAGCAGGGCCAACGCCTCGTCGCTTCGCCCGTCGGCGACCTGGATCTCGGCCAACGCCACGATCGCCCGGTGGTGGTCGGGCTCGGTCGCCAGGATCTCGGTCAGCGACGCCTCGTCGCCCGCGGCGAGCAGGGCCGCCAGGTGCCTTTCCTGGTCGGTGGGCCGAAGCCCGTCGACGAACTGGCGGACCACCGACTCGGGTTGGGCGCCGACGAACTTGGACACGATCTTGCGGTTCTTGACCGCGTAGACGGCCGGGATGCCTTGGACCTGGAACAGGTCCGAGAGCCCGGGATTCTCGTCGGTGTTGACCTTGGCCAGCACGACCTCGCCTTCGGTCTCGTCGGTGACCGCCTCCAGGATCGGGCCCAGTGTCCGGCACGGTCCGCACCAGGGAGCCCACAGATCCACCACCACCGCGGCGGTCTCGGAGCGCTCCATCACCTCGATCTCGAACGTGGCATCGGTGACGTCGACCATCGCCCCACGCTACCGGCGGTAGCGTCAGCACATGACCGAGCCCGACACGACCGTCGAGATCCCCGGCGTCGACCTTGCCGCGGTGACCGCATGGTTCGAGACCCACGTCTCCGGGGTGGTCCCTCCCCTCGGCTTCGACCTCATCACCGGTGGTCGTTCGAACCTGACGTTTCGGGTGAGCGACGCCGCCGGCGCCGACTGGGTGCTCCGTCGGCCCCCGTTGGGTCACGTGTTGGCCACCGCCCACGACATGGCCCGCGAGCACCGGATCATCTCCGCCCTCGCCGACACCGCGGTGCCGGTTCCGGAGGCGATCGGGATCTGCACGGACCCCGAGGTGAACGGGGTCCCCTTCTACGTGATGGAGTACCTCGACGGCCTCGTGCTGCGCGATGCCTGGGCCGCCCAGGCCGTCGACCCCAAGGTGAGGGCGAACGCCGGGCTGTCGATCGCCCGGACCCTGGCGGCCATCCACGCCGTCGATCCCGACGAGGTGGGGCTGGGCGACCTGGGCCGCAAGGACGGCTACATCGCCCGCCAGCTCAACCGTTGGAACGGACAGTTCGAAAAAGCCCGCACCCGCGAGGTCCCCGAGGTGACGGCCGCGTTCGAGCGGTTGTCGGCCGCCATCCCCGACCAGATGGGGGCAACGATCGTTCACGGCGACTACCGCCTCGACAACACCATGCTGCACCCCGACGGCGAGGTGATGGCGGTGCTCGACTGGGAGATCTGCACCCTCGGCGACCCGATGGCCGATCTCGGACTGCTCATGGTCTATTGGACCGAGGCCGACGATCCTTTCGCCGCACTACCCGGTTCGGCCACCGCGTTGGAGGGTTTCCCCACCCGGGCGCAGCTCATCGACGCCTACCAGGAAGCCAGCGGACGGGAGGTGGTGGGCCTCGACTACTACCAGGCGTTCGGGTACTGGAAGCTCGCCTGCATCCTCGAGGGCGTGTTCACCCGGTACAAGGCCGGCGCCATGGGTGACGACGGGGCCGACGCTGATGCCTTCGGCGCGGTGGTGACCATGCTGGCCGAGGGCGCCCTGGCATCGTTGGCCAGGATCGGAGCCTGAGATGTCCCTCTACGAACTTCTCGACCGGCCATCGCTGGACCAGCCCGTACTGGTGGTGGTGCTCGAGGGTTGGATCGACGCCGGGTTCGCGGCCGGGCGGGCCATGCAGTGCCTTCTCTCGGAGCTGGACACCTATCCGTTGGCCAGCTTTGACGCCGATGCCCTGCTCGACCATCGGGCCCGTCGCCCGGTGATGCACCTCAAGGAAGGGGTAAACACCGGGCTGTCGTGGCCGGGTATCGAGTTGCGGGCCGGCACGGATCTGGAGGGCAACGACATCTTGTTGCTGCTGGGAGCCGAACCCGATCACGCCTGGCGAAGCTTCGTCGACTCGGTGGTCGACCTGGCCGAGCTGTTCGAGGTGAGGATGCTGGTGGGGCTCGGCGCCTACCCGGCCGCGGTTCCCCATACCCGCCCGGTAACGATGTCGGTCACCGCCGCGACCCCGGAGTTGGCGGCCATGTCGGGGCTCCTGCGGGGCACGCTCGACGTGCCCGCCGGGGTCCAGGCCGCCCTGGAGTACCGCTTCGGTCAGGCCGACATCGCCGCCCTCGGCCTGTGGTCCCAGGTGCCCCACTACGTGAGCGGCGACATGACCCCGTACCCCGCCGCCTCGTTGGCGTTGATCGACCAGTTGGGCCGGACCGCCGGTCTCTCGCTCCCGGTCGGGGGGCTCGGTGATGAGGCTGATCGGACCCGCAACCGGATCGACACCGCCATGGCGATGAACGCTGACCACCTGGCCATGTTGCGCAACCTGGAGGAGTCCTACGACGCCCAGGCCCAGGCCGGTCCTCCGATGCAGGGCCCGATACCGTCGGCGGACGAGCTGGCGGCCGAGTTCGAACGTTTCCTCCGGGAGAACGGCCCCGACGACCCCACCGGCTGAGGAGCAATCGCTCTTCGGGTGGATGGACGGGGTCAGATCCCGTCGAGTTGGGCGAGGATCTCGTCGCCATAGCGGTCGAGCTTGGTGGGGCCGATGCCGTCGCAGGCGATGAGTCCGGCGGCGTCGGTGGGTCGGGCCAGGGCGATGCCTCTGAGGTGGGCGTCGGAGAGAACCACGTAGGCGGGGACGCTGTCGGCTTTGGCCCGACCGGCCCGCCAGTGGCGGAGGACCTCTTCGGCGCGGGCCGCCTCTCCCCACAACTCGGTGGGAGGCCCGAGGGGGGCGGTGCGCCCCCTCAGTTCCACCCTCTCGCCGTAGCGGACCTGAAGGGTGCCGCCGTTGTCGAGGCGGAGCTTCACGGCTCGGGCGTCGGCGTCGACCACCGTTCCGGTGTATCCGCCCAGGACCTTGAGCTGGTGGCCTTCGGTGGCCACGATCGTCTCGCCCCCGGCGGGCCGGGCTGCCTTGGCCGACTGGGCGGGCTGGGACACCCGGGCGACAGGCGCGCTGCGGACGGGGCGGTGGGGGGCGGTCCCGTCGAGTTCGGCCAGGAACGGGGACGGCCGGGTGCGGTCGGCGAGCAGGACCACCCGGTGGCGGGCCCGGGTGATCCCCACGTGGAGGACCCGGCGCTCTTCTTCCACGTCGTCGGACAAGCGGTGGGGAATGACCCCGTCGACCACTCCGAACAGGACGACGCGGTCCCATTCTCGTCCCTTGACCCGGTGGATCGTGGACAGCGTGACCCCGCCGGGGGTGGCGGCGCGGGTGAACACCTCGCGCAGCCACGGTTCGAACCCCGAGGGATCGGGGTGGAGGTCGGCCACCGCCAGCAACCCGTCGATGTCGTCGAGGTGGCTGGAGCCCTGGGCGCTGCCGGTGCGGTCGAGCATGGTCATGGCCGAGCCGAGCCCGACCTGGTCGCGCACCGTCTCGAGGACCGCACGGGTGGTGCCCCGTCGTGCTGAGGCCTGGACGGCGGCCAGGTCCCCGGCCAGTCGTATGACCTTGGCCGACTCTTTGTCGGGCACCTGGTCGGCGATCTCGGCGATGGCGTCGGTGGACCATCGCGTCCGGCGGGCCAGGCGGTCGGGGAACCACTGGGGCAGGCCCCGGGTGGGTCGGCGCAGGACCTCGACCACGTCTCGGGGGTCGATGCTGTTACCGGCGGTGGCGATGCGCAGGTAGGCCAGGGCGGCCCGCAGGCCGGTGCGTTCCAACACGTCGGGGCTGAGCACCGAGGTGATCGGGATCCCGGCCTCGGCCAGGGCGACGTGAGGGGCCAGGAGGAGCGAGTTGACCCGACAGAGCACCGCCAGGTCCTGGGGCCTGACCCCGGGGTCGGCCAACCACCTAGTGACGGTGTCGACCACCGCGGCCGCCGATCCGTCGGGGTCGTAGCGGTCAGCCGTCACCGTGCCCGGGGTGGCGTCGGCGGAAGGCCCGGGACGGATCTCCTTGGCCACCCGGCGGTGGTTGTAGCCGAGGAGGTTACGGGCGGCGTCTACCACCTCGGTGGGACAGCGGTAGTTGACGGTCAGGGGGTGGTCACCCGCTCCGGGGAAGAGATGGTCGTAGTCGATGAGGAAGGCGGGGTCGGCGGCGACGTGGCCGTAGATGACCTGGTCGTCGTCGCCCACCCCGAACACGTCGAGACCGGGCAGAGCCAGGAGTCGGATGAGCAGCACGTGGGCGGGGGTCAGGTCCTGGAACTCGTCGACCAGCAGGTGGCGGCACCGGCTCTGGAGGCGGCGTCGCAGGTCGCCGTCGCCCAACAGAGCCTCGATCGCGCCGTACACCTGGTCGTCGAAGTCCACCGCGCCGCGCTGGGCCAGTTGGTCGCGGTAGGGCTCGAACAGGTCGGCCAGCCCGTCCACGTCGTCGCGGCCCGCCTCGATGACCGCCGGGTCGACCAGGCCGAGGCGTACCGTGCCCAGTGCCTCCAGGTAGGGGCCGATAGGGTCGGTGTTGGCCCGGGGTCGCCGACGCCCCGGTAGGAGCGAGTCGACCAGGCGACGGCACTCACGCTCCTCGAGGAGGGCGGGTTGGCGACCGTGGAACTCGCTCAGTACCCACAGGCCGAGCGAGTTGAGGGTGCGGGCCCGGGGTGCGAAGGCGGCGGTTCGTTGCTCTAGCTCCAGTTGGGCCTGCTTGTTGTAGGCGACGGCGAGGACGGTGTCGCGTTCCCATCGCCGGTCCCCCAGGAGGTGCCGTAGCCGTTCGGTGAGCACCCGGGTCTTGCCCGACCCGGCGGGTGCGATGACCCGGGCAGGGCCGCTGAGGTGGGTGACCGCGGCGGCCTGGTCCGGGGCCAGGTCGGTGACGGTTGCCACCGGGTCGGGGGCGGCGTTGAGCCGGCCGAGCTCCACGCTCTCGTGGTGGATCAGGACCGCCCCGGCGAGATCGGAGGGATCGAACGGGGTGCGGGGGCCGCCGTCGATCCACGCCGCGGTCCCGTCGGCCAGCACGACGTCACCGGTTTCCTCCGACCCCACTACCTGAGACACCGGGGTCGCTCCGAGGCGGAGCGCCTTGCGACCCCACCACCAGATGAGGTCGTCACCCCGGGACTGGTAGTTGTTGTTCCACACCAAGAAGTGGAGCCGGTCGAACCAAGGTTCGCTGTCGGGTCCGAGCTGCCAGACCGGTTTCTCGATCACCTGGGGGACCCGGAACTGCAATGGGTCGACCGCCAACTCGACCACCACCGGCTGGCGGGAGGACCACGCCCGGTGCAGGGTGGCCACGACCTGACCCGGTGATGCCAGCACCGCCTTGTCGACGGTGACGACGGGCGCGGCGATCCACGGCGCCGGAATGGCGGCACCGGCTTCGATGATCACACCGCGACCCAGCGCGGCCGGCCCGGGAGCGGTCACAGAGCCAACCTACAAACCACCCCTGACAGTCAGGGGTGATCCCACCGCCGCGTCGCCGCGACGGTGAGGTGTCAGAGCGGTGTCAGACCAGCGACAGCGTGGAGCCGAGGTAGTGGTCGCGGCACAACGAGCGTTGGAGTTTGCCGCTGGAGGTCTTGGGCAGGGTGCCAGGCAGCACCAGGACGATCTCGTGGGCCGACAGGCCGACGGTCTCGCGCACCCGGGCCTGCACGACCTGGCGCACCGAGTTGGCGTCGTCGGTGCGGGCCTCGGCCACCACCACCAGCCCTTCGCTGCGTTTGCCCTCCACCCCGAAGGCGATCACGTTGCCGGCCCTCACACCGTCCACCTCGGCCACGCTGCGCTCGACGTCCTCGGGGAACACGTTGCGGCCGGCGACGATGATCACGTCCTTGATGCGGCCGCACAGGACCAGCTCGCCCTCGACCAGGTAGCCGAGGTCACCGGTGCGCAGCCACTCGCCGTCGAAGGTGGCGGCGGTGGCGTCGGGTCGCTTGTAGTAGCCGGGGGTCACCGAGTCACCCCGCAGTTGGAGCTCACCGACCTCCCGCTCGCGGCAGGGGGACCCGGTCTCGGGGTCGACGATGCGCATCTCCATGCCCTGCACCGCGAATCCGAGGCGGGCCAGACGCTTGGAACCGTCGCTTTCGGCCTCCACCGGCGCCGCGTACCGCTCGGTCTCGAGCACCCGCTGGTCGACGTGGTCGGTGACCAGGCCCCGCATCATGGGAGGGAAGGTCCCCGCCAGGGCCACCTCGGCCATCCCGAAGGCGGGGAAGAGCGCTCCGGGTCGCAGGCCGTGACGGGCTCCGGCTTCGACCAGGGCGTCCATGGCCGTGGCGTTCACCTGTTCGGCGCCGTTGAGCCCGACCCGCAGGGCCGACAGGTCCAGTCCTTCCATTCGTTTGAGGGCCCGGGTGGCCAGGATCCACGAGAAGTTGGGCCCGGCGGTGTGGGTACCCCGGTAGTCCGACAGCCACTGCACCCAGCGTGACGGGCTGGCCATGAAGGTCTGGGGCCCGGCGAGCACGAGGTCGATCCCGTTGACCATGGCGGTGGTCAGCATCCCGACAAGTCCCATGTCGTGATACAGCGGAAGCCACGAGACGGCGACGTCGGTTTCGGGGTGGAGGTCCAGCCCGGTGTAGATGGCGTCGACGTTGGACAGCAGGGTGCGGTGCGGGATCATCACGCCCTTGGGGTCCGAGGTGGATCCGCTGGTGAACTGGAGGATGGCGAGATCGTCAGGGTCGGCGCGGGGCGCCTGCCAGGCACCGGCATCGCCTTGGAGCTCCACGAAGGTGACCATCGGCGGGTCACCGGGGACCGGCTCGACGAACGGGGCCATCTCGGCGTCGACGACCAGCAGACGGGAGTCGGCCCCCAGGATCCGGGCCCGGGTGGAGGACACGAACTCCTCCATCGACGACATGCGCATCGGGAGGGGCAGCACCACCACCGTCGCGCCTGCCAACCAGATCGCCTCGATGGTGGTGACCAGCGCCCGTGTCGTCGGGCCGAGGAGCGACACGTGGTCGCCCGGTCGCACCCCGTGGGCGGCGAGGCCTACGGCGACCGAGCGGGCGTCGGCGTCGATCTCGGACCACCGCACCGGGTGGGCGTCGTCACCGTCGATGAAGGTCACGGTGCCGTCGCGGCGGTCGGGGGAGCTGATTCGGAGCGGGATCGTCTGCATCGAGGTTTCCGACCCATCCGAACCGCCGGTGGTTACCACCGATCTCCGACCCGAAGTTCGGCCCGAGGTCAGCACCGATCTCCGACCCAATCTCCGACCCAATCTCCGACCCGATTTTCGGCCCGATGTCAGGACCGAGGTCAGGGCCGCCTCTGTCCACCGCGGGGCCGACCGTGGGGCGGGCGGCCATACTGCGGAGATGCCCCATGCCCGTCGCCTCCGTTTCGCCGTCGAACTGCACTCTCCCCTGCCCGGCCGGACGTGGCTGGACTCGGCCCGGGAGGTGGAACAGCTCGGCTACTCGACCCTATTCCTGCCCGATCACTTCGACGAGGGACCGGGGCCGTTGGCGGCGGCCGCCGCTTTCGCCGCCATCACCTCCACGCTGAACGTGGGTTTGTTGGTGTTGGACTGCGACTTCCGCCATCCGGCGGTGGTGGCCCGCGAGCTCGCCACCATCGACCAGATCTCCGAGGGCCGACTCGAGGTGGGTCTGGGCGCGGGTTGGAAGGCGCTCGACTACCAGCGCAGCGGGATCCCCATGGACCGTCCCGGGGTTCGGGTGAGCCGTCTACAGGAGCATGCCGCGGTACTGCGGGGCCTGTGGGGGGACGGTCCGTTCTCGTTCTCGGGTGAGCACTACACGATCACCGAGATGGATGGCACCCCGGCCCCCTACCGCCCGGGAGGACCGACGGTGCTGGTCGGAGGCGGCGCTCCCCGACTCCTGGGTTGGGCCGGTGCCACCGCCGACATCGTGGGGGTGAACGCCTCGATCCACTCGGGTGAGATCGACGCCGCGGCCGCCCTCGACGCCCTACCCGAACGCATCGACGAGAAGATCGGCTGGGTGCGCGAGGGTGCGGGTGAACGGTTCGAGGACCTGGAGATCAACGCCTGGCTCGCGGCCGCCGAGCTGACCGACGATCCGGCCATGGTCGAGACCATGGCGGCGCTGTTCGGCACCGACGCCGACAGCTTCCGCCGCTCACCGCTGGCCCTGGTGGGCAGCCCCGGCGACATCGCCGAGATGCTGGCCGAACGACGGGAGCGGTGGGGTTACTCCTACCACGTGATCCCCGGCGACAAGGCCCACGAGTTCGCCCCCCTAGTCGCCTCCCTGACCGGCACCTGACCCGCACTCGTCGGGTACATGACCGGCACCTGACCGAGCCCTCGGCTGGCAGTCGACACGCGCCTGACCATCGTCCGCCGCAATGCTCAACCCATCCGAGGCTCAGCCTCAGTGCTCGGGCCTCAGTGCTCGGGCCTCAGTGCTCGGGCCTCAGGGCTCAGGCCCAGACGTCAAGGCCCAGGCGTGAGGGCTCAGGCGTCAGGCCGCGGCCGACTCGGCCGTTGCGTCGTCGATCTCTGCGTAGGCCAGCATCTCGCGTCCGGCGACATACGCGATGCGGTCGTCCCACACCGCGTCGGGGGTAAGTCGGCGTCGGGTGTAGCGCAGCGCCACCAGGGCTTTGCGGGGATCTGTCGCTCCCGCCTCGGCCAACAGCGCAGCAGATGTCGTCCGGACCATCAGGTCGGTCAGGTGACCCGCTCCGGCCTGGGTCCAGTCGGCATCGACGGCGTCGACTCGGGCGGCACGATCGGCCAGGTTCTGGCGGGCGGCGGTCACCGCGGCGACGGCGGGGGCCAGGTAGGCGGGACCGTCGGCGGCGTTGGCCAGCGCGATGTCGATCCGAGCCAGCACCGCCTCATGGGCGGCGTCACGGCGGATGGCCCGCACCACGTCGAGGGCGCAGATGTTCTCGCTGCCCTCCCAGATCGGGTGGCACACCGCGTCGCGCAGGAGCCGGGTCAGACCCCAGTCCTCGCAGTACCCGTTGCCGCCGAACAGTTCGACGGTGTAGGTGGAGGCCTCCACGCCGAGCCGGCACAGCCGGACCTTGGCGGCGGGCACCATCACCCGACGGAACCGGGCCCAGTCCTCGAACCGTCGGGCCGAGGCCACCTCGAAGCTCATGGTGAATGCCGCTTCGAGCTCGCACAGCAGGTCGACCATCTGCTCGCGGACCAGGGGCAGGTCGACGAGGACCCGTCCCTTGGCCTCACGGTGGTGGGCCCACACCGCGGCCTCCAGGAAGGACCGACGGGCGATTCCGAGCCCCATCAGGGCCACTCCGAAGCGGGAGCCGTTGACCATCTCCATCATGCGGTTGAGGCCCCCGAGGTCTGATATGTCGCTGGTTCCGTCGGCTCGACGGGGCCGCAGGGCGTAGCCGAGCGCCTCGTCGAGCTCCACTTCCCCGGTGGGGACGCTGCGGGTGCCCAGCTTGGGCTTGAGCCGCCGCTTGGTGAAACGGTTGGGGGTTCCGTCCTCCAGGTGGCTGGGCACCAGGTACAGGCCGATGCCGGCCGATCCCTCAGAGCCGCCTTCGGGTCGGGCCAGCAGCACGATCGCCTCGCCGTCGATGTTGGAGCAGAACCACTTCTCCCCGCTGATCAGCACCCGTCCGTCGCCGATGTCACGGGCCACGCAGTGCACGGTCCGGCCCAGGTCCGATCCACCGTCGCGTTCGGTGAGGAACATGGAGCCGTCGGCGCCCCGGTCGAAGTCGTCGCTGCGAAGGCGCGACAACATGTCGTCGCGCAGGTCGGCGGGGGCGTAGGCGTCGACGAGTCCGGCCACCCCGCTGGTCATCCCGAGCGAGCACACCATGCCGGTGTCGGCCTGGGACAGCAGGTAGTTGGCGGCCGCCAGCATCACCCCCGGCGCCGGTTGACCGTGACGGGCTTGGTCGGCGGCGAACTCCGACACGTAGCCGGCGGCCCACAGCTTGCGCTTGGAGTCGATGGTGGCACCGGGGTGGTCGACGCGGCCGAGCTCACCCGACCATCGGTCGTAGCGCACGAGTTGGGGCGGGTTGGCGTCGATCACGTCGGCGTTGCGGGCGATGTCGCCACCGACGAGGCCCCCGAAGTCGCGCAGCTTGGCGTCGACCCAGCCGAAGCTGTCGGGCGGGCAGTCGGCCTTCACCCGGTCGGTCAGCATCGGGTCGAGCTCGTACCAGTTGTGCCCGATGGCGCCGTCGAGAGCTTCGTAGTCGATCACGGTGTGACCTCCGGGTCCGGGTGACCGCTGACCGGCCAGGCCGGCAGCGAGGCGAGTGTCGGGCCGAGTCTGTCACCGCCGATCGGTAGCGTGTCCGACTTCGGTAGCTGACCCCTCGGAGCGTGTCGTGCAATCCCGCCTTCTACCTGTCGTCATCAATGAGGTCATGGAGGGAAACCCGACCATGGACCGCCAGGCGGTGATCGACGGCGTCTTGGATTTCATGGGCGAGGACACCCGCCAGTCCGTCGGTCACATGATGGACGAGGTGATCAATCAGGTCGCCGAGGCGACGCCGAGCCTCGACCAGATCGGTGACCTGCTGGTCGATCTTTCGTTGCTGGCCGAAGAAGCCGGCGGTTTCGCCCACCGACTGAGCGAGGCCGAGATCACCGCCGACCGTGTCGATCTGGAGCCCGATCTCGCTCTGATCGCGGTGCTGGCCGAGGATTTCGGTGGCCTGCACCGGGCGTCGGACGGGTGGCCGCTCCACCTCGCCACGCTGCGAAGGCCGGGGGCTGGTCGGGCCGGAAACCTGCTGGTCAGTCGTGAACTCCGGGGTCCCAAGGGCTGGCTGGCCGACTTCGCCCCCGGCGACCTGGTGACCTTCAGTGCCACCCGCGGCATGTTGAGCCTGTCGCGTCGTGAGCCGGCGACCCCAGGAGCGGGCGGCGGCGACCGGACCGAGCTGGTTCTCAGCCCCCGCGTCCTCGAGCGTCTCGCCGCCGCGGTCGAGGAGGCTCACCACGGCGATCAGGTACCGGTCGATGCCCGCGAGCTCCTAGCCGCCGGCCTTATCGAAGGCTGGCTGACCGGTGACGGCGAGCTCCACGGTGACGCCCCCAGCGGCGACGAGGCGGTCGGGGTGGACGCCGTTCCCTTCGGTGAGATCCTGACCGCGGCCGGCTACGAGATCGACGGTACCGCGGTGGGGACGGCCGACTCTTGGGAGCCCTACGTCAAGGTTTCCCGCACGATCCGGCTGCTGTGGGCCCACCAGCACCACGACCGCGATGGCCTCGACGCCCTGACCGGGACCGTCGACGCCTTCAACGCCTGGTGCGATGACCCCACCACGACACCGGATCCGAAGCTGTTGGCCGCCATCCACCGTGATCCCGAGGTGGCGTTCTGCGTCGAGGACGAGCTCATCGACGCCTCCTTCGGTCGTCACCACGAGATGCGCGCCTTCCTGGACCGCTTCGAAACACCCCGGGGCCGGCGGGCCGCGGTCCTTCTCGCCCTCAGGGCGGCGGCGGCCGAGGCCGACGGGGACTTCGACGCGGCGCGGGATCTGACCTCACAGGCACTGGCCGCCGATCCCCTATGGCTGCCGGCGGTGGAGGCAAGGGCCCGTGAGGTGTCGGTGCGAGGCAATCTGGCCGAAGCCGTGCGGCTGCTTCAGGTGGCACGTACCCATGAGGACACCGAGCTTCAGACGCTTCGGGCCCTCCAGAAGTCCCTTTCGCCCGACACCCCGCGCAACGCACCGTGCCCGTGCGGGTCGGGCCGCAAGTTCAAACAGTGCCACCTGGGCAAGATGGAGTTGGCCCCGCTAGATCGGGCCTGGTGGTTGTTGCGTCGCGCCAACGAGCATTTTGAGCGCTACGGCTCCCCTGACCTGGATCTGGTCGTCGGCGACGGTGAGCGGTCTCCGTTGCCCGAGGGTCGTCACCTGGTCGAGGACGCCTGGCTGTTCGACCACGGGGGCTTCGCCGCGTGGCTGGACATCTACTCCTCGATGATGGACGACGCCGACCGCGCCATGGCCGAGTCCTGGGTCTCGGGCCAGCGACCGGGGGCATACCGAATCGACTCGGCCGAGGGGGCGACGATGACCGTCTCGGACCTGACCCGGGGCGGTGATCAACTGGTCGTCACCCGCCGGGGTGAGGGCCACGACTACCTGGCCCCCGGCGATGTCGTGTGGATGAGGGTCCTGCCCTGCGGTTCGCTCTGGTGGACCGGTTCGGTCACCCGCCTGTTGACCTCCGCCGAGGCCGACGCTCTTACCGCGACCGGCGACGAGCACCCGCCGGAGAGCGAAGCTGGTGCGCTGGAGCGCTTCCGGATCATCTCGGCCATCGTCGACGTACCAGAGGTGACCGGGTTGGGACATCCCGTCGTCTTTTGCATCCAGAGCTGGAGGTTGCCTCCCGGCCTGGACGAAGACGAGGCCGCCTCGGTCCTCGACGACGTGGCCGAGCGCGAGCACCCCAGTACCTGGGCACTGCGAGGGCCCAACTTCGACGCCGGCTGGCTGTACCTGTTCGAGCATCGGGAATCGGGCGAAGCGGTCGGTTCGACACCCGACGATGATCCCGACGCCACGACCGAGTCCCAAGGCGAAGCTGGTACGGATCCATTGGTGTCCGACGCGACGGGCCCAATGACCCTGACCGCGGTCTGTCGTTCGATCGCCGACCAGACCGGGGTGGCCGCCATGGTCTCCGAACGTTTCGCGGGTGCCGCCAGCATCTACGCCCTCGCCACACCCCGCCGCCGCAGAATCGCCGAAGAGATCGACGAGAAGGTGATGCGCGAGGCGACAGAAGGGCCCGACGAGGACTGGATGGATGACGACCTCTACGACGACGAGTACGACGACGAAGAGGACTACGACGGCGACTGGTTGACGCCCTCGCTGCCGGTCATCGGAGTCGATGACGCCGACGAGTTCGGCTACGACGAGGACCTGGGGCTCGGGTGACCCGACTCGCCAACTCGGCTCGCCCCCTAACTTGTCGACCGCGCCACCACCATGGGGTGGCCCACCACCGATGAGCTGAGGGGACCCGAGATGTTCGACGCCGAGATCCGCTGGACCACCCACGGGGTGGCCCATGTCCGTGCCGCCGACTGGGCGAGCCTGGGCTACGGACAGGGGTTCGCCTGCGCCCGTGACCACCTCCCCACCATCGCCGACCAGATAACCAAGGTCCGCAGCGAACGGTCACTGCACCTCGGCCCCGGACATGAGGGCCAGCACCTGGCCAGCGACCTCGGCTACCGGGTGCTGGGCCTGGTGGAGAGGGCTCCGGCGCTGCGCGACGCCCAACCCGACTTCATCCGCGACCTGGTAAGGGGATACGCGGCCGGTTACAACGCCTGGCTGGCCGAGGCGACGGCCGAGGACCTGTTGCCCGAATGGTGTCGGGGCGCGTCGTGGGTGCGACCGCTGGACGAGCTCGACCTCTACGCCTACCTAGGCGATGTCGGCCTGTTGGGTTCGGGGCGGAACCTGGTGCAGATCATCGGACGGGCCGAGGCTCCCGGATCGGACGGTCCCGTCGCCCCGTCTCCCCTGTCCGCTCTGGGCGGCGGGGAGCCGGGCA
>JAGQSO010000061.1 GCA_020439505.1 Acidimicrobiales bacterium
CATCGGGGCGTCCATCGGATCCGAAGGTGGTTGGGGCACCGGCCTCGAGGTCCACCAGCGTTCGGCGGCCAGGTATCCGCCGTGGAGAGCGCCCCACACCACGAAGGTCCAGGCGGCACCGTGCCACAGGCCTCCGATCAACATGGTCAGGAACAGGTTCACATAGGCCCGGCGCGGGCCGCGCTGGCTCCCGCCCAATGGGATGTACAGGTAGTCGCGCAACCAACGTGACAGGGTCATGTGCCATCGTCGCCAGAAGTCCTGGAGGCTGACCGCGGTGTAGGGGGCGTCGAAGTTCTGGGGGAAGCGGAACCCGAGGAGCAGCGCCAGGCCGATGGCCATGTCGGTGTAACCGGAGAAGTCGCAATAGATCTGGATGGCGTAGCCGTAGATCCCCAGCAGGGTGTCGAGGGCCTGATGCTGGGAGGGGATGCGGAAGACGGGGTCCACGATGGCGTCGGCCAGGTAGCTGGACACCACGACCTTCTTGAACAGGCCGCTGGCTATGAGCCAGAAGGCCAGGCCGGTGTCGACCTGGCGGGCGTCGCGGGGCTGGCGGAGCTGGGGCAGGAACTCAGAGGCCCGCACGATGGGGCCGGCCACCAGGTGGGGGAAGAAGGCGAGGTAGACCGCGAAATCCAGCAGGGGTGCGGGTTCGATACGACGTCGGTAGGTGTCGATCACGTAGCTGAGAGCCTGGAACGTGAAGAAGCTGATCCCCACCGGTGGGATCAGAGCGCCGCCCGGCATTTCCATGTCGATGCCCACCCAGCCGAGAGCGCTGGACGCTCCTTCCAAGAAGAAGCCCTTGTACTTGAACCAGGCCAATAGCCCGAGGTTGGCGGTGACGCCGAGCGTGAGCAGCAACCGGCGCCGGCTCTCGGCGTCGCTTCGGTGGAGGCGGGTGGTGATGGCCTGGTTGCCGGCCGTCGAAACCGCCAGCAACGCCACGAAACGCCAGTCATAGGCGCCGTAGAACACGTAGCTGGCCACCAGCATGAAGAGGTTCCATCTAGCCAGGCCGGCCAACTCCATCCAACGGAGGACCCCGAGCCCACCGAGGCCGAGCGCCGCGAGCCAGCCGATCACCGTCAGCGCGGCAGGTCCGTCCCACGGGGCGAGAGGCCCGAGGACCGCGGCCAGCGCCACCAGGCCGGCGGGGACCAACCAGGGCTGGTCATCCTCGAGTGTGGCCCTCGTACGGGAACGTCCGGGCAACGGCATGAGCAGCCAGCTCGCGGGCATGACCACGACGAAGAAGATGGCGAAGCGAATGGTGGGGAACAGCACGTGACGGCTCTCAGAGGGAGGCCGCCCCACGTGGGCCCGGCCGTGGATTGAGTCTCGCGCGCGGCCGGGTCACCCGACCGTGGTGGGCCGCTACTCGACGCTCACCGGGCCAGCCATCGCTGATCCAGCTAAACCCCGGGCGTTGTGGACACGTGATCTCCGGCGCAGATCTTTCCCGGTTTCACGACCGAGCAGCACAAGCCGAGATGCCCGGCGTAGGTGGGGTTCAGTTCATTCAGGTCGTGGAACAGCTGTGGCTGGCGTGCGAGGCCACCGGGCTGGGCGCGCAACGGCATGGCACAGCGCACCATCGGCCCGTCGACGTGCAGCACCACGGGCCCAACCATGATCTCCTGTCCGATCCAGTCCTGCTCCCCGAAGGGCTCGGTCTCGACGTCGACCACCACGTTCGGGCGGAATCTGCGGACGTCCCAGTCCACGTCGGGGCGGGCCGCGGCACAGGCCCGCAGGGTGGCGGCGTTGATCACATGGACGGCCGCGATGTCCAAGAAGGTGCCTTCAGGGGTCGGGATGTCGAACATTTCGGCGTCATCGTCGGGTGGGTCGAAGGTCATCTGGTAGCTGACCGGGCCGGTGGCGTCGGCTCGGGCGAAGCGGATGGGACGGCCGATCCAGGTGCTCAGGACGCGATCGATGTCGGGATCGTCCACCGCGACGGTGGAGCCGTTCGGCAAGGTCACGTGGGTGTCGGTGGCCGACGCCTCCAACAGGGCGGCGGTCCGCTTGGCCGACAGCAGTCGGTCCACATCCAGGTCGATCAGACCGAACGTGCGATCGCCGATCACCCCGTGGTCGGCGATCTCGAGGCTGTGCTCGGCCAAGCCCTGGAACGACTTGACGGGGTACCGCCAACATGAGGTCACGGTTCCAGCGCGGGTTGTAGTCACGACCGAGAGTGTCGCACCTGAGCGGGTCACCGGCATGCTTGGTGGGTGGATCACCAAAGGCCAGTGGACACCGGCGGACCCGAGTCCGTCGAGGTGACCGCCGACGACACGGCACCCCATGTCGACAGGTCGGTGAAGTGGCAGAGGACCGACCTGGACGAAACCTCCTGGGTCGATGTCGCTCGCGGCTGGATGGTGGGCGCCGACGAGGTGGCCGAACGGCTCCGCCGCGATGTCACATGGGGGACGTCACGGCTGTTCCGTTACGACCACCTGGTGGAGGAGAAGCGGCTGGGTTCGTTCTGGAGTTCCAGGTCCGGAAAGCCGATACCCCACCCGGTGTTGGCCGAGGCCACCAGGACCCTCCAACATCACTACGGCGTCACCTTCGACGGTTTCGGGATGATTCAGTACCGGGACGGGTCCGACGGTCAGGGCTTCCACCGTGACACCGACATGCGGTGGTTGGACGACACTCTCATAGCGGTTCTCACCTTGGGGGCGCGTCGACCGTGGTTGTTGCGTCGGGTCGATCGCGGGCCAGGTGAGCCCGACATCGACGTCTCACCCGGCTCAGGAGACCTTCTGGTACTCGGTGGTCGCGCACAAGCAGACTGGCTCCATTCGGTCGC
>JAGQSO010000062.1 GCA_020439505.1 Acidimicrobiales bacterium
CTGAGGCGTCTTCGCTCCTGCATGAGGCCATCACAAATGCCTTCCTCCACGATGTCGACTATGAGAAGAATTGTCTGGCGTGGGAGTGGTTACTGTTCTTCGTCAATCATGCCTATGGGTTGGAGGCACAGTTGGAATGCCTTGATGAGCTTTGCACTCTTGCTACATCAGACGAAGAGTTGCAGCATTATGCGGACTCGTTGGGGGGAACCATCGCGTCGTCCGGAGGTAAGGATCGACTCATTGATCTCGGGAATCGGCGACCGTTGGTAGGGCGGGCCCTCTATCTGGACGCGACTAACCCCTGAGGCTGGGTAGCTCGCCTGGAGGCTCGCCTGCGCGGAGCCCGGCGGGTTCCAGCAGTCAGTGCGCGACTACCTGTTCAGCGATGAGTCTGTCCGATTCTGTATCAGAACAGTGGCGGTTGTTAGTTGGCATAGAAGCGGCCGGTGGCGCGGTCTCAGGTCTCTGTTTGGATTGGCGAGCAGTTGACCCGCGGTTCCTGATGGCAGGTGATGACAAAGGACGTAAAGCCGCGGATTAGGAAACGGAGCCGGCGCCCAGCCAGCCGGACCCATGTCCGGTGAGCGCCGACAAGCGTGGCGCTCTCGAGGTGGGTGAGGCACGTCGTTCGCTTGCCAGGGGGAGGGTGGGGGGGCATACTGGCGGGGATGACGTTCTCGACCCGACTTGTAGTACGCCCGTAGCGCACGTCGTCTTTCCCACCTCGTGCGCCCCTCGACCTCCCCAACGGGAGGTCGTCGCAGTTTTCGGGGCCGGATGCGGACCCGCCAGACTGCAACCGGGGCTACGCACCAGCGACACACCCGACACCAGCCCTAACCAGCTCCAAACCTTTCCCGGAGAACCTGATGCAGCTCAACGGAGGCCAGGCCCTGATCAAGTCCCTCGAGATGGAGGGAGTCGAGGTGATCTTCGGGTTGCCCGGCGGGGCCATCTTGCCGGTGTACGACCCGATCATCGACTCGCCGATCCGCCACATCCTGGTGCGCCACGAACAAGGCGCCGGCCACATGGCTGAGGGCTACGCCCACGCCACCGGCAAGCCGGGCGTGGCGATGGTGACCAGTGGGCCGGGGGCCACCAACATCGTCACCCCGTTGGCCGATGCCTTCATGGACTCGGTTCCCATGGTGTGCATCACCGGCCAGGTGCCCACCGTGGCCATCGGTACCGATGCCTTCCAAGAGGCCGACATCACCGGCATCACCCAGTCGGTGACCAAGCACAACTTCTTGGTCACCTCCGCCCAGGACATCCCCCGCACCATTCGCGAGGCGTTCCACATCGCCACCACCGGACGGCCCGGGCCGGTGCTGGTCGACATCCCCAAGGACATCGTCGACCCCACCAACCCCCGTTCGGCCATGGAGTGGTACTGGCCGACCGACGAGGAGGTGGCCGCCGGTCTGCCGGGCTACAAGCCGACCACCACCGGTCACCCCCGCAAGATCAAAGAGGCGGCCGAGCTGATCCTGTCGTCGCAGCGGCCCGTCATCTACGCCGGTGGTGGCATCCTCAAGGCCCGCGCCGCCGAGGCGCTGCGTGAGCTGGCCGAACTGCTGGACCTGCCGGTTGTCACCACGCTGATGGCCCGCGGCGCCTTCCCCGATGACCACCGCCTGTGCCTGGGGATGCCCGGCATGCACGGCAACTACACCGCCATCATGTCGATGCAGGAATCAGACCTGCTCATCGCCCTGGGCAGTCGTTTCGACGACCGGGTCACCGGCAAGGTGGCGGGCTTCGCGCCTGACGCCAAGATCATCCACGCCGACATCGACCCGGCCGAGCTGGGCAAGGTCCGCACCCCCGACGTGCCGATCGTGGGCGATTGCAACAAGGTCATCGTCGAGTTGGTGGCCGCCATCAAGTCGCTGCTCGAGGCTGACGCCACCAAGCCCGACATCACCTCGTGGTGGGCCACCCTGACCGGCTGGCAGGAGCGTTACCCGCTCACGTACGAACCCCAACAAGAAGGTGAGGGCCTCAAGCCCCAGATGGTGTTGGAGGCCCTGCGCGACGCCGCCCCCGAGGACTGCATCGTGGCCAGCGGCGTCGGCCAGCACCAGATGTGGGCCAGCCAGTACTGGACGTTCCGCCACCCCTACACCTGGGTCAACTCCGGTGGGCTCGGCACCATGGGGTTCTCGGTGCCCGCTGCCATCGGCGCCAAGGTCGGCCGCCCCGACCGCATGGTCTGGGCCATCGACGGTGACGGCTGCTTCCAGATGACCGCCCAAGAGCTGGTCACCGCGGCGGCCGAACGGATTCCGGTCAAGATCGCCATCCTCAACAACGCCTACCTGGGCATGGTCCGCCAATGGCAGGAGATGTTCTACGAGGAGCGCTACTCCGAGGTCTACCTGTCACCGGATCTGCCCGACTACGTGAAGTGGGCCGAGGCCATGGGCTGTGTGGCCTTCCGGGTCGAACACCCCGACGAGGTCGTGCCCACCATCGAGAAGGCCAACGCCATCGACGACCGTCCGGTGGTCATCGAGTTCCGCACCGAGTGGTCCGAGAAGGTGTTTCCGATGGTGCCCGCCGGCAAGACCAACTCGGAGGTCAAGGTGCCGCCGTTCCAAGAGGATCCGGCCGGCGCGTCCAACGAGGAGGAGGCCAAGTGAGCGAGGTCCGTCACCACACCCTGTCGGTCCTGGTCGAGAACCGGGCTGGCGTGTTGGCCCGGGTGGTCAACCTGTTCTCCCGCCGGGCCTACAACATCTACTCCCTGGCGGTGGCCCCCACCGACGACGAGCGCTTCAGCCGCATAACTATCGTGGTCGACGTCGAATCGGCCCCGTTGGAGCAGATCGTCAAGCAGCTCAACAAGCTCATCAACGTGGTCAAGATCACCGAGCTGGACCCCCGCCACGCCGTGGAACGCGAGCTCCTGCTCGCCACCGTCCATGCCTCGGTGGCCGAACGTCCCCAGGTGGCCGAGGTCACCCGCATCTTCGAAGGCAAGATCGTGGCCGTCAGCAACGAGGCGCTCACCGTGTCGTTGGAAGGGCATCCTTCCAAGATCGACGACTTCGAGGAGTTGCTGCGGCCGTTCGGGATCGTGCAGCTCCAACGCACCGGCCGCGTCGCCTTGCCCAAGCTGGACCGCGAACCGGCCCGGCTCCACGCCGTGTCGGGAATCAAGCCCAAGGTCTCCTGACCAAACTCCTTTCTCCGGCGCTCCCCCGTGGGGTGGCGTCGGCGGTCACCTACCAACAGAGGCCCGGCCATCTGGCCCCCAAGGCCTTCGACCACCTAGAAACAAACCCCTAGAACGCCCGGTCGGGAGACGTCGTCGCCCGGTCCCACACGAGACACGAGAGAAGAAGATGGCCAACGTCTACTACGAGAAGGACGCCGATCGGTCCAAGATCGCCGGTCGCAAGGTGGCGGTCCTGGGCTACGGCTCCCAGGGTCATGCCCACGCCCTCAACCTCATGGAGTCGGGCATCGACGTGCGGGTCGGCCTGCGCGACGGTTCGTCGTCTCGGGCCAAGGCCGAAGAGGCCGGGCTCAAGGTGCTCTCCAACGCCGAGGCCGCGGCCGAAGCCGACGTGATCATGATGTTGTTGCCCGACACCGAGATCGCCGAGGTCTACGCCCGCGACGTGGCCCCGAATCTGAACGAGGGCGACGCCTTGTTCTTCGCCCACGGCTTCAACGTGCGCTTCGGCTACGTGCAGGCCCCTGCCGGTGTCGACGTGGCGCTAGCCGCCCCCAAGGGCCCGGGTCACCTGGTTCGCCGCACCTACACCGAGGGTGGCGGCGTGCCGTGCCTGATCGCGGTCGAGCAGGACGCCACCGGTGGCGCCCGGGACCTAGCGCTGGCCTACGCCGATGCCATCGGTGGCACCCGGGCCGGGGTCATCGAGACCACCTTCACCGAAGAGACCGAGACCGATCTGTTCGGCGAGCAGGCCGTGTTGTGCGGTGGCCTGACCGCGCTGGTGCAGGCCGGGTTCGAGACCCTGGTCGAGGGCGGTTACCAGCCCGAGATGGCCTACTTCGAATGCCTTCACGAGCTGAAGCTGATCGTGGACCTCATGTACGAAGAGGGGATTGCGGGCATGCGCTACTCGATCTCCACCACCGCTGAGTACGGCGACTTGGTCACCGGACCCCGCATCATCACCCCGGCGGTCAAGGCCGAGATGAAGAATGTCTTGGACGACATCACCTCTGGTCGGTTTGCCGAGCAGTTCGTGAACGAGGTCAAGAGCGGTGGCTCCAATTTCGATGCGCTGCGTCGCAAGGGCGCCGATCACCAGATCGAGACCGTCGGCAAGGCGCTCCGCTCGATGATGCCGTGGATCTCCGCCGGCAAGAAGTCGGTCACCGAGATCTCAGGTGGCGACTGACAGCAATGACGTGTGTGGGAGCCCCAGGATCGGGTCTTGCCTCAGCGGCTGACTGACTTCAGCGGCTGACTGACTTCGTGTCCTCGCTTGGACACGCCGGCCTCTCCTGGGGCTCCCACGTGCATATGCCGTAAGGGTCGGACGCCTTCGATCGCCCATGGCCGGTCTGTGGCCACCGTCCTGTCCAGGGTTGAGGCTTGTCGAGGTGGCCCTCTCGCCACTGGCCGGTCAGCGGCTTTCGCGGGGACCTGATGCTCAAGAACCCATGCGACGTGCCGATGGCTGTCAGATGCGGAACGCGAAGCCGAGTCATTTGAGCTCTCTCTCTCTCTCTCTCTCTCTCTCTCTAGCTGCTTCTCGGGTGGCCATCCTTTAGCGGGGTGGGGCGCGCCTGTTCGCCGATGGTTGGCTGCGTCGGGAGTGGGGGTGTTGGTTCTGGGGCTTATCGCTGGGCTGTTGGTGCCGATGCCGGCTTCGGCTGCGATCAAGGGTGCGGTGTTGCCGTCGGATGCGCCCGAGTTGTGGTGTACCTCGTCGCAGACGGTCAACACGTACCATGACGGAGGTCCTAGCTCGGGTACCAGTTACGTGAAGGTTTGGATTCCCTCGGGTGGACGGCTGACCGGGAAGTTCTGGGGGCGGATTCGTCCGTCGACCTATTGGAGTCAGGGTCGTGGCGAGTACACGATGTGGTTCAACTTGATTGATCCTGTTTCTGGTCAGTCTGTCGATACGACATGGGATTTCCTTGGCATGGGTGCGGTGGATGGTCCGCCGCCTTATCCGTGGGTGGAGGTTGGGCCCCGTGGGAACGACAACATGTGGACGAACCCTGGTGCCTCGGGTGTGTTCTTTGTTCAGATCTGGTCGGAGAGGTCCTTTGCGGGGGACAAGTTCGACTGGAACGCGCAGTTGGTGTCGGCGGGAGGGAATGGTGACCTGCCGCCTGCCTGCCCCAATGGTCTCATCCCCGAGTCTGAGGGCGTTGGCCCCAATCCGTCCTCTCGCAATCCATGCGGGGATCCAGCCGTTAGCGATCCGATCAGTACTCGGACTGGCAATCTCCACATGCCCGTGGTTGGTTTGGGGATCGATGGTCGTGGTCCATCTATGGCGGTGAACCCCACCTACAACTCGTTGGAGGCCGACACAATCGGGTCAGCTGGGTTCGGGTGGTCGACCGAGATCGACATGCGGGTGATCTCTCAGGGACAGAACCGTGTGGTTGTCCAGGAGAACGGTACGACTGCCGGTTTTGCGCCGGACGGTCTTGGGTGGAAAGCGCCGGGTCGGCTGGTGGCGACCTTGGCTGAGATCCCTGGTGGAGGGTGGGAGTTCACGCGTCGTCATTTCGAGCATTTTGTCTTTGATGTATCAGGGAGATTGGCGGCTGTTCGGGACCGTTTCGGCAACGAGACGCAGTATGTTCGCGACGGATCTGGGCGGGTGCAGTATGTGGAGGACTCGGCTGGTCGGCGCCTTGTTTTCGAGTGGGACGGCGACCGATTGGATTCCGTAGCCGATCATCCCTCGGTTGGCGATCGGTCGATCCATTTCGACTATGACACGACTGGCAACTTGACGTCTTTTGTGGATGTTGGTGGCGGGGTGTGGTCCTTCTCCTATGACGGCGACCACCAGATGGTAACGATGCGCCGGCCTGCTCAACAGGGTGGGCCTGCTGATGCTCTGGTCCGGAATACCTACGACCACATGGGTCGGGTTGTTGAGCAACTAGATGCCCTAGGCCAGGCAACTCGGCTGAGCTATTTTGAACCCGAGGCCGGATCGACCACGGTTACCTACCCGTCTGGTCGCCAACAGATCTTTGAGTTCGATGACTTTGGTTGCAGCGCTGTCGTGTCGGCACCTGGGACGGCGTTGGAGGAGGAGGTTGCTTATGTGCGTGATCCGGTGACGTTGGCGTTGGAGCAGGTCACTAGCCCGGCTGGGGTGGTGGTGTTTGAGAATGATGTGCGTGGGAACCGGGTGATGGCTAGGGATGCGTCGGGGCGGGTGACGCGATGGACCTACAACTCCTTTGATCAGGTGACGTCGGTGTCGGTGGGTGAGACCGCGGCCCCGTTGCCACCCTCGACTGCGAATGTGGTGACCTCGACGGTTGCCTATAACGCTGATGGGATGCCCGAGACGGTGGTCGACGCTGTGGGCACGCCTGATGAAGCGTCGACGTCGTTGGTGTATGACCCTGCGCACCGGGATGATCTGGTGGAGGTGATCGACGGCCGTAGCCAGCACTGGACCTATTCCTATGATCCCGGGACTGGGGATTTGAGGTCGGTGACGGACCCGTTGGGGAACAAGACGTCGATGGGCTATGACCCGATCGGGCGTTTGGAGTGGATGGTTTCCCCGAAAGGCAACACGGTCGGTGCCGATCCCGACCAGTGGAAAACCAGGTTGGTGTCTGATGAGTTTGGGCGGGTGGTCGAGGAGACCGACCCGTTGGGGAACCGGGTGAAGACCGGTTACGACGCCAATGGGAACATGGTCCGGGTGGAGACCGGGTTGTCAGCGACGGTCACCACCGGTGACGTGACCACTTATGGGTATGACGTGGTGGGGCAGATGGTGTCGGTGGATCCGCCTGGTCCGGGGGCACGGACCTACGATTATGACCCTGACGGGCGCCGAACCGGGTTCGTGAACGAGCTCGATGGTGAGTGGGTCTATGGCTATGACGGGCTTGGCCGTCTCGAGTCGGTGACCGACCCGGCCAAAGCGGTCACGGGCTACACGTGGAACGATGAGGGCCGCTTGGGGTCGGTGACCCAACCTGGCGGCAACTGCGCTTCGTCACCCAAGACCGGTTGCATCACGTACACGTATGACTTGGCGGGCCGTCCGACCGGTGTGGACTATGCCGATCCGGCTACCTCTGACGTCACTGCCATCGCCTATGACTCGCTGGGACGACGGACCTCAGCGTCTCGGGGTGGTGACAGCGAAGCCTGGGTGTGGGATCAGCGTTCCAGGTTGAAGTCCCACACCGATGTGAACGCCCGTACCACCACTTACGGGTGGGATGACACTTCGAACCTGGTCTCGATTGGTTATCCCGGCCAGACCACGCCGGTGACGAGGGGTTTTGATGGTGCGGGGCGGTTGGTGTCTACGACGGACTGGGCCGGCCGGCTGACCTCGTTTGGCTATGACGAGAACAGCAACTGGTCCGAGACGGTGTTCCCGGTGTCCTCACAGAACCGTGACGTCTACAGCTTTGATCGGGCTGATCGGATGGTCGGTGTCTCCTGGAACCGCGGATCCACCGTGCTCGGCAGCCTCACGTATGGGCCCCGTGACCTGAAGGGCCAGGTCACCACCGTGACCGGGACCGGGGTGGTGGCTGGCCAGAACCGGTCGTGGGCCTATGACGACCGGGACCGCCTGACCGCGACGGGGAGTGAGGGTTTCGGGTTTGATGCGGCCACGAATCTGGTCGACGCGGACGGGGTGTTGCAGGTGTTCGATCCCGCGCAACGCTTGTGTTGGACATCGCAGACCGCGACTAGCGGGGATTGTGGGACCCCACCTGCTGACGCCTCCACGTATGGCTATGACGCCCGCGGGAACCGGACCTCGATGACTCATCCGTCGGGAACGACCGCAACTTTCGGGTTTGATGCCGAGAACCGCATGACCAGCGCGGTCCTGCCCACGACGTGGCAAGACGACAGCGCCCGCCAATACGTGCCCGTCCCCGCTGCACGCATCGTCGACACAACGACGGGTGCTGGGACTTGTGATGGTGCCCCGTGTGCCCGCCTCGCCGCCGATGACCCTGTTGGGGTGAAGGTCGCGGGTGTGGGTGGTGTGCCGGCGTCTGGGGTGACGGCGGTGGTGGTGTCGATCATCGCGTCAGGCACAACTGGTGATGGCTGGTTGGAAGTGAACCCCGCTGGTGACGCCGCGGCGGGCACCCTCCCACTCAATACCGGGCAAACCACAGCTCAGACCGTGACCGCGAAGCTGGCTGGGAACGGGACGATCACCCTGGCTAGTGGGGTGGGGGTGGATGTGTCGGTCGATGTGGTCGGGTATTTCCGGGCGCCGTCGCCGTGGGTGCCGGCCCTGAACTACTGGCCGCTAACGCCTGCGGTCACCGCCGAATCAGTGTCGGGAACAGGTGTGTGTGATGGTTCACCGTGCGGGACCCTCCCCGCAGGTGAAACCGACATCGCGACGGCTGGCCGAGGCGGGATCCCAACCACAGGTGTGAACGCGGTGACGGTGTCGATCCTGGCTCAGAACGCGTCTGGTGGTCATGTCAGGGTTGCGCCGTCTGGGGATGCGGCTGCGGGGGAGTTGGTGTGGGAAACAGGCAGCGTCGGTGCCGCGGGGGTGTTCACGGTTCCACTCAACCCCGACGGGA
>JAGQSO010000063.1 GCA_020439505.1 Acidimicrobiales bacterium
CGGCTCCCCATCGAGCTGCTGGTCCACAAGCTCAGCGGCGCCAACGCCGAGCTCTACGGCTTCGACGACCGTGGGGTGATCGAACCGGGGCGGCGAGCCGACCTGAACGTGATCGACCTCGACCGTCTCACCATCGGTGCCCCCGAGCTGCGCCACGACCTACCGGCCGGGGCCAGCCGGATCCTCCAGAGCGCCCACGGCTACATCGCCACCCTGGTGGCCGGCGTGGTCACCCGCTCCGACGACGCCGACACCGGCGAACGACCCGGTCGCCTGGTCCGCGGCCGCGCCTTGACACGCAGCCGCGCCTGATCCGGGGCCGGGCCTGGCGCCGCGACCGGCGACCCTGCCGGGCGTGGGAGTCATCGGCGCACCGCGCTGCACCCTTCTCCAGGACAGCCTTCGGCCAACGACTCACGGCGGTAGGGTGCGCCGCCATGATCACCAGGGGACCACGTTCGATCATCGCCGGCGCGCTCGCGTGCACGGCCCTGTTGTTCGGCACCGTCGGATGCTCGTCTGACGACGCTGCCACCGACCGCCCGACCACCACCGTGGCCGGTACCGGCCAGGACGGCACCGCGTCCACCAGCCCCGGCGGCGAGGAGCGGGGCCTGCCCGCGCAACGCGACCGTCAGGACGCCCCCGCCGCCACGGTGGACGGAGAGCTCACCGGAGGTGGAGGCGCGGCCCTCACCGACATCCGTGACTTCGACCTGGAAGGCAACGGGTTCGTCCAGCACGAGTTCGCGGTGGAGGGCACCGCCACCTCCTACGTCGTCGACGACCCGGCCACCGACCTCCCCGGCAACGGCGAGTTCAACC
Source organism: Acidimicrobiales bacterium (assembly GCA_020439505.1). Lineage (GTDB taxonomy): Bacteria > Actinomycetota > Acidimicrobiia > Acidimicrobiales > Iamiaceae > Aquihabitans. The sequence goes on from JAGQSO010000063.1 coordinate 826, forward strand.
TCAAAGAGGGCGACACCGCCGACTACCGGACCCGCATCGTGGTCCGTCGTCCCGAAAAGGCCGAAGACTTCAACGGCACCGTGGTGCTGGAGTGGCTCAACGTATCGGGCGGGATCGACGCCAACCCCGACTGGACCTACCTGGCCGACGAGATCATCCGGGGCGGCTACGCCTGGGTGGGGGTCTCGGCCCAACACATCGGGGTCGAGGGTGGCCCGGTGGCGGTGTCGGTCGGCGCGGCCGGTGACCTGGCCGGCAAGGGGCTGAAGGCCATGGTCCCCGAACGCTACGGAAGCCTCAGCCACCCCGGCGACGCCTACTCCTTCGACATCTACACCCAGGTGTCCCGAGCCCTGCGCCAGTCGGACGACGACGGACCGCTCGGCGGGCTGAAGCCCGAGGTGATGATCGCGGCCGGTGAATCCCAGTCGGCCTTCGCCCTCACCACCTACGTCGACGGCGTGCAACCCCTGACCCAGGAGTTCGACGGGTTCTTCGTGCACAGCCGGGGCGGCGGCGCCCAAGGTCTCGGCGGGGCCGGCGGCGGGGTCGACATCGCATCGGCCCTCGGCACCCAGCCGACCAAGATCCGCGAAGACGTCGAGGTCCCTGTGCTGATGGTTCAGTCGGAGTCCGACGTGGTCGGGCTGCTCAACTACTTCCCCGCCCGTCAGCCCGACACCGACCGCATCCGACTGTGGGAAGTGGCGGGCACCGCCCACGTCGACCGCTACATGCTCGGAGCAATCGCCGACACCATGCAGTGCGGGGCACCGATCAACGACGGCCCCATGCACTGGGCCACCAAGGCCGGGCTGCGCTACCTCGACCGGTGGGCCCGCGGCGGCGAAGCCCCACCGGAAGCCCCCCGCTTCGAGGTCGACGAGTCGGGGGCCGAACCGGCCTACGTCCGAGACGAGAACGGCATCATCAAGGGCGGCATCCGCACCCCGGCGGTGGACGTGCCGGTGCAGATCCACTCCGGTACCGCATCACCCGGAGGGTCGGTGGCCTGCCTGCTCATGGGGTCGTCGCTCGACGTGCCCGCGCCCACGCTGGACGACTGGTACACCGATGAGGACACCTATCTGAAGAAGTACGAAGCCTCCACCGACGACGCCGTCGACACCGGGTTCGTACTGGCCGACGACCGCGACGCCATGATGGCCGACTCCCGGGTCGAACGCCTGAAGGGCTGACCGACCAACGCCACTAACGTCGCCCGACGTGGAACTGGCTGGGCCGTGGGAGGCCACCATCGCCGACGACGAAAGCCGTCGAGCCTGGTTGGACCACGACGACGCCGCGCAATGGACCAAGATCGACGTTCCGGGCCACTGGAGGTCCAACCCCGCCTTCGCCGACTCCGACGGGCCGCTGCTGTACCGCACCCGGTTCGACCACCCGGCGCCCGAGACCGGGGAGCGGTGGTGGCTGCGCTTCGACGGCGCCTTCTACCAGGGCGACGTGTGGCTCGACGGCGCCTATGTGGGCGACACCGAGGGCTACTTCTTCCCCCACAGCTTCGAGGTCACCGAAGCGCTCGGTGCCCGCCCCGACCACCTGCTCGGGGTCGAGCTCACCTGCCACCCCGAAACCAACCCGGCGGTGCGACGCAACATCACCGGGTCCATCGGCGGGTCGGTGGGGATCGACACCCAATGGAACCCCGGCGGGCTGTGGCGTCCCGTCCACCTGGAACGCACCGGGCCGGTGCAGATCCGTCACCTCAGGGTGCTGTGCCGCGACGCCAACGCGAACCGGGCCACCGTCGCCTTCCGGGCCGTCCTCGACTCGTCGGTGTCGGGCGAGGTGATCCTGCGGTCCTCGGTCGGCGACGTCGACCACGTCGACCAACGGCGGTTGGCCGCCGGTGAGAACCAG
>JAGQSO010000064.1 GCA_020439505.1 Acidimicrobiales bacterium
CGTCGGATCCGCATCATGCAACGTCTTGGTGATCGCCGCCGTCAACGTCGTCTTACCATGGTCAATATGCCCCATGGTCCCAATGTTCAGGTGCGGCTTGTTGCGCTCGAACTTTTCCTTGCCCATGATTGAACGCTCCTGGATATCGCTTGGTGCTGGTGGATCTGACGTTGGTAGCGGCGACCGGGTTCGAACCGGTGACAACTCGATTATGAGCCGAGTGCTCTGACCAACTGAGCTACGCCGCCAAGATCTGGCTGTGTGCGAGCCTCCTGTGGGAATCGAACCCACGACCTCTTCCTTACCATGGAAGCGCTCTGCCGACTGAGCTAAGGAGGCGTGCGGCCCTCCCCCACCGAGGTGGGTGTGGGCCGACGGAGCATCATAGCGGTACCGCCCCGGCGGCACGAAAGCCGCTCGCAACCCCCTGGAGCACCACCGGTGAGACATGGGTCATCTGACCCAGATCTACCCTCAAGACCCACCCCTGACCTGCCGATACTGCGGGCGTGCGGTTGTCACGGCTGGTCCTCGAGACCGAATCGAACCGAGTCGCTCTCCAGTTCCACCCCCAGCTGACGGTGCTGGCCGGAGTTCCTGCCCCCGTTCGGGCCCACCTGGTGACCGAGATGGTGGGCGGCCTGACCGGTGAGCGCGAAGGAGTCCACCTGGAGCTGACCAGCAGCGCCAGCCGTCGGATCACCATCGTTCGCCCCCGGGACGGCGAACACCGGGCGGAGGCGCCCGATGAGCATCTGGATCTGACCGAGGACTACCGCGGGTCTTCAGGGCGGATCGACGTGCTCGAGCGCTACGGAGTCCGCTCTGGGCCCGACGGCTGTTCGCTGGTGATCGGCGGGGACGCTGCCTCACGGGTCACCGAGTCCGATGTGCAGATCGCCCGCCTGGGGAGCCTGAACCAGGCGGAGCTGTGGTCGACCGCAAACCGGGTCCAGGTGACCGAAGGAGAGTTCCTCCAACTGTCGGCCGAGTTGGAAGCCGCCGACACGGGCGCCCAGGCGCTGGCCGACGTAGAGCAGAAGCGAACCCACCTCGATGGTGCGTTGGCCACCCGGGAGCGGATCCAGCGGAGCCTTCTCGGAGTGGCCGCCCTGGCCGGGATTGCCTCGGTTGTCGTGACGCTCCTGACGACGGTCCCCGTACTTCCCTTCGTGGCGGTTGCTGCGCTCGCCCTGGCTGCTGCCCTGGCCCTCAAGGCCAAGGTGGACGTGGCCCGGCGCCAGGCCGAAGCCGCCCTCTCCTCCACCGGTTCGGACTCCTACCTGGGCTTCATGGTGAACCAGGTGAACGGGCTGATGTCAGACACCGACCACCGTCGCCGGCTCAGCGCCGTTGCCGCCGATCACCGTGAGGCGGCCATCACCTGGACCCGGCTGGTCGGCAACGTGACCGTCGACTGGGCCCTGACCCACCAGCGCCAGATCGACTCGGCCTCGCGACTGCGCACCCACCTGGGCGCCATGGACACGCTCTCGGCCACCGCCCCCACCATCGACGAGCACACCGCCGCGGTGGCCAGCCTGGTTCTGGGGCGGATGACCGAGCTCCGCCGCATCGGATACGGCGCCGAGAGCTTCCCCCTGATACTCGACGACCCGTTCACCACCCTGGACCCGTCGGTTCGCCTCGGGCTGTTGGAGCTGCTGGCCCGCGAGGCCGGCTCGCCCCAGGTGATCATCCTCACCGACCTTCCCGACGTCGCCGACTGGGCACGCCTGGAAGCACTGGGCGGGCGGGCGGCGCTGTTGGAACCGCTGGGATCATCCTCCCCCTCCGAACCGGCCGATCCCCCCGGACGCAGCGTCAGCCCCGCCCGCCCCACCACCTCGGTTGAGAGCACCTCGGCCGAGGTTGCCGGGCAGGCTGACGGGTACGGCATGGAGGCCCGCGGCCTGGCGGTGTGATCTTCGATCTGTCGGCTTCTCCCGATCACCTGCCCACCGCTAAGGTGATCGCTCCCTGGGTCGGTGCCCGAGTGGCCAAAGGGAACGGGCTGTAAACCCGTCGGCATTGCCTACGTTGGTTCAAATCCAACCCGGCCCACTCTGATTCGAGCCCCCGCCACCACGGCGGGGGCTCGATCGCGCCAGGACCGCTGGGGCGACACCAACCGTGCCGACACCAGGTCCCGGGCCGCACCCGGCCGCGGTGGACTCCGGTATCCTCCCGCCCATGCCTAGCTTCGATGTGGTGTCCGAGGTCGACATGCAGGAGGTCCGCAACGCGGTGGATCAGGTGGCCCGCGAGCTCACCACCCGTTACGACTTCAAGGGCACGAACTCCTCAATCGAACTCACCCCGACCGAGATCAAGATGGCGACAGCCTCAGAGGACCGGTTGAGCGCGCTTCGGGTGATGCTGGAGGAGAAGCTGGTCAAGCGGAAGGTCTCGCTCAAGTCGATCGACTACGGCAAGGTCGAGGAGGCTTCCGGGGCGACCGTCCGCCAGAGCGCGGCGATCGTGGCCGGGATCTCGTCGGACAAGGCGCGGGAGCTCAACAAGTTCATCAAGGCCCTGAACCTCAAAGGGATCCAGAGCCAGGCCCAGGGCGATCAGCTCAGGGTGACGGGCAAGAAGCGCGACGACCTCCAGGCCGTGATCACCGCCCTGAAGGAGGCAGACCTGGGCGTCCCGTTGCAGTTCAACAACTTCCGGGACTGACGCCCTTGGTCACTGCCAGTCGCCGCTGCGCAGACGGGCGATGCGGTCGTCCATCGGCGGGTGGGTGGTGAACAGCTTGGCGAACTGGACCCGCTGACCGGCGAGCGGGTTGGCGATATAGGCGCCAGCCTGAGCCGGGTTGACGGCGCTCGGCACCATGCGGGTTCCACGGTCCAACTTCTCGAGGGCCCGGGCCAGGGGTTCGCCGCTTCCGAGCAGCCGGGCGCCGGAACGGTCGGCCTCGTACTCGCGGCTGCGGCTCAATGCCATCTGGATGAGCATGGCGGCGACCGGGGCGAGGATCACCAGCGCCAACTGGCCGAGGACGTTGTCGTTGCGGTCGCGCCCACCACCGCCGAACATCGCTCCCCACATGGCCATGCGAGCCAGGAACGTGATGCCCATGGCGACCGCGGCAGCCACCGAGCCGATGAGGATGTCGCGGTTGCGGACGTGGCTGATCTCGTGGGCCAGCACACCCTGTAGCTCCTCCCAGGTGAGCACGTCGAGGATCCCCTGGTTCACACACACCGCGGCCTTGGCGGGGCTGCGGCCGGTGGCGAAGGCGTTGGGCTGGGGATCGGGAGACACATACAACCGGGGCATGGGAATGTCGGCCCTCTGGGCCAGATCCCTGACGATTGCGTAGTACCGGGGCATCTGCTGTTCGGTGACCTCGACCGCCCGAGCCGAACGGATGGCCAGCTTGTCGCTGAACCAGTAGGACCCGCCCACAAAGACCAAGCCAATGGCCAGGCCGATGAACGCTCCGCCCTGGCCCCCGAAGGCGCCTCCGACCACGATGAGCAGGCCACCGATGGCGGCAAGCAGGACGACGGTCTTGATGTTGTTCTTCATCTCGGCTCCCGGAACCCTCTGGTTCCAGCCCAAACGCTACCGGTCGGGTCCTAAAGGGCGGGTAAGCGGACGACCTGCACCTGCACCGTCATGTGTGATTGACCGCTCAGTCCTCAGATGGAGCGGCAGCAGCACGGGAGCGGATCTCGGCGACCACGGCGGGGTCCGCCAGCGTTGTGGTGTCACCCAGCTCTCGGCCTTCGGCGACGTCGCGGAGCAGCCGGCGCATGATCTTGCCGGAGCGGGTCTTGGGCAGATCTTCGGTGAAGATGATCACCTTGGGTCGGCTGATGGCCCCGATCTTGGTGGCCACGTGGGCCCGGAGGTCCTGACCCACCGAGTCCGACGCCTCGACGCCGCCTTTGAGGGTGACGAAGGCCACGATGGCCTGGCCGGTGGTGTCGTCCTTGGCTCCTACCACCGCCGCCTCGGCCACCTTGTGGTCGTCTACCAGGGCCGATTCGACCTCGGCGGTGGAGATCCGGTGGCCCGACACGTTCATCACGTCGTCCACCCTCCCCAGCACCCACAGGTAGCCGTCGTCGTCGAGCTTGGCCCCGTCCCCGGCGAAGTAGCGACCGGGGAAACGTCCCCAGTAGGCGTCGCGGTAACGCTGGGGGTCGCCCCAGATTCCTCGCAACATGGACGGCCACGGCTCGGTGAGGGTCAGGTAGCCCCCGCCGCGGCTCACGCCGTTGCCCTGGTCGTCGACCAGTTCGGCCGTGATGCCCGGCAGCGGGAAGGTGGCCGACCCCGGCTTGGTCGTCGTGACACCGGGGAGGGGCGAGATCATGATGGCTCCGGTCTCGGTCTGCCACCAGGTGTCGACGATGGGGCAGCGCTCACCGCCGATGTGGCGGTGGTACCAGACCCACGCCTCGGGGTTGATCGGCTCACCCACCGAGCCCAACAGCCGCAGCGACGACAGGTCGTGCTTGGCGGGCTCCTCGGTGCCCCACTTCATGAAGGTGCGGATGGCGGTCGGTGCGGTGTAGAGGATCGTCACCCCGTAGCGCTCCACGAGGTCCCAGAAGCGGTCGCGGCCGGGGGTGTCGGGCGTTCCTTCGTAGATGACCGACGTTGCCGCGTTGGCGAGGGGGCCGTACACGACGTAGCTGTGACCCGTCACCCATCCGATGTCGGCGGTGCACCAGTAGACGTCGGTCTCGGGATGGAGATCGAAGACGTAACGCTGGGTGTAGGCCACCTGCACCAGGTATCCACCGGTGGTGTGCATGATCCCTTTGGGCTTGCCGGTGGTCCCCGAGGTGTAGAGGAGGTAGAGGAGGTCTTCGCTGTCCATCGCCTCGGGCGGGCAGTGGGGCTCCGCCGTCGCCATCAGTTCGTGGTACCAGTGGTCCCGGCCTTGGGCCATGGCGGTCTCGATCTGGGCACCCGAGGCCCCGAGACGGTCCACCACGACCACGTGATCGATCGACGGGGTGGACTCCAACGCCACATCGACGGTGGGCTTGAGGAGTCCCGGCTGTCCCCTACGCCACCCGCCATCGGCGGTCACCAGGACCTTGCATTCGGCATCGTTGATGCGGTCGGCCAGAGAATCGGCGGAGAAGCCGCCGAACACCACCGAGTGGGGCGCACCGAGGCGGGCGCAGGCCAGCAAGGTTACGGGCAGTTCGGGGATCATCGGCATGTACACCGCCACCCGGTCACCACGGCGGACCCCGAGACCCTTGAGGACGTTGGCGAACCGTTCCACCTCGGCCAGGAGCTCACCGTAGGTGATGGTGCGGGTGTCGCCCGGCTCGCCTTCCCAGTGGTAGGCGACCCGGTCCCCCAGACCCGCCCTGACGTGGCGGTCGAGGCAGTTCTCCGAGACGTTGAGGCTCCCGCCGACGAACCAGCGGGCGTCGGGGATCTGCCAGTCGAGTACCGACTCCCAGGGGGTGGACCAGTCGACGAGGGCGGCGGCCTGACGGGCCCAGAAGGCGAGGCGGTCACTCGCCGCTTCGTCGTGGAGGGAGGAGTCCGACACCAGGGCCGCATCGGCGAAGCCGGCGGGCGGGGCAAAGGTCCGGTCCTCGTGGAGGTAGTCCTCGATGGTGGCGTCGCTCGGTCGACTTTCGGTCACTGGTCCGGCTCCGTTCCGCAGGTGTTTGCAGGTGTGTGTCTGAGACGGCGGTCACCCTACCCACGTCGGTTACGCCTCGCGGCCGGTCAGCAGCCAGTCGGGGTCGGCGGCATCACCGCTGGTGAGGACCGGCGGGGACCCGGATCGGCGCGCCGGGAGGCACGACCCACTCCAGCACCGAGAAGGCACCGAGCCCCGTCGGATCGGTCAGGGCTTCGGCTTCCAGGGCTCGGCTGCGGCCCTCGATCGCCTTCAGCCCGCCGGTGATCCCGGTCTGGTCCCACCGGCGCCGTCCCTCGGCCACCAGGGCATCGATCTCGTGGTCGGCCAGGAACTGAGCCTGGGTCCTCACCCGGGTGGGTGGTTTCACCAGGTCGAGCTGGTCCACCGCGATCTCGGTGGTGATGTCGCAGCTTCCGGGATCCTCCAGTGGATGGCCGGATCGTCCGTGCGAGGCGTAGGTCCGGAGCCATTCGGTCCACGGTCGGTGAGCCATCTCCTCGCTGGTGGAGGTGTAGTCGATCGCCACCACCCGAACGCCTCGGTTCGCGCCCAACGAGACCATGTCGCCCAGCCATGCCGCGGCGTGGGAATGGACCGCAAGCCTGGCCCCCACCGGGGCGTCCTCGCCCGCGCGATCGTCACACCACCGGCGCCGCGGGTCGTCCAGTTCCCGGAACACCTCGACCAGGCGGCCGCGGGTGGGGTCACCGTCGTTTCCCACCGCCACCTCGCACCATCCCTGGGAAGTCTTTACGACGAGGCCGAACGGGAGGTTGTCCATCAGCTCGTTGGCCAGGACCACGACCGGGGCGTCGGGTAGCTCGGCGCTCACCGGGACGTCCACCGTGGACACCACGCCGTCGGGATGGGTCGACCATTGGGTGCGTCCCACCTCGACCAGTACGTGGTGAAGGTGTCCGAGACAGCGGGGACCGGCCGCTCGAAGCGACCGGGCCAGGGTTCCGGGGCCTGCCCCCACCTCCAACAGGACCAGGTCTTCTGGTTCACCCAGTTCATGCCACCAGTGGTCGAGGGCCCGGGCCAGCACCGCTCCGAACAGGGGGCCGACCTCGGGACTGGTCAGGAAGTCCCTCCGTCGACCCGCGCCACCGCCTCGGCAGTAGAAGCCGAGGGTTGGGTGGTAGAGGGCGTGACCGACGTACTCGTCGAATCCGATGGGGCCGGACTCGGCGATGTGTCGGGCGATCAGAAGGGCCAGCGGTCCGGGGTCACGACCCGACCGGTCCGCCACCTCGGATCAGAGGCCCAGCGACAGGGTGAAGGTGGCGTGGTCGGCCAGGTCGGCGACCAGGTTGGGCATGACGCCGACCAGCAGGGTCGCCGCCAGGGTCAGCCCCACCGCGGCGGACAGCGCAACCGGAACCTTGACCGGGGTGGTGTCACCGTCGGGGACGTCGTCCATGAACATGGTGCGCATGACGCCCAGGTAGTACCCGAGGCTGATCACCGAGTTGACGGCCATGGCCACACCGGCGGCGTAGCCGAGGGCGGTGTGAGCGCTGACCACCGCGGTGAAGAGCTGGAACTTGGCGAACCAGCCGACGGCCGGCGGGATGCCACCAAGGGCGAACAGGAACACCGCCATGGCCACCGCCAAGCCGGGGGCGTAGGTGAACAGGCCACCCCAGCTCGCCAACTCACCCGAGCGGGTTCGACGGCTGACGGTGATGATCACGGCGAAGGCGCCGAGGTTCACCACGGTGTAGATGAGCAGGTAGAGCACCACCGAGGACAGAACCTGGGATTGGGTGGCGGCGTCTCCCGCTCCGACCACGGCAAGGGGAGTGAGGATGAAGCCGGCCTGGGCCACCGAGGAGTAGGCGAACAGGCGGACGACGTTGGTCTGACGCAGTGCGATCACGTTGCCAACCGTCATGGTGAGCACGGCCAGGATGAACATGAAGGGCCGGATCACGTCGGCCCGCCCGAAGAAGCCGATGAACACCAGCTGCAACATGGCCACGAAGCCGGCCGACTTGGACGCCACCGACAAGAAGGCGGTGACCGGGGTGGGAGCACCCTCGTAGGTGTCGGGCGCCCAGTTCTGGAACGGAACGGCCGACACCTTGAAGGCGAATCCGACCAGGGTGAAGATGATGCCGACCACCGCGACCGGCTTCTGGCCGAACGATCCGGCCACCTGTTCGCCGATCTCGGAGATCAACGTGGTGCCGGTACCACCGAAGATCAGCGACATGCCGTAGAGCATCACACCGGTGGCGAACACGCCCATCAGGTAGTACTTCATGCCCGCTTCGATGCCGGTCTGGGTGCGCTTGCGCCAGGCAGCCAGCAGGTAGGTGGGAATCGAGAGCATCTCGAAGGCCACGAAGATGGTGATCAGGTCCCGCGACGACGACATGACCATCATGCCGAACACCGCGGCGAGCAGGAGCTGGTAGTACTCGCCCTCGGGGTAGTCGCCCTCGGCGATCTGGTTGGTCGAGATCAGGACCGTGACGTAGCCGGCCATCAGGAACAGGCCTTTGAGCACCAGCGAGAAGTCGTCGACGACGTAGCCGCCGCCGAACATCACCCCGGCGTCGAGCTCTCGCATATGAAGGGTGAACAGCGGGACCATGGCCGCCAACATGCCGATGCCGGCGAACGACGATGCCGTCCAACGGCTGCCCTCGTCGGTGAAGACGTCGATCAGCAGGCAGATGACCAGGGTGGCCAGGATGACCAGCTCCGGGGCGAGCGCGTGCCAGTCGATCTCAGGGGTGACGAAGCCACCCGCTGCGGCGAGGAGGACGGAGGACATGGGTCAGTTCCCGCCCAGGGCGGCCAGGCTGTGGATCACGGCGGCGTCGGTGATCTTGAACATCAGGTTGGGGTAGATGCCCAGCACCACGATGAACACGACCATGGGGGTCCAGGCGATGTAGTCGGTGAGGTGCATGTCGTGGATGTGTTCCTTCTCGAACTCCTCGGTGGGAGTGCCGAAGGCCACCCGCTGGAGCAGCCACAAGAGGTAGCCGGCAGCGAAGACGGTGCCGATGGCGGCGACCACCATGTACACCCGGAACAGCTCCTCGCTGAGGCCGGCACCGGGGTTGTAGGCCGACAAGATGGCGGGGAACTCGCCCCAGAACCCGGCCAGGCCGGGCAGGCCGAGCGAGGCCATGGCGCTAAAGCCGAGCAGCCAGCCCATGTGGGGGGCCTGGAGCAGCAGGCCACCGAGTCGCTTGATCTCGAGGGTGTGGAAGCGGTCCTTCACCGAACCGGCGATGAAGAACAACATGCCGGTGATGAGGCCGTGGGCCACCATGCCGAAGATGGCGGCGTTGATGCCGAAGTCGGTCAGGGTGGAGATGCCGAGCATGACGAAGCCCATGTGGGCGACCGACGAGAACGCGATCAGGCGTTTCATGTCGCTCTGGGCCAAACAGCCGAGTGCGCCGTAGATGATGCCGATGACCGCCAGGAGCCCGATGATGGGCGCCCACACCGACGCCGCCTCGGGCAGGATCGGGATGGCGATGCGCACGAAGCCGTAGGTGCCGAGCTTCAGGAGGATGGCCGCCAGGAGCACAGAGCCGACTGTCGGAGCGGCCGTGTGGGCGTCAGGCAACCAGGTGTGGAGCGGCCACATCGGGACTTTCACGGCGAACCCGAGGAACATCGCACCGAAGACGAGGAAG
>JAGQSO010000065.1 GCA_020439505.1 Acidimicrobiales bacterium
CCGATCACGGTTCGTTGACCCATCTGTTCCCCACCTGTGAGGTCCTCGCCGAGCTCGATCCTGCCACGTTGGCCATGCCTCGCTCCCGGGCCCGGGCCGTGGTCGAGTTGGCCCGAGCCCTGGCCGAAGGGGCCGTCGACCTCGACCCCGGCTCGGACCCCGCCCGCTCCCGTCATCAGCTCGCTTCGATCGCCGGGATCGGGCCCTGGACCTGTGAGATGGTGGCGCTACGAGGCCTCGGAGACCCCGATGCCTTTCCTGCCACCGACCTCGGGGTAACCCGCACCGCCGCCCGCCTCGGCCTCCCCACCAAGGCTGCTGCCCTCACCGCCCACGCCGAAACCTGGCGCCCCTGGCGCTCCTACGCCGTCGCCTACCTCTGGAGCCATCGACCGTGACACCCAGCAAACCCTCTACTCCACCTCGCCCGATCCGTTTCCGGGTGATCGACAGCCCGATCGGCCCCCTGACCCTGGCCGGCACCGATCGGGCCTTGACCCACATCTGCATGCAGGACCAGGCCCACCCGCCGGCCGACCAGGCCGACTGGATCGAGGACCCCGCCGGGTTCGGAGACGTGATTGCCCAGCTCGAGGCCTACTTCGCTGGCGAACTGACCGAGTTCGACATCGTGCTCGACCTAGAGGGGACCGAGTTCCAGAAGCGGGTGTGGGCCGAGTTGTTGACCATCCCCTACGGCCAGACCCGCAGCTACGGGGAGATGGCCCGCAACCTCGGCAAGCCGGGAGCCTCGCGGGCGGTGGGCCTGGCCAACGGCCGAAACCCGGTGAGCATCATCGTCCCCTGCCACCGGGTGATCGGTGCCGACGGGTCTCTTACCGGTTACGGCGGGGGGCTAGACCGCAAGACCCACCTGCTCGACCTCGAGCAACGGCGAGGACAGCTACCCCTCGGTTGACCGACCGCTGAGCGCTACTGGTTGCGGGGGAGATCCTTGAACGGGGCGGTCTTCTCGTTGCCGGGTTCCTTGGGAAGCCCCAGAACCCGCTCGGAGATGATGTTTCGCTGGATCTGATCGGTCCCGCCGTAGATGGGCGGGGCCTGGGCCCACAGCGCCATGCCGGTCACCATGGGCAGGAACGGGTTGCCGGTGGCCTCGGTGATGGCCGCCGCCTCGTCGCCGCCCTTGTAGCTGTGCAGCATGCCCGAGGCCCCCACGATCCGCAGGGACAGGTCACGGCTGAGACGGGTCATGTCGCTCATCGACAGCTTGGCGATGTTGGCCATGCCCGGCAGATCGACGCCGGCCTTCTTGGCCGCCTTGGCCCGCAGGTTGGAGAAACGGGCGATCTCGCCCAGGGTGTGGAGACGGACCAGGTCCTGGCGAATGTGGGGGTCGGTGTTGGTGCCGTTGCCCCGGGCCAGGTCGCCCAGAAGCTTGGCGTTCCCGCCGAGTCCCGGGGCACCTTTGGCCTTGGCGCTCTTGGATTTGGCGGGCGCGGCCGGGGCTTTCACGAAGTCCCCACAGCGCCGGTCGAGGTGGCCGGCCACGGTGCCCGGCATGGCCATGCCACCGGCGGCCGAACCGCCGCCAGCACCGAGGCCGGAGCGCTCGTGCATGAGGGTGGTGTTGGTGACCGCCCACCCGTTGTTCCGGTCGCCGATGATGGCCGAGTCGAGCACCCGGGCGTCGGTGAGGAACACCTCGTTGAACATGGCGTGGCCGGTCATCTCGACCAGGGGGCGCACCTCGACACCGGGCTGGTGCATGTCGATCGAGAACCAGGTGATCCCCTGGTGCTTGGGCACGTCGAAGTCGGTTCGGGCGATCAGCATGCCCATGTCGGCGACGTGACCGAGGGAGGTCCAGACCTTCTGGCCGTTGACGATCCATTCGTCGCCGTCGCGCTCGGCTCGGCAGGTGAGTCCGGCCAGGTCCGACCCCGCACCCGGCTCGCTGAACAGCTGGCACCAGGCCGCCTCACCGGTGACGATGGCCCTGACGTAGTTGTCGATCTGTTCCTGGGTGCCGTGGTTGGCGATGGTTGGGGCGGCCAGTAGAAGTCCGAGCCCGCCGGGGGCGGCGAGGGCCCCGAACCCGCCGATCTCGCCCTGTACCCGCACCGCGTCGTTGCGCGACAGGCCACGGCCGTAGGCGTTGGTGGGCAGTCCAGGGGCCGACCAACCGGCCAGGCCCAGGCGGCTCCACCATTCCCGAACGGTCATCTCCGGGTCCCAGTTCTCCTCCAGGAAGGTGCGCAGCTCATCGAGCACGTCTTCGGTGGTGGCCGGTTCGGTGACGGTCATTCAGCTTCCCCTGGTGATCTGGGCGCCCACCCCTTCGGGACGCTGATCCGATTTGCTACCGCCACTTGACCAACCGGTCAAGTCGAAGGGCGGGGAAATCAGGCCGGGTCGACGACTCCTGCGCCCGTTGCTTCGGAGGGGCGGGGCAGGCGCCGCAGTCCGACACGGCCCAGGCGCCACGCAGTGTCACCCACCAGGACGACCAGGGCGATGGCCGCCAACCAGTTCAAGGCCAGGGCCAGAGCCAGGCCGGCGACGTTCACGGCACCGAAACCGACCCAGGATCGGGTGGTGGCGAACCCGCGGCTGAGGTTCTCGTGCCCACCGCCCCGCAACATCGGCAACAGGTAGGCGAGCGCTCCCCACACGACCTGCACGTATCCACCCACGACCACCACCAGCAACCAGCGACCGGTGAAGGGCAGCCGATCGTCCACCGCCACCTCATAGGCGCTGGCCAGGACGCCCACGCACCACCACAGCGCCCCGACCCACAAGGCCAACATCCGCGGCCCGGCCCACTTGAACTGGCGCTGGGTCATCTTGGGCATGAAGACCAGGATCACGAGTATCCCGTACCCGTAGGCGCCGAGACCGACGAGGGTGGCGTTGCGGTTCTCGGCCAGGATCCCGACCGCGGCCAACACCGCTGCACCCCACTGGGCGGCGAACACCACGCCCAGCCGGGCGTTGGTGACACGGTGGCTCATCTTGGACCGCCCGACCGTGGACCCGAAGAACGGCAGGGTCGTACCGACCACCATACCCACGAAACCGAGCAGGTTCAGGGTTGCGTGGGCGGCCCGCAGGTCGGGACGGGCCACGTCGGTGACCATGTGGATGCCGACTCCGATGGCGGCTATCGACAGGACCAGCGCGCCGACGTAGCCACCGACGGCGACGTCGAAGCGACGTTCGGATCCACGGCCAACCGTGGTTACCAGCAGCACCGCCAACAGGAGGAGGCCTATCAGGTAGGCGCCACCGGCGGCACCGGTCACGGTCGAGGGCGCATCTGCTTCTCGACCGGCCACCACCCCGGCGGCTCCCACGATCAGCAACGACCGCTGAAGGGTCACCAACGCGTTCGCGGGCGCCGGCGCGGCAGACCAGGTCACGGTGAGCATCAGGGTGACACCACTTATGGCCAGGGCCACCCCCCCAGCCAACAGGAGGTGCAGCGGCATCCACCGTTCAGCCCCGACGCCGGCGGCGACCACCGCGGCCAGCACGAAGCCGAGCGACCATCGAAGGGTGGCTCGTGTTTGTCGGTGCGTGGTCCGGACCCGCCCGTCCGATGCCCTGGTACTGCTCATGTGGTTCCAGCTCCTCCCCCGAGTCAGCAGATCCACCCTAGACGCCCAAGGGCTCGTGCCCTGTCCGGCAACCTTCACAGGGGCAGCTGGGTTCCGCCGAAGCGGGTCTGGAGCTCGCCCATCCACTGGGCCCAGACGCCGGTCACCTGGAGCACTCCGAGCACGACCAGCATGCCGCCGCTAACCACCATGATCCCCTGATAGTGGCGCTTGACTACCGCGAACGCCGACATGGCCCGGTCGAAGGCGAGACCGGTGATCAGCAGTGGTACGCCCAGGCCCAGGCAGTAGACGGCAGACAGGGTGGCGCCGCGGGTGGCCGACGCCCCGTCGGTGGAGGCGGCCAGACCAAGCACCACACCCAATGTCGGGCCGATGCAGGGGGTCCACCCCAGGGCGAAGGTGACACCCAACAGCGGCGCGGCCCACAGCCCCTTGCCCGGCAACTTGTGGATGCGGATGTCACGGTTGAGGAAACCGACCCGGCTGAACACCCCGGCCAACAGGAGTCCCAGGATGATGGTGACGACCCCGAAGATCTGGCTCAGTCCGATGGCGTGGCGCTGCATGGCGTCGCCGAAACTCCCGAACAGGGCACCGAAGGAGACGAACACCAGCGCCGTTCCGCCGACGAATCCGAGGGTGCCCAGTACCACCCGGCGCAGCGCCTCCGCCGTCCGAGGGACGTCGCCTTCGCCCCGAAGGTCGGCCGCCGACATGCCGGTCGTGTACGACAGATAGGCGGGCACCAGGGGCAATACGCAGGGCGACAGGAACGAGACCACCCCGGCGGCGAAGGCGATGGCGGCAGCCACCAGGAGCGATCCGTCCTGGATCCGGTCGGCACTGGCCGCCGCCACCGGCGTCCACCCGATCGCTCCAGACAGGACCTGGGCCAACACGTCAGGACCTCACCTTGTCGATGGCGGCCAAGACCTTCTCGTCTTCGAAGTCGATCGCTCCCGGGAAGGTCCCCACCACCTTGCCTTCGGCGTCGAGCAGCACCGTGGTCGGTACGCCCAGTGCGCCAAAGGCCCGCTTGAACTCGTTGCGTCGGTCCCGCCACAGATCGACGGTCAGGCCGTGCTTGGCGATCTTGGCGTCGATCTCGTCTTCGACCTTGGCGGCATCGAGGTTCACGGCGACGATCCTGAGACCTTCGGCGGCGTCGGATTCGGCGAAGGCCTGGAGGCCGGCGAGCTCCTCGTCGCATTCCCGACACCAGGTGGCCCAACTCACCAGCAACGCCGGCTGCCCACGAAGATCCGCGACCGAGACCGGAGCACCGGTTCGAAGATCGGCGACCGAGTAGGCGGTTCCGCCACCACCGCCGCCGCATCCGCTCAGCCCCAACGCGGCGACCATCGACACCGCGACCACCAACGCCAACCACCTCGTCAGCGGTCTCACGGGTCTCTCACCACGATCAGGTAGCGCTGGTCCTCGGTGACCGGGCAGTAGCCCTCGTAGGTACCGGCCTTGCCGTAGCGCAAGAACAGCTCCTCACCGGCGTCGACCAGGTACGGCCCCACCGAGTGTCGAACCACGTCCTCGTTGCGGATGCGGATGTAGTCACCCACGGTGAACTCCAGCTTCGAGGGCATGACCGCCACCTTCTCGCGGGCCTTGAGCCGGTCGTTGGTTCCCTTGGGCACCACGATCTCGATGGTCTGGGGTTCCCGGGGCTGGTTGCGGATCATCGTGATGCCGATCCCTACGCCGATGGCGGCCACCACGGTCACGATGACCGCGGCGACCAGCCAACGACGCGACCGGTCGACCTCGACGGCCGGCACGGTCTCAGGGAGCGGTGTCACGGACCTCGGCCTCCACCACGACCTCACCCGCCCCCTCGAAGGTGAGGGTGACCTCGATGGTCGCCCCGGTCTCGAGCGGTGCCGCCAGGTCCATCAACATGATGTGGTAGCCGCCGGGCTCGAGGCTCACGGTCTCACCGGCGGGGACGGGGATCTCGTCGACGGGAGCCATCTGCATCATCCCGCCTTCCTCGGCCGCCTTGGTCTCGTGGATCTCCACCATGGCTGCCACCGAGGGATCGACGGCCGCCTTCACCAGGGCGTCGTCGGTGTCGGTCCCGTTGGTGATCTGGAGGTAGACGGCGCCCTTGGTGGTGGCCGAGGGTGACGTGCGGGCCCAGGCACCGTCCACCGTCAGCTCCCCGGCCGGGGCAGTGGTGTCGGGGGCCTCGGTGGAGGAGGTGGCCGCGGCCACCGTGGTCGTGGTCGCCTCTGTTGTGCTCTCTTCGCTTCCGCACGCTCCCAGCAGGAGGCTGGCCCCCAAGAGGACGGCGGCGGATCCGGTCGTGATGCGGGACTTGGTGGTCATTGGTCTCTCTCCTTGGATGATGCTCGGGTACGGGAGATTCGGGTGAGCGGTCAGGTCGAATCCGGCCCGCTCAGGAGGGCGGTCAGATCGGTGGCCATATCCGCGCTGTCCATGCCGAAGGGCCACTCGACCACCACCGTTCCGGTGTCGTCCACCACGTAGGTGACGGCGGTGTGGGAGACCTCGTACTCCTCCTCGGTGGAGTCGTGGTCGGCGACCTCGAACTGCACTCCGAAGGCGTTGGTCACCGCCAGCAGCTCGTCGGGGTCCTCGGTGCGCAGGCCGACGGTCCGTTCGAAGAAGTGGCCCAGGTAGGCGTCCAGCACCTCACCGGTGTCTCGGTCGGGGTCGATCGCCACCATGGCCACCTTGATCCGGTCGGCCTGGCCGGTGGGCAGGTCAGCCATGGCGACGCTCATGTCGCTCATGGTGGTGGGGCAGATGTCGGGGCAGTTGGTGTAGCCGAAGTACACGAGGAGGAGCTCACCCGGCGCCGCCTTCATCGTCACCACTGTCTCGGGGTCCGAGGCGTTGGGCATTGTCACCTCGGAGACGTCCAGTGGCGGGGTCCGAACCACTCCGGCCAAGGCGGGGGCAGAACCCTGGGAGTCGTCTGAACTGCAGCCGACGAGCAAGGCGCCGATCGCCAGTACGGCCACCGCCACCGGCCAACGCATCGAGGTTCTGGTCCTACCGTTTCCACGCCTCATGTAGTCACGATAGGAAGGCCTTTCCCGTCTCGTTGGGGGAGATAGTCCCGAGGTTATGTGGTTTGGGTCACCAGTCGACGGCGATGTACTTCGCTTCGGTGTAGGCCAGCAGACCCTCGTGGCCGCCCTCGCGACCGAGGCCGGACTGCTTGACCCCACCGAAGGGAGCGGCAGGGTCCGACACCACTCCCTTGTTGACCCCCACCATCCCGGCCTCGAGGCGCTCGGCTACCGCCAGGCCACGGCCGACGTCGCCGGTGAACACGTAGGCGATCAGCCCGTGTTCCACTTCGTTGGCCCTGGCCACCACGTCCTCGCCCGGTTCGAACGGCGTGATCGAAGCGACGGGGCCGAACACCTCCTCGGCCAGCAACGGCGAATCCGGAGGGACATCGGTCAGCACGGTGGCTTCGTGGAACCAACCCCGTTCCAGATGGGCGGGACGCCCGCCCCCGGTGAGTACCCGGGCACCGCCGTCCACGCCGGCTCGAACCAGACGCTCCACCTTGGCCAGTCCGGCGGCGTCGATAAGAGGCCCCAGCCGGGTCGCGGGATCCAGCCCGGGTCCGACCGGCAGTTCGGCCATCGCCACCGCCAGGCGTCCGGCGAACTCGTCGGCCACCGGAGCTTCGACGAAGAACCGGTTGGCCGCGGTGCAGGTCTCACCGTTGTGGCGGAGCTTGGCCACCATGGCCCCCGCCACCGCAGCGTCCATGTCGGCGTCGGCGAACACCAGGAACGGAGCGTTACCACCCAACTCCATCGAGCAGTTGAGGACCCGCTCTGCCGCCTGGGCCAACAGCAGTCGTCCGACCTCGGTCGACCCGGTGAAGGACAGCTTGCGCACCCTCGGGTCCCCGAGGACCGCCGCCGTCACCCCCTTGGCGTCGGAGCTCGTCACCAGGTTCACCACCGCTTCGGGGACCCCGGCCTCGGCCAGGGCCCGGTGCAGTATCGCCTCGATCGCCACCGCGGTCAGCGGGGTCTGGGCCGCCGGTTTGGCCACCACCGTGCAGCCCGCGGCCAGAGCCGGCCCGATCTTGCGGGTGAGCATGGCGGCCGGGAAGTTCCAGGGGGTTATCAGGTAGCTGACCCCGACGGGCTGGAGCAGCACCATCTGCTTTCCGCCGCCGGCCGGGGCCTCGACCACCGACCCGTGCATCCTGACCGCCTCCTCGGAGAACCAGCGGAAGAACTCGGCCGCGTAGGCCACCTCACCTCGGGCTTCGGCGATGGGCTTGCCGTTCTCGCGCACGATGGTCTCGGCCAGCGACTCGGTGCGCTCGACCATGAGCTCATAGGCGCGGCGCAGGACCACCGACCGGGTGCGCGGCGGGGTGTCAGCCCACACCGACGATGCACCGGCCGCGGCGTCGACCGCCCTAACCGCTCCGGGCACTCCGACGTCGGGCACCGAGGCGAACGCCTCTTCCGTGCTCGGGTCCACCACCTCGATCACGGCCATGTCGACGTCCTCTCCATCACCGCGACCACCACGGCCGAGCAGGGGGGAAGGTGCAGCCGCCCCCCGGTCACGACCACGCTTGGATCGGTGGCGACCAGCAACTCGACCCGACCGCCAGGTTCGATCCAAGCGGCGCTCGAAGCGAAGTTCACCGTTATCATCGTGACCTCGGGCGAACCAGCACCAGCACCGGTGAGATGGTCGATGC
Organism: Acidimicrobiales bacterium; assembly: GCA_020439505.1. Lineage (GTDB taxonomy): Bacteria > Actinomycetota > Acidimicrobiia > Acidimicrobiales > Iamiaceae > Aquihabitans. Next base: position 8,314 of record JAGQSO010000065.1, read on the forward strand.
GCTCGTAGGTCAGCACTTCGGGGTTCGAAGGGTCGACAGGACGGAGCCGAAGCGACCCGCGATGAAGACTCGGTCGTTCCGACCGGATCCGCAGGAGCAGGCGGTAGAGCTCCAACATCGACCCCTCGACCCCGTCCTGGACGGCAACGTTGCGATCCCGGTAGCCGGGGTGGACCGGCAGCCATGCAACCGCCACGGGGGAGGTGAACCCAGCATTGGGCTCGGAGTTCCACTGCATCGGGGTGCGGACCTCGTCGCGGTTGAGTCGCTCGGGCACCCTCTGCACCACCGCCTCGGGCACCCATGAGAAGAACGACCGGGCGATGGGGTCACGGGCCTCGCGCAGCCGCATCGGGGTGTTGGCCATGGCGATCTCTTGGCCCTGGTAGATCGTGGGCACGCCTCGCAGGGTGCACAGCAGCACCGCCAGGGTTCGGGCCCTGGCTTCGTCTCCTCCCACCCGGTCGATGAGACGACTGCGGTCGTGGTTCTCGAGCACGTAGGTGGGTTGGAGTGGTGGGGGGAACTCCCGCTCGTAGGCGGCGATCCGGTCCCGGAAGAACTCGGCGGAGTACGTGTAAGCCAGGAAGTCGAACAGGAACACCAACTGGAGGCCGTCACCGTCACCCAGGTAGCGCCGCAGGGTTTCGGGGGTTCCGAACACCTCGCCCAACAACACCCGATCGCCCCCGCCCTGATCGGCGAACTCGTCCACCACCGCCCGCAACTCCTTGGCGAAAGCGATGGAGTCGTCGGTGTTCTCGGTGAACGTCCGTTGCCAGATGCGGGTCTGGCTCCCGTCGACCACCGGCCCGAAGGGGTTGTCGCGGAACTCGGGGTCCTTCATCACGTAGCCGAAGATGTCGAGGCGGAACCCGTCCACCCCCCGACGCAACCAGAACCGCACCGCCTCGAACACCGCCTCCTTGACCTCGGGGTTGCGGAGGTTGAGGTCCGGTTGGAAGGGCAAGAAGGTGGCCAGGTACCACTGCTGGCGATCCGCGCTCCACTGCCAGGCCGACTTGACCTCCATGGCCGAACGCCAGTTGTTGGGAGGTCGGCGCCCGCCCCGACCTCGCCCGTCGCGCCAGATGTACCAGTCCGACTTGGGGTTGGAGCGGCTGGCCCGGCTGCGGGCGAACCAGGGGTGTTGGTCGGAGGTGTGGTTGATGACCAGGTCGAACATGACCTTGAGGCCGCGGTCATGAGCGGCGTCGATCAACGCCTGGGCCGTCTCGAGCGTGCCGTACTCGGGGGCCACGTCGCAGTAGTCGGAGATGTCGTAGCCGTAATCCTCCTGGGGGCTGGCGAAGAACGGGCTCAACCAGATCGTTCCGACGCCCAGGTCCACCAAGTGGTCCAGGTGGTCGATCACCCCTTGGAGGTCGCCGAGGCCGTCACCGTCGGAATCGGCGAAGGACCGGGGGTACACCTGGTAGATCACCGTCGACTTCCACCACGGAGCATCTGACATAGCGGTCACGCTAGAGCCACCGGACGCGCCGGAGGGCCGGCCCGACGGGCCGACCCTCCGGAGGGGAAGCTGAGATCAGCAGGGAGGACCGAACTCAGTGACCTCCCGCGGTGCTGGTGTCCACCTCACCGGCCTGGAAGAGGCCGATGGCACCCTTGCCGGGGTTGGCAAACTTGTGGGTGACGATCAGGTACAGGCCCGCCTCGTCGAAGGTGAACTCGACGTAGCCACCCTGTGAGGGCTGGAGGTCAAGGGCCTGCGAACCGCCCTGGCGAGCATCGGGGCTCAGGAGCAGGGTGCCTTCCTTGAACACCGTGTCGAAGATGGTTCCCACGATGTGGAAGGCGCTGTTCTCACTGGGGCCGGCGTCGAGCACCCAGGCCCGGATCCGCTGGTTGGGCTCCACCCGGATGGGCTTGTGGAGGTACTGGCTGACGTAGCCGTTGAACACCACGGCGTCCCAGTCTTCGTTCTGCATCTTGGTGAGGTCACCGGGCTGACCCATGGGGCCGGTGTAGATCTCGGACTGGACGAAGATGAACTCGTGGTCGACCGGGGGCAGGTTGGGCGGATCGACGATCAGGCCACCGAACATGCCGTTGCCGATGTGGTGCAGGGCCGGGGCGGTACCGCAGTGGTACATCCACATGCCGGCGTGCTTGGCCTCGTACTGGTACACCAGGCTCTCGCCCGGTTCGATGGTGCGCATCTCGTCGTTCCAGGCCACCTTGGAGGCGTGGAAGTCGATCGAGTGGCCCATCTTGCCGTTGTTGGTGAGGGTGATGGTGAAGATGTCACCGACCTTGCCTCGCAGCACCGGGCCAGGGAACTTCTGGTTGAAGGTCCACATCTCCTGGGTGACGCCGGGGGCGACCTCCATGACCGTCTCTTCGGCTGACAGCTCGATCTTGTGCTCGGTGCCGCCGGGGGCGGGTTCGAGCTTGGGGTCATAGGGCTGGAAGTCGGCCGCTGGCTTGGCGTTGAAGTCGATCTCCGCGCCGGTCGAGGCGGCCTGCTCGGCGCTACCAGCACCGCCGCCACCACCTCCACCGCCGCCGCCGCTACCGCCGGTGACCACGATCTGGGTCTCCATTCCGGCGGCACGGTGACCGGGGACGGTGCACCAGGCCAAGGTGTCGGCCTGGAGTCCCGAGACCACCAGGGTCTCACTGGCCCCGGGGTCGAGCATCTTGGTGCCGTTCTCACCGTTCACCGAGAAGTCGTGGGGCATGGCGCCCTTGTTGGTGACCTTGAAGGTGACCTCAGATCCGGCCGGGACCTCGATCTTGGCCGGCTTGATGTAGAGGTCACCGAGCTCGACCTCGACGGTGACCGGGCCGCCGGCGGCGGCTCCTCCACCGCCTCCACCACCACTACCGGACTTGGAGATCCCGATGCCGACGGCCACCACGGCCGCCACCATGGAGAAGGCGGCGATGGCTACTGCCACCACCACCCAGTTGTCGCGTTGTTCCTGGGAGCTTCCCCGGTTCTTGGGTGGCGGAGCCGAGGGCGGCGCCGCTGAGGGCATGGTGTCGGTTGACATCGACGATCCTCCTTGATCGATCAGGTTCGTCCTTACCCCACGTTTACCTCTATCCCGCCCCGAAGAATAGGGGACAAGGTCCCCATCGCTCAGAGCGATAGTCCTACGACGGTCGGCGATAGCGACGAGAGGCATCACTTCGACTGGATAGGTTTTCGCACGTCGAGTGCAGGAATCCCTATGCCGACCCGCAGCACGCCAAGTCAGGAGCTATGCGTGATCCCACCGCTCTCCCCTCCCAGTCAGTCCCGGCCCAAGCAGCGATCGGGCCTCACCGCTCGGGGTGCTCGGGTCGCTCTGGCCGCCCTGGCCCTGCTCGGTCCGCTGACCGCTGCCTGCACCAACGATTCAAGCTCCACCAAGGCTGACGACACCCGCGGTGACGCCAGCTCGACGTCGTCGGGCTCGTCGACGGCCACCACCGCCCCTCAGGCGGGCAAGCCGGTCGAGTTCACCAGCGGCGACTTCTACGCCGTCCCCGATCCGCTGCCGACCGGGGGCCACGGAACGCTGCTGCGGTTCCAGGAGGTCACCCCCTCACCGATCGAAGGGGCGAAGACGTTCCGGATCATGTACCTGTCGCGCTCGCTGGCGGGTGACAACATCGCGGTGACCGGAACCGCGCTGGTCCCCACCGTGCCCGCCGGCCCCGACGGGCGCCGGATGCTCACCATCGCCCACGGCACCACCGGTATCGCCGATGAGTGCGCGCCGTCCAAGGAACCGGGTTCAGAGATCCTCCTCATGTCCGGACCGATGAGCGGCGGCTGGCTCGTGGCCATGTCCGACTACGAGGGCCTCGGCACCCCCGGGCGCCACCCCTACCTGGTCGGACCCAGCGAGGGACGCAGCGTGATCGACGCCATCCTGGCGGCCCGGTCCCTGCCCGGCGCCGATGCCGGCGACCAACTGGCGATCGCCGGCTACTCCCAGGGCGGCCACGGCGCGCTCTGGGCAAACGAGGTCGCCGCCGACTGGGCGCCGGAGGTGAATGTCGTCGGCACCTTCGCCGGCGCACCGGCCACCGAGCTCGACGTGATCCTCGCCGCCGCTCCCAACATCCCCGCCCTGTCGGGTTTCGCCTTCATGATGGTCGCCGGGTTCAAGGAGGCCTATCCCGATGCCGACCTGTCCACGCTGCTCACCCCGGCCGGTGAGGAAGCGCTCGACCGAGTGGACAAGGGCTGTGTCGGCGACGTCATGAGCTCGTTCTCCGACGCCGGCGACGAACCCCTCATCCGGGCCGACGGGCCGGCATCACCCGAGTGGAAGAAGCTCACCACCGACAGCAACCCCGGCTCGGTGGTGACCGCCGACCCGGTGCTGATCATCCACTCCGAAGCCGACGACGTGGTACCGGTCGCGCTGAGCGCGATGCTGAACGACCGCATGTGCCGAATCGGACAGGCCGTCGAGCGTCGGGTGGTGGACCGGGGCGGCCACGGCGCCGCCGCGCCGTCGATCTA
>JAGQSO010000066.1 GCA_020439505.1 Acidimicrobiales bacterium
CAACTCATCGCTGACGCCTTCCGCTCGGTCATCGCGAACACGGCCTACTACCGGGGCGGCTGGATCGGTAGGGCAGATGAACCGGTGCCAGTCGACGTCGTCCGTGAGTACGCCGAGGTCGCCTGCCTCTGTCGGTTGCGTGACCCATCAGCGCTCGACCGTCCGCTGCTCGTCGATGCCTTCCTGCACCACGGTGGTGACGTTGACTCCGCCGCTCGCCGCGACACGCTGCGCATGTTCTGCGAGCTGGCAGCCCAGACGGACCCGTGGCCGATCCAGCCCGGTGACTTCCGCAGGCTCATCTACTTCCGATCGAACTACGGCGACGAGGAGTCTGAAGGCCCGACGTTCGACCCGGGTGAACCGCTTCTCAGCACGGCGCTTCGTTGGAGGCTCTATCAAGCGCGCGAGTACTACAACGCCGCGATCAACGAGATGTGGCGTCGCCTCACCTGCTGGGGTCTCGAGCACGAGGGCGACCTGTATCCCATCCCGATGAAGGATGTACTCAACGCTCTCGACGTGGACTTCGATGCGCTCGCGAGTGCACTGGAGGTCGATCTGCCGGCCAGTGGGCTGGGACTGGGGTCACCGTTCGCTGACCTCCTGGCGTGGCTCTCGTCGTCGGCCCAGGTGACCGGAGACCTCGATGGCCCCTGGGACCTCGCCGCGTCGATAACCGAGGACCTACTGGTTGACTACCTCGACTACGGGCGGCTCGACGTCAACGAAACCGGCGCGGATCGCTTGGCGGCCGCGATCGCGCTCCTCACGCTGGTGGCAGCCCGTCTCTGGCGACCGGAGCTCGGCCTAGAAGCGCCCGCGGACTGGTTCCCCGTCGTCGAGGGCCAACAGGAACGACTCGGAATGCAGCGTTTCCTGAAGGCTCTCCGAGGCCGGGTGGCAGACGGCCAGACCATCGGACAGGTGGTGACCTGGCTCCACCTCGAGTACGTCATCGAGCAGCACGAGCGAGTGGCGAACGCCAAGCTGCGCACCACCGGCGACACCTATCGGTTCCGCCGAGAGGCCGGGCGGCTGCGGTTCTTCTCCAAGGAGACGCGGGTCGGCATGAACGATTCCAGGTTCAATGCCAATGCGACCGTGATCTACGAGCTCGGCCTCGCCGGCTATCTCTACGACGAGGGCCATCCGCTGTCAGAGGAGGGTGAAGCGCTTCGCGCTGACGGCGACCTCCCCACGACCGGGGTGTTCGGGTCGAAGGCCGATCCTCGATGACCACACCACGCCACGCCATCCCGAGGCTTTTCGACGGGCAGTGGGACAGCGTGGTGGTCAGCACCTACGGGGCGGACCTCGGCTTCTTCGAGCAGGACCTGCTCCGTCAGGTCGAGCGGGCGAAGAACCGGATCATCTTCGCCGACGAGCGCCAGTTCGACCGATGGCTTCAACGCCCCGAGCGGCGGTCGCGCTTACGACAGGTGAACCGCAGCTACGTCCTTGCGCCGGTCCGCTCCCCCCATGCCGCTCACGCCAAGCTGATCCTGCTTCTTGGAGAAGACCGCGGCCGGCTCGCTGTCGGATCCGGCAATCTCGGATTCGACGGCTACGCCTCACAGGGAGAGTGCTTCACCACCTATACGTGGTCAACGGACGAACCGGACCAGCTCGACGCATTCCTCGCCGCGCGAGCATTCCTCGACGAGCTCGTAGCGGGTGCACTCGTCGATGACGTGGTTCGACCACGCCTTCAACAGGCATGGAATGACGCACCGTGGGTCTTCGCGGCGCGCTCCTCACCGGCACCCGTCCGCCACAACCTTTCCGATGCCCTCCTGGATCAGTTCACCGAGGTGCTCGGCGATCGCCACGTCGAGGAGCTCATCGTCCACTCGCCCTTCTACGACCACCAGTGCTCAGCTCTGGCCGCCCTCCTCCGGGCAACGCAGCCGCGACGACTCCTACTGCTCCTCCAGGAACGCATCACCTCCGTCGAACCAAGACGCCTCGCGACTGTGCTTGCGACCGCCGGCTGTGACTGGGAGGTCAGAACTGTCGAGGCGGATGAGCGAGGCACGTTCCTCCATGCGAAGTTCGTGCTCGCCCGTTGCGCCGACGACGACGTCTGTCTCCAGGGCTCTCCGAACATGTCGACTCCTGCTCTCCTCCGGTCGCACCCTGCTGGGAACATCGAGATGGCCAACCTGCTGGTCGGACCGAGCGGGGCCTTCGATCATCTCGTCTCCACGCTGAACCTCAGCCCGAAGCCAAGAGCGATTGAGGAACTGGGTCTTGAGCTTGCCAAGGACGACGACGACGCTGAGGAGGTCCCACACGGTCCCCGAGCGGCTCGCCTGGTCTGGCGTGCTCCCTTGCTCACCGGCGTGTTCGACCGGAAGATCGAGGACCCACCAACGCTCTACATCGGTGAGGTTGCCGTCGATGACGTCACGTGGGAACTCGTCGACGAGGGCGACGACTCGACCTCGTTCAAGGCGACGCTTGGTGAGCAGGGTTGTGACCTCCTGGCCCGCGTCGCCGCCGTGTGGTTCGAGTTCGCAGAGGACCAGTCACCCGCCGCCTTTCCGTACCACCTCAACGCGCTGATCGCTCTCGCTTCGGGCCAGGGACGAACTGATCTGCTCGAGCACGCCGGAGACTTCGATCTCGAGGATGAGGAGCTCGAACAGCTCCTCGCCCAGCTCGACGAGGTCTTGGTCGTCGACGGGAACAGCCTGTGGCGTCTGCTCAGGAAGACCCCCGAACGGCTGCCCGAGGACGGCGACGCCGAGCAGCTGGATTATGCCGACATCGACTGGGACTCCGTCCTCGCCCACCCGAAGCTCGCTCAGTATCGATCATGGAGCCGGTCGACCTCGGAGCAGACCGGTCTCGGGCTGTTGCTCAGCTCGATCGCCGGGCGCTTCAAGCAGGATGTGGAGGCCCGGCGGGGTGGCGGCGAGCTGCCTCCATCAAACGAGATCCTCGACCCGGACCTGCCGTTCGGCGAAGTTCTGCCAGAGGACGAGGAAGCAGCCGATGCTGAGGAGGAGGATCGGTCCCGTCGCCGCTTGGGCGCGCGGGCACGGGTAAAGCGACAATTCCACTCCTTCATCCGACGATTCGTGAGTGGCCTCGCCGACAAACAGTTCGTCGAGCACGTCGGCTCGAGTGTTGTGATTCCGAGCTACGTAGTCTTCAACCACCTGTGCTGGAAACTCTCGCAGCTGGAGATCACCGACCCACTGACCACGGTCACGGCCCAAGCCGAACTCTGGCGCTTCTTCTGGGGCGCGCCGGATGCGATCGGCTACCTCGCGTCGCTGTCCGAGGAGGAGCAACTTCTGGCGCTGGACATCCTCGACGCCCACCACTCAGAAGCGGTACTGCTGTGTTCGCTGTTCAAGGCGTACGACGACGTTTGGTACCTCGGGTCCGACCGCGAGGTTGCCGAGGTTCGCGACGTTTGGAGGACCATCCTTCAGCACTCGCTCTGGCAGCCGACAGCTGAAGCGGTGGCGGATGCGGCGACGGTGCTCGAGCCAGCGTGCGAATCAACCCTGGAGTTGGTTGAGAACCTGCAGGGGCTAGCGGAGTACGCCACCTCCCAGGAGGCAGTCCGGTTCATCGAGGCCAGGCTCGGCGTGAGCTCGGGAAGGGTGCGATCTACCGAAGTCCGCGTGAACCGAGGAGCACTCGGGCAACAGAACGTCCAGTCGTTCGTCGTTGATGACCCAGGCGCACGATTGGAGCCGGGTTCGGCCAGCGACACGCTCGGTGCGTTGCGTGAACTGCTAGATGCGGACCACCAGGACTACATCCGTGTCGAGTTGCCCGCGGCCAACGTCGTCGCGTTCGCGGACTTCACCACGGGCACGTACGTCTACGCAGATCGCAACACCGATGACGTCATCGACCTCGACCCCCCAGCCGCGCCGGCGCCGCCCTGGCAATCCGCGGTTGAGGCTCTGGTCCAGCTCGCTGGGTGAGGGTCGCGGGCCACCGGGCGCTCGGGGTTGCACTCGTTGGCACGCGACAGAGGGTTTGGGCGCTACGAAGCCGCCCTGGTGGGTGGGTCAGGTCGTGGCGAGTCTAGACGGCTGGTGGGTCTAGGGGGACGGTGGGTCTTTGGCCGGACCCGGCACATCGAGGTAATTGTTGAGCTGGCCTCGCCGTCTCCGGGCACGTGTTCGTGGCCGGTTGGCTCGGGTGTCGGACCGTGCGAGGAAGACGTCGAGTTTGCGGAGGTTGGCGCCCGCAAGGAGGACGGTGCGAGGAAGACGTCGAGTTTGCGGAGGTTGGCGCCCGCAAGGAGGACGGTGACCAGGACGTGTTGGGCGGCGTGGCCTCTGACTCGGCGGCGTTCGGGTTCTAGAACGAAAGTGTTATGGTAAGCCGAGTGACTGCAGGGCTTCTCCTAAAGGATTCCCGGCGCGCTACCGGGTTCACCCAGACGGGCCTCGCCGCGTCGTCCCAGATACATCAGTCAGCGATCAGCCGGATCGAACGCCAAGGAGGAGCCTCGTTCGACACAATCGAGCGCCTGCTCGGCGCTCTCGGCCTGCGACTGATTGCGGTTCCAATCTCTCGCCCGACCGTGGCCGACTACGCATCGGAACTACGAAGTCATGTAGCCGACGGCCGGCCAGTGATTCGGCTTCTCGCCGAGACAACAAACACCCTGGTACAGGCCACCCCCCATGAGCGCGCCCTTCTCGTAGCTTCACCGCCGCCACCAACAGCGAACCGAGGCGTGGACTCGTTCCTCGCCGGGCTCGTAGAGCACGTCTGTGGGCTTGAGGGACCAGCCTGGACCAGCGAACCGGCACGGTTCACCGAAACAGACTGGGTCCTCAACCCATTTCCCGAGGACAGCGTTCTCGACGGCATCATCAGGGCTGCGACCCCGCCTGCGTTCGCCCGGCATGGCGTCTACGTCGACGCCTCCGATCTCGCCAGCGTCTGATGGGCAAGACCGGTGGCGGCCGGGGCACGAACGGCTACCAGGTGAAGGGCCGTTCGGTCATGCGGGCCGGTTCGGACGGCCGTCATGCCGAAAGCGACGTGACCCTGTCAACCCCGATTAGGCGCCCAACAGGGCTTGTGGGGAGTGACATCGAACTACTGCTCTCCGAGCTCGATGCGGCGATGACCGCCGCGGGAATCGTCGGGCAGATCGAACTCGTAGGTGGAGCGGCCCTCGCTCTCGCCCACTACGACCGCCTCAGCACAACCGATGTCGATGGTTCCATCCATCCAGCGCCCGAGATCACCGAGATCGCAGCGGGAATCGCCAAGCACCACGGGCTGAAGACCGACTGGCTGAACAACGCAGCCCAAGGCTTCTTCCCCCCAGGCGATACCGGCGAAGAAGCAGAGGTCGTCCTCCAGGGTGAATCGTTGACCGTGACAGTGGCCGGACCGAGGACCTTGCTGGCGATGAAACTCAGGGCCGCGCGTCCAGCCAAGGATGCTGATGACATCGCCGTGCTCTTGAGAGCCTGCAACGTGACATCGCTCGATGGAGCCAAGGCCGTCCTAGACGATGCCTACGGTGGCGAGGAGGGGCTGACAGTGCGTGGTGAACGTATCGTCATCGCCGCACTCAATACTCACACGATCGTGCTCGCTGATGGCGAAGAGCTCGTCCTTGATGCCGTCAACGAATCCGATCTCCCGGCGACATGCGGACAATGGGTGCTCCGGCTCGACCGCCGCTGCGAACTCGGCCGAGGACACGACGGGGACTGTCGCTGACAGGCACCTTCGCAAAGAAGGCGAGTCGGAGTTGGGCCCAACCCACTTCTCACAGGCCTGCGCGACCACTGCAACACGGTCTGTGCTGTCTGGGGAGGCCGTCTCTACGCTACGCAGGCAGGAGGTTGGCGGGGCGGAGCTCGTCGATGACCTGATCGGGGACGCCGATCACGTCGAGGTGGACGATCTTGCGGCCGGAGCTGCCGGGGACGATGTCGACCACACGGGCGAGGAAAGGGTCCTCGCTGTCGCCAGCGACGACCACGGTTCCGGCGGCGATCCGATCGGGTACATCGGCTTCGTCGAGGAACGTCCACACGTAGCCGGTCGCGTCGATCTGGTGAACGTCAGCGGGGAGCGAGACTCTGGTGGCCATCAGCGTGTCCTCAGGTAGTACGGGTTCACGTGCTCCGGTCCGAGGATGTCGGTCAGCGGTCGGCCGCGGATCACGAGCGTCCACTCGCTGAGGTCCTCGTCACGTAGGTGGTCTTCGATCGATGTTGCCATGGGGTTCCTGCCTACAAGATGAGGTCAGCGACCTGGACGGCCCTCGGGTGGATGCCACTCGGGCAAGAAGACCCTCGGAGGTCAGGGGAGGCCAGCACCATCGCAGGTGGTTGCCGAGCGCCACGGCCTCGGTCATAGTCGTTGGGTACCTTGAAGGTCACGTGGGGAGATCTCGACCATCCTTCCCGACCTCACTGGACCACCCGTTCCGGCGTCACCGTGGCGATGCGGGATTCCTACTGCGGTAGGATCAACTCGTGACTGTGACGAAGTGGTCGGTCAGTGTCGAGGAGACCCTCGCCGCACGGGTGGAGTCCCACGTTGGTGACCGCGGGCTCAGCGGGTTCGTGGCCCGGGCCGTCGAGCACGAGCTCGAGCGGGATCTGCTCGATGAGTACCTGCTCGAGCTGGACGATGAGCACGGTCCGCTGCCTGACGGACTCGTGGAGCAGATCGACGAGGCGTGGCCGTCTTGATCCTCGACGCCGAGGCCGTCTCCGCCTTGGCTCGTCCGAGACAGAACCCTGACCGGCACCAGCGGGTACGCGCCGCACTGCGCAGCGCACACCGACGGAACGCCCCGGTGCGGATTCCGTCGGCTGTGCTCGTCGAGCTCTACCGAGGGCACGGCACCGACGAACCGGTCGACGCCCTCCTCGGACGCGGGTTCGCTCAGGTCGTCACGACTGGGGCCCGGATCGCCCGGATCGCCGGGCACCTCCTTGCCGACGCCGACGCGGGTAGCGAGCTGGCCATCGATGCGCTTGCCGTCGCCACCGCGATCCGGCTCGGCGGAGGCATGGTCGCCACCCACGATCCGGGAGATCTGCGCCGCCTCGCCGGCCGACACCCCAACGTGGCGATCCTCGAAATCTGACCCCTCCGCCGAGCTCCGGTCTAGCGAGGCCGTCTCCACCGGATCTCCACCGCTCGTACGACCGCTTCGATCGCCTTTTCCCGGAGGAGCGAGTCACGCTGCATTGCGCGGGCGGCCTCGGCGAGGACATGGGCTCGGAGCCGGTGGTCGAGATCGTCACCGGTGGGGAGGAACGCCGAGTAGCCGGGATCCTGCTGGTTCAGGCCTGGGTCCCGGCTTGGGTTCGGGCTCGGTTGTGGGGGCCGCAGAGGCGTTGGAGGTTGGTGACGACGGTGGGGCCGCCTTGGGCGTAGGGCTGGATGTGGTCGTATTGGAGGAAGGTCCGGGCCCGACAACCAGGATGACCACATTCGGGGTTCGCTTCATCGACGACCCGCTTCTGGCGGCGGGTCGGTGTCCGGCGGCGGGGGCTGGCATCTATCGGCTGGCGGTCGGTGTCGACGATCAGCAACGAAACGAACGCCTGAGGCAACAACTTGGCTACGACGTGGTCGTTGATCGGGGTTCCGTCGGCGAGGGTGGTGGCGTCTCCTCGAACGTGGATCACCACCTCGGCGTCGACGTTGCCTCCCCCGCTGGTGGCGATCGCGGCCAACGCGTCGGCGCGTTGTTGGGGCAGCGACGCGCCCGCGGACGCGGCCGATTGGGTGACGTGCGCGTCGATCACCGCGCACACCGCCCCGGCGACAGCCGGAGCGAGTCGGGCGGTGATGGTCACCATCCCATCGGGGCCGGTACGCCACGACACAGCGCGCTCTTCGTGTTGACGGTGGGCGATGGCTTCGGGATCCTCGTTGCGTTGGGACCACGCCGCGATCGCGGCACCGAGCCGCCCGGCCGGGTTGGTGACCGCCAGATGCAACAAGACGTCCACGTTGGTTTCGTCGAGGTGAGGGACCAGCACCCTGGCCTTGGCATAAGAGACGTCACCGTCGGCCATCGCTTCAGCCA
>JAGQSO010000067.1 GCA_020439505.1 Acidimicrobiales bacterium
TCCGTCCGTGTGCTGGTATTCACACAGGATCGGGCGATCGCTCGTCCAACACCCGTCAATCCTGGGACCGTCACATGTCGATGGCCCGGGGTAGCGGGTGGTTTCTGGTGTTCAAGCCGCGACCAGTGCGTGGCGGGCGTTGAGGGCGGTGATGTGGATGGGTTGGCCCGGCTGGTTGGTGCGGCCGTCGACTACGCCGTCGATCACGGCCAGGCCGTCACGACCCTCTACCGCTACCCCGGCTCCGGCCTGGGCCCATGGCTGTAGGGCGCGCCCCGAGATGTGGCGGGCGAAGTAGCGGGCCCGGGCGCCGGTGGTCGGGATCACCGGGGTGAAGGCGGCGTCGGCTGCGATCCCGGTGAGGATCGGTTCCCATTCGTCGGCGAGGAGCTTGGGGTGGTCGAACACCTCGAGCAGGGCCGGGTGTCCGCCGATCCCGATCAGCACGCCGCGCTGGCCGAGCAGCGGTCGAAGGTTGACCAACTCCCGGCGGAGTTCGTCGCCCCGGGTGTCGGTGGCGTCCAGCAGCGAGCTGGTTCTCGACCGGCCGCCGACCTCCTCGTAGCGGTTGACCTGGCTCCACACTCGGCCCTGGTCGCCGCGGTGGAGCTCGTGACGGAGCGGGTTGTCCCGCGGGCCGACGATCCCGCTCAACGCTCCCCGGACGGCCAGGGGCGCACGGCGTCGGTGGAGGCGCTGTCGCCCTGCGCCCGACCACCGGCCCCGTTCGACGCAGCGGACGTCGATGTGGATGGTGCTCTCGGCGTCGACCACCACGCTGTGGAGGAGGGCCCGGTGCTGTTGGCCTCCTTCGAACACTGCGCCGGCGGGGAGCAGGAAGGTCTTGGCGGTCGGGTTGTCGACCGCGAGCCGTTCGACCACTGCGCCGCCGGGGACCTCACCGATGGTCGCGCCCCGAGGAATCGAGGCGCGGACCGGGCGCTTGGGTTCGGGGGCGTCGGTCCAGACGGGGAAGACCGTGAGCGGCCCGACCTGGGTGGGCGAGCCGAGATGGATGGTGGGGGTGGTGATCATTGGATTCTCCGATCCGAATGGGTTTGCCGACCGCTCGACGCGGCGGTGTTAGAGCAAGTATGCGCTAAAGATCCACAAAGCGCAACTCTGCGCTAATTTGGTGGTGTGGCTCCCTCCGCTGACACGTCCCCTCCGGGCGATCCCGGCCCGTCCGAAGGGCCCAAGTCGACCGATCCGGCCGGCCGGTCCGACCTCGACGCCTACCCCCGCCCGTCGCTGGCAGTCGACGTGGCGGTCATGTCGGTGGTGCCAGCGGCGTGGACGACGGGACCGGACGGTGGCAGGAGCGGCAGTGGGGGCGACGGCGCGGCTGACGGCAGGAGCGAAGCGGGGTCAGCGGCGCTGAAGCTCGCCGTGGTGCTGTTGCGCCGCGACGGTGCGCCCCATGCCGGGCAGTGGAGCCTTCCCGGTTCGTTCGTCCACGAGCATGAACGACTGGCCGACACGGTGAGGCGCACGCTTCTCGACAAGTGCGGCATCACCGACCTGTCGCCCACCCAACTCCAGGTCTTCGACGATCCGAAGCGAGACAGCCGGGGCTGGGTCGTCTCCGTCGCTCACCTGGCGGTGGTCACGAGCCAGAGGTTGGCCCCGCTGGTCAAGTCAGGCGCCGACCATCTGTGCCTTGCCGCCGTGCCGGACCCCGCACCGCCGGCGGTGACCGATGCGGGCCGTGACGTTGGGCCGAGGACAGCCCCGCTGGCAATCCCGGGGCGGCAACGACGCCTGCCTTTCGACCACGACGAGATCGTGACCCTGGCGGTGGCCGAGCTACGACGTCGTTACGACGAACACCCCGACCCCGACGGGCTCATGACCGATCGCTTCACCCTGTTGGAGCTTCGCCGCCTCCATGAGGCAATCCACGGCCGAGAGCTCCAAAAGGACACGTTCCGACGCCAGGTCATCGATCAACTCGAAGACCTGCACGAAACCTCAGACGGCACCGTCGGTCGCCCCGCAGCCCTGTTCACGGTCCTCAACCCCTGATCACCCAGGTCTTGCTATCGCGGCGGTGACTACAGGGTGGTGGCGCTGATCACCATGCTGACGAGTGCTACCACCAAGGCGAGGATGATCTGGCGTTGGAGCGTGCGCTGATCGCGGTGCAGTTCGTCGCGGAAGGCGCCGAAGCTGGTGTGGAACTCGGTGCGCAGTTCGGAGATGTCTGATTTGAGCTCCGATCGAAGCTCGGACATCTCGGCTCGGAGCAAGGCCGACTCGGCTGTGATCCGGTCGTTGACCGAACGTTCGAGAGCTTGCAGGTCGCCGGTACGGGCGACGTCGCCCCAGCATTGGTGAGGTAACAGCTCCATCATGGTCTCGGCCTTCTCGGGCCCGAGCTGTTCATCGAGCCGCGTGAACAGATTCTGCCGGTTTCGTTCGGTTATCACCATGAGCTTCCTCGGATCTAACCGTTCGTTCGGGGCCGACAAGCCCGAGGTGCCCCAGCTAGGACCAGATGCGTCGACGCTCAGCGTAGGGAAGGACGGTGACAACGGACGCGTCTGGCACGCGCAACGACCAATACCTCGAGCGGTAGCAGCGTTGGAGGTTGGCGGCGCGGACTAGCCAAACGTATAGTCCGAGTTGTACCAATAACTCGGACTACTGTGATCGGTGTTCCGAGGAAGGTGGTCGACCGGTGGCATCCCGCAGGGCTCCGACTTCAGCCGATGGGCCTCCGCCACCTGCCGCGTCGGTTGCCTGGCCCGCTCACGCAGCCGAGACAAGACCATGGGCTCAGACGAGCCGTGGCGGTACGAGAGAGGACCGAACGCTCTCAGCCGTGGTGGTCTCGCTGCCGCCGATGATCGAGGCCGAGACCCTCAGTATCAGCGGGTATCTGGCCGGCGAGGTGGAGGACGCGATGCGCGAGGTCAGTTCCCTTGACCACTGGCACGCCGGCGACCTCGGCGCCCTCGGAACGATGCTCGTGCGAACCGAGTCGGTGGCTTCGTCGAAGATCGAGCGGATACAGGCGGACATCGACGACTACGCGAGGGCTCTTCACGGGAACATGGCGAACCCGTCGGCGGTATCGATGGCGGCTGCCACGGGCGCGCTGGAAGCGATGGTCGACAACGTGGGCCAGACCCGGACCATCACCGTCGACACGTTGACCCGCGCTCATTACGCGTTGATGGTCCATGACCCCCATGAGGCAGATCACGCCGGTCGACTGCGCAAGGTCCAGAACTGGATCGGTGGGAGCGACCACTCCCCTAGAGGAGCCCTGTACGTGCCCCCGCCAGCGGACACGGTGGAGGCCTACGTGGAGGACCTGGTTGCGTTCGCCAACCGCGACGACCTGCCCGCACTGGTCCAGGCTGCGATCGCTCATGCCCAGTTCGAGTCGATCCACCCGTTCACCGACGGAAACGGCAGGATCGGTCGTGCGCTGGTCAACGCGATCCTGCGACGCCGTCAGGCCACGCGCCACGTGGTGATCCCGCTGGCGTCGGCGTTGGTGGCACGCCGAGACCGATACTTCGATGCTCTCAACTCGTATCGAGACGGCGACGCCGGACCGATCATCGAGTCGTTTGCGCGGGCTGCGGCGATCGCAGCGACCGAGTCGAAGGTCACCGCCCTTCGCCTCGCAGAGGCACCCGCAGAGATGGCGGCAATGGTCGGCGGGGCGAGGGCAGGGAGCGCCACCGCGACCCTGCTGGCGGCACTGCCGTCGCACCCGGTGTTGTCGGCGGCTGAGGCTGTCGACGTCGCCGGGGCTTCGGAGTCCAGTGTCTACGCCGCTCTGGACCGGCTGACCGAGGCAGGCGTGCTCAGGACCCTGACGACCAGGAAGCGCAACCAGGTCTGGGGTGCCACCCGGATCCTCGCCGAACTGGAGGACCTTGGAGTCCGAATCGAGGCCTCGTCCCGCTGAGTGGGATGACCTAGCGGGCGCCAACGGTGAGCGCGCCGTACTCCAAAGCCGCGAACACGTCGTCGGCCTCCAGATCGGGGTAGTCCGCCAGGATCTCTTCTGTGGTCATGCCCGGCGCGAGGGTCAGCCAACAGGGGACAGCCCGAGGCGGTCCCCCAAGCCAGTTGGGCCGATCACGACCAGTTCGCTCACCGCTCGGCTGACCCCGACATAGAGAAGGTCCTTGGGGACGTCGGCCTGGTCGGCCACCAGGATCACGGTGTCAGCTTCGAGGCCCTTGGCCCGGTGGACGTTCTCACCAACGATGCCCCGACTCCGATGTTCCCAACGGTGGAGGTCGACCGCGTTGGCAAGGTTGTCGCGGAGCTTGCTGGAGAAGGTGAGAACCATGACCTGGTTGGGGTCGCGCTCTTCGCGCAGCAGTCGGTCGATCTCGTCTTGCACAGTGGTGGCGATCGTGTTGTGGTCGACGGGGTCGCTGTCGCTGTCTCGGCCGACCGCGACGAAGCAGACATCGACCGCCTCGGGAGCAACCGATGGCGCCGGGGCGCCGTTCAGCTTGCGGCGGAGCAACGCTCCGATCTGGTGGGCGTTGCGGCAGTTGACCACCAGTTGGGCCTGGGTCCATCCGTCTTCGACTGCGGGCACGGCGAAGCCGCGTGCGTACAACTTCTGGGACGGGTCGGCCACGAGCAGGGTGCGTCGGGCTCCATCGGCATCGAGCAATGCGTCGAGCATCGCCAGCCACGCTGGGCTGAAGTCCTGGGCCTCGTCGACCACGATCGTGTCGAAGCGTTCGGTGACGAAGTGCCAATGGGCTTGGAGGTGGCCGACCGCGGTGATGGTCCACCACGCGTGGTCGGCATCGGGTGGAACCTCGAGTGGCTTCATGCCGTCCATGGCGAGAGCAAGGCGGAGGAAGGGGCCGACGGTCAGATCCTCGTCGTCGATTGCCTGGGTGCTCATACGGTCAGCGAGGGGCTCGTTGTAACAGGTGAGCAGTACCCGCTCGCCCCTCCCGAGTACCCTGTGTGCCCAGCGCATCGCGAGACGGGTCTTGCCGGTGCCAGCCGCTCCCAGCGCGATCACGCGCCGGTTGACATCGAGGTGCTCGAGCGTGGCGGTCTGGTTGGCGCACAACTCGTCTAGGCGGGATCTCGCACGTCGCATCCGAGCCGAAGGATCGAACGTGAAGTCGGCGTCCGGGCGCAGCAGCGTGACGATGGCGGAGGCGTCTTCGGCCGTGAAGTTCTGGGCGGTGGGTCGAAGGAACACCAGACGCTCTAGAGCGTCGGTCGGGTCGGCTAGATCGATGTCGGTGATCACCTGGTCGCGCTTGAAGTCGGGCCCGAAGTTCCCGCTGATCGACGTGGTGTTCGGCAGCGCCACCCCATAGTGGACGTGGAGGTGCTGAAGGTGGGGGAACTCCGAGCGCAACAGGGTGCGTAGGGCATAGGCGCTCTTCATGGCCTGGTCCGGTGGCTGCGGGGTCATGGGCTTACCTCGGTGAAGCCACTGCCCGCCGGAGACGGTGGCTTGGTGGCCCTTCACCTCGATGTCGACCACGCCGAACTCGGGGTGAATGAGGACGATGTCGAGCTGGAACATCTCCGGAGTACCGGCGATCGACACGTCCGGCAGGATCAACCAGGAATCGCTGAGCCCGTCACGAAAGGCCTCGACCACCCTCCGCTCCGCCTCGTTCGCCAACGAAGCCAGCGCAAAGTCCTCAGGAACGATCAACCCCATGGGGTCTACAAGTCGGCAGCTCCACCGCGTTCGTGACCGTAGGGGAAAGAGGGAACCGCCACGGCCGTGCCTTCCCTATCGAGCGCGGCGACCACGTGGTCCGGTACACCTCGAACCCGCAGGTCGTGGTCTGCTGGTCTCCTTCGCGGCGCGGGTCACGCCCGGGCGATAACAAAGGTTGGGCGGACGAAGTTCGCCGCAAGCGATGACCAGGAGGCCGAAGACGTGGAAGATCCTGAAGGACTGGGTGAGGTCGATGCCCGGGATGAGTTCGGCCAAGTTGGTTCGTCCGTAGCTGGATCTGTCGTGTGCCCGGAATGCGGCTCCGCCGAGCAGATCCCAGTTGTGTTCGGCTACCCCAGCCCGGAGATGTGGGAAGCCTCTGAGCGCGGCGAGATCGGCATTGGTGGTTGCGTCATCTTCGAGGGTCAACCCGATGTCCAGTGCCGCAACTGCTCAACCCAGTACAACACCAAGACGGGAAAAAGCTCCTCTATCCACTGGGATTGAGCCCCTCGGAGTGGTCCAGAAGCCGTTCGGCCGGGGCTGATCAGGACGGTCGGCCATCACCGATCAGGGATTGTGGACTCGCGGGAGCGAACATCTGGCCGGGAGGTCACCGACTCCCGGTTGGGCGGTTGAAGTTGAGGGAGACCTTGCGGAGGATCTCGTCTGGGAGCGTCCAGCCGTTGTCATCGGTGGCGTCGGGGTGAGGGATCATCGCTCCGACTAGGTCCTGGCGTCCAGCAACGGTGCGGGCCAGTCGGCGCTCCACCTCGACGTCGAGGAGCGGTACGAAGATGCGGTTCTTCGGGATGGGCTGAAAGCCAGTTCGGATCCGCACTACCCGACCCCACCGTTGGGTGAGACGGACCGGGTTCCATGTGAGGTCGTGATGGGCGAGAGACGGCAGACCCCCGTCCAAGTCGATGCTCTCCGAAAACCGGTCGGACAACACCAGCACCACCGGCTCGCCATTTGGGGGTTGCTTGAACCGCTTCTCCAGTCGACGGTTTATCGGCCCGGTCTGGGGAGCCGCTACATCTGCCTTCCCCTCGAGAGCCGACTCGAGAGCCTTGCCGATCGCATTTTGTGTCGTGAGCCAGTGGGTGAAGATCACAACATGGTGACCCTGTTCGACCTGGTCGATGGTCCAGTTCACCGTGGCGGCGACCTTGGGATGGTCCGTGCCCTCACCCATTCGTTCCTCTAAGTCGTCGAGGAAGCGGCGTTGGTCGGTCTTGAGTCCCTTGCGCAGCGAGGTCAGGTGATTCCCTACAGCCCGGTCGGAGTCCCACACGGTTTCGCAACTGGACGCCAGACCCCGCTGGAAGGCGTCGGACTTACCCCTACCCATGAGCTCGGGCAGAATGCGTGCCACCGAGTACGCGGTGGCCCAAGAGCCGAGTGGCACCGAGGTGAAAGCGAGCCTGGGAGGCCTAGGTGTGCTGACTGCGGTCGGCAGCAGCAGGTGGGTATCGAGGGCCTGTTGTGCTCGATCTCGGTGCTCTTGCACCGAGGGAACCAGGCGTGCCACCGAGGACTCTCCAACCGTGGGATTCCAGGCGTGGAGGAGGTCAGCCATGGCCTTGCCGTAGTCGTGAAGAGCATCGGTCTCCTCGCCCCCGGCCCCGCCGGCCACGGTCAACATGTTGGTCAAACCTGAGGCCGTCATTTGGTATGGCGTAGCGGTGACTAGCAGAACCATTGCGCCCTTGGCGGATTCGCTGGCAGCCCCAAAAGCGTTCGTCGCAGTGTTTTGGAGGCCGCGATGAGCCTCATCAACGATGACGAGCGTTTGCTTGGGGTTGGGGCTCTTTTGGTGTGGATGGACCCGGTGGGTGCCGATGATCACCCGACCCCTCCTCCACCTTGCCCGTTGCACGTCCTCGAGGACACCGTTGAAGAAGGGTGCGGCACGCTCGCGCCACTGCTTGGCAACCGTGTCATTGGGTGCGATGACGAGCAGATACTGGATGTGCTTCTCGTCGAACAGGAGCTTTGCTGCAGTCAGAGCCACCGCGGTCTTACCGGTACCGACTGGGTCCCGCAGGATCTGGACCTTGCGTGGCGAGCCGACGAGCCGCCGAGCCGAATCAGTGGCCTGTTCGGCCTGGCCACGGATCTGGTCGTCAGTGATCGTTGCTCCGAGGTCGTCTCGCAGCTTCGAAAGGAGGCGCTGGGCGTTCGCCCGCCGAATGGTCATGCTCAGTCGTCGTCCGCGGAGCGCAACGCGTCGTCGAAGGCTGGAACTGCTGCGGTGAGCTCGGTCAGCAGTGGGTCTTGGGACTTGGTTGATCGGGTCTCGGCCTCTGGCCGATAAGCGGCGTGAATTGCGAGAACGGTGGAGCGTGCGGCGTCGATCTCCTCTTGTCCGTCGCCCTGTTTCCGTTCGGTCTCGGTGCGGTTGTCGATATAGCGGTCGAGGATCTTCTCAACCTCCTCGCGAGGCCATCGGGCAAGCGCGGCTCGATGGCGGGCCAATAGGACCAGACGTTGCGTCAGAGGGATCACGAATCCGCCGTCTACGGGACTTGGCCGGGCGGTACCCGAGGTATCGGTGCCCGTTTTCGTGGCAACTCCACGCCCTGCCCGGTCCAGGTCATCCAAGAGCCTCTCGAGTTCGGCATCTGGCCGGTCGATCTTCTTCTCGGGCGTCAGGTTTTGCCAGAACTCTTCCTCCGCCGGGGGGCGATGAACCTCAATCTGGACGATGCGGGTGGACTCACCGACTCTCACCTCGACCGAACCCCGATCGGGGCTGATCTCGAGCTCAACCGGCTCACCCATCGGGACCTCGCGTCCGTTATAGAAAACCTTGACGCCGCGAACTGGTGTGTCGGCCGAGGCGATCATTGTTCCCGTCCACGTGGGACCATCGACACGGTTACCCGACCCGATCACAAAAGTGACGGTGACCTGCGGGCTCGGTTTCACCTTGTCTGCCCGCTGGGTCGGGGGCGGGGCAGTCAGCTCTCCCCGGTACTCAACGGCTTCGAGGCTCTCCAACAACTTGCGTACCCTGTCCGCCGTGGTGACCTGGTGAACCATCAGCTCACGGTTCTTGCCGAGCAAACCCGGGCCGGTGCAATTGGCCGACCCGGACCACAGATGCGCCCGGCCGTTGGCTGATTCCACCGCCACTGCCTTGGCGTGGAGCCGGCGCGTTGCGCCATCCTCGTCCTGTTCGGGGATGGCATGGACCGTGACCGCGGCACCGGTGCGACGCAGCCCGTCAACGAGCCCGCGCGACAAGACCAGGCCCTCGGTCGCGGCGCCTGCCCTCTTCTTTGACCCGGTGAATCCGGTGTAAAGGTGAACGTGGGTATCTGGCCCGCACCACGACGCGAGAGCCGCTGCCGCCTGACGATCGTTGTCGCCGGCGAAACCTGGTGAAACCACATAGACGGCTCGCGCGGCCGGGTCTTTGTGCTTGCGCTCCGGCACCAACCGTCCCTGCCTGGTCAGCGAGGACATCAGCTCGCCGGTGGGCGAGGCGGTCTTCAGTCCCCCGGTCAGAGCTGTCAGCACCTCCTTGGTTCGCGAATCGGGTTCGAGTTCTTGGGCGAGACGTTTGATTTCGCGCAGGAGATCGACGCCGAGGAAGGCACGCGAACCCCGCTGGATCTCATCCCAGGTCAGGACCTCCAGGTTCGAGGCGAGACCAGCTCGGGTGAGGTTGCCCGACCCGACCAGAACCCGAGTACGGACAGCGCCACGGATCGAGCGGTACTGGAGTAGAGCGGCCTTGGCGTGCAGCCGACGACCAGATACCTTGCGCTCTCCGGCCCATGGCAGGACGGGCCCTCCCGTGAACCGGTCGCCGGGATGGAACACGACCAGGCCAGGGTCGTCGGTCGCCACGGCGGCTCGAGTCTCGAGGATCTGGCGACGCCCGGCGGTGATGACCCCGGTGAGGGCAGGTGCCAGAAGGTCGGTTACGGCCCGCCAGTCGACGTCGTGGCTCAGCCAGATACCGGCATGGAACACGTGGTTGTCGGGAGGTGCCACCAGCTCCAAGATGTTGACCGCATCAGACGACAGCACGTGGTGCGACTCCCTCCTCGAAGAGACCCTGCAAAGTGCGAAGGGTGAAGTCAGGCTGTGAACCGGATCCCGCCGACGCCAGCGAGCTACCAGGTTCCCACGTGGGAGCGCCCCGTCCTTGGCAGATCCATCGGTGGTGGTCCTCCACCCGGTTGGCTAGCTGGGCCTTTGACGCTGCCATCAACATTTCGGCGAGGTGAACCATTTCGGGCTCATGGGATGCCAACTGCCAAAGCGGTAGGTGCTTGATAGAGGCCCGGTAGTCGGGTTTCTGGCCCGCGTAGACCCACCGTCGAAACGGAAACTCGATTGCCTCGATGGCATCCACCAAGGCGCGTGCCTGTACCAGCGCTCTGGCTTGGCCCCTCGCCAACTGATTGATTCGGAGTTCCCCGAGCCGCAGGTTCCCGTGGTGATCGAACTCCGTGCGCAAGCGGCCAAGAGGCCGCTCTCGGTGACCGTCGAACTCCTCCACTCCCTTGCTCAAATCCGTGACCTCATCGGCGGAGGGGACTGGTGTCACGTTGAATTCGTCCAGCACCGACGGCCCAACCCAATCCGATTTCGCCCAAGCCCCTGGGTAGTTATTGGGGAAAGCATCCCTTCTCAGAGCGGCGGCCATTCTCCTTCCCAGTGGCAGCAGGGCGGTGTCAGCCATCGTGACCTGGCGGCGGCCGCCGCCTCCGATCAGGCCGAATGCTGATGCGGCTCGCCGGTAGGTCCCCCAAGTGCCGGCGGACAGTTGGTTGGTGAGCAGTGACGACGACAAGGAGTGCTCGCCGGTGACCTCCGCGTCAGCAAGAAGTTGTGCGGCCCGGCGTTTGCCGGGGAACACCGCGTCGTCACCCAATGAGCGGACCTCGGACGCGACCCAGAGTCGTTCGAATCGGAGAAACCGGTCACGCACCTCAGCCTCTGAAGCTCCGGTTGACTGCGCTATCTGCAGTCCGAGGCAGAGCACCGAGAAGCCGCGGGTCAGCTGGTTCGCCTTGGTGAGCCCCGGCACCAGCTCCCGGGCGAGACGGTTCGCATAGGCCCGGAAGCCGAGCGGGTCACCGCTATCGCGAGAGCCGGTGGCTACATCGAAGGGTACGGTCCATGCTGTCTTGAATGCCACAGTCCCCCCGATCGCGTCGTGACCAGCTCGCTCTCGGCGCGAAGGTAGCGCGCTGCCCCGGAGGTGTCGAGTAGCGCTCGGCGTCGCGCATCTCGCCCAGACTTCTCCGACAACGTCTACTGACCCGGTTGGCGGCGGGCGGGCGGGGAAGCTCGACTAGCGACCGCGTCGACGGACGGGCGCGGCCCGAGGCCACCAGTGCAGCGCGTCGAACATGGCCGGCCACGTGGGGGTGACTGCGCAGCCCGGATCCTCGCCGAACTGGAGGACCTTGGAGTCCGAATCGAGGCCTCGTCCCGCTGAGTGGGATGACCTAGCGGGCGCCAGCGGTGAGCGCGCCGTATTCCAAAGCCGCGAACACGTCGTCGGCCTCCAGATCGGGGTAGTCCGCCAGGATCTCTTCTGTCGTCATGCCCGACGCGAGGAGGTTGAGCAGCATCTCGACCGGATAGCGCAACCCGCGCACGGTTGGTTGCCCGTGGCAGATGTTCGGGTCGGAGGTGATCCGCTCGAGGCGACTCATGGGAACAAAGTTACCCGGACCGGACCCATCGAGTGCTCTGTCCTGGGGTGGGTACATCCTCAGAACTGCGTCGGAATCCCGTCACCTGGCACTCGCTCGGAACCCTTCCGATACGAGCCAGGCGCCAAGGGCATCGTGGCGGACATGTCGGGCCAGTGGTGACTCGATCGCGGGTACGGGTGGCGGGACTGGGTCAGGATCGTGGCCTACCGCATCGTGCCAGGAGGCCCGCCATGACCGTCGACATCCGTACTTCTACCGATACGCCGCTGGGCAAGGCGCTGGCGGTGTGGCATGAGTTCCTCACCGGTGACCGCTCGGCGTTGGAGCGGGTCATCGCCGACGATGCGGTGCTGCACTCGCCGGTGTTGTTCAAACCCCAGCACGGCAAGGAGCTGGTGACGATGTACCTGACGGGAGCGTCGATGACCTTCGTCGGGAGCGCCAAGCCGGGGCAGGACGCGCCGGGCGACAACACGGCAGAGGGTGGAGCCACAGAGACCCGGACCTTCAAGCACCCGTCGGGCGGGGAGTGGGACGGTCGGTTCCGCTACGTGCGGGCCATTCACGGCGAACGTGACGCGGTGCTCGAGTTCGAGACGGTGATGGCCGGTAAGTACGTGAACGGCGTCGACCTGATCACCTGCAACGACGACGGGCTCATCACCGACTTCAAGGTGATGGTCCGTCCCCAACAAGCGGTCGAGGCAGTACGGGAGATGATGTTCGCCGCCATCCAACAGATCCAGGGCACCACCTGAGCCCCGACGCCGACACCCGGAAAAACACTGTCAGAGGTCCGAGTTCAGCTCACAGCTTGGATCAGCCAGGGTCTGGGGTGCTCGGCCTGGGGCAAGAAGGAGGTTGTGGTGGCTTTTCCCTCTTCTCATTGTCGGCGCCAATGCCTCGGCGGAGGCGACTCCCGGTAGATGGGCGTTGGTCGTCGGCCGCCTCGGATTCCGTCTCGATCTCGATCTCGGATTCGGACTCGGACTCGGACTCGGACTCGGACTCGGCCTCGGCATCATCGGCCGAGATTGGCTCGACGGGGGTTGCCGGATCTTCGGTGCCGGTGCCGAGGCCCCTGCCGGCCTCGCTGCCGGTGCCGAGGCCGGGTGGTGACTCGGGATCATCCCTGAGGTCCTGGTCGTCCGCTTCGTCGCTGCGGTTCAGGAACGTCTTGGCGATGGCGGTGGCGTCGATGACGGTCTTCTTGCTGGTTGCCCCGGCTGCCAACACGATCTTCCGCACCTCCTGCACCGCTTCGTACGGGGTCGGGCGCTCAGCCGCGGGGATGGCCTCGATCGGGATTGAACGTGAGAGCGCGAATCTCTCCGCCATCTCGTTCAGTGCGTCGACACCGGCTTCGAGTTGGCGTCGACTGAAGATCCGGTGGATCTCGAGGGCTCCGATGCGAGTGAGCGACTCGCCTGCGTCTTTGAGCTGTCCGATCAGTTCTCGGTCCGCCAGGTGTTGGCTGTCCAGGACGCGCCTCGCGCTCACGAGAGCGGGCTCAAGCGCGTGCGGATCCGTCTGGCTCAGATGCTGGAGCCGTAGCGACTCGAAGTAGAACTGGCTCCGCTCGGCCACCGTCAGCAGGTCCAGCTCCACCTCCAACTCGACCAGTCGTTTGACGGCGTCGGCCCGGTCGTCGGTGCCGGTCTCGGCCCGACCGTCGGTGATCGTCTGCTGGACATAGGCCCTGAGCCTGGCGAGGTCGCTCGACAGGCTCGGGCCGAGCGAGGCGATGGCGAACCAGTCGGTGTCGTTGACGTGTCCGGTCTGGTCCAGGAGTTCGATCTGGCGTTGCAGGTAGGTGTGGCGCCCCACCACATCACCGAACTGTTGGGCATTGATCCGGCGGCGAACCTCGTCGATCTTCTGCTCTACTCGCTCGACCGCGGACTGCACATCCTTGATCGCAAGTTCGAGCGCCGCCATGGCGATGGCGATCTGGGGCGACATCGCCACCGTGCCGTCCACCGCTTTCCACTTGATGTTTCCGAGGAACTTCCCGTCTGCGCCCTGGATTCCGCTGTTGAAGAAACCGTTGCCAGCATCGGTGGTGAGCCCGGACTTGAGCATGGCCAGCGTCTCGGGCGAGAACTGGAAGAACTGTCCTTTGGGTGATGCCAGACCCTCGAGTTGGGATGACCCGACGCTCTTGAGCAGGTTCATGGCCGCCAACCCGGAGACGAGGCCGGGCCTCAGCGGTGACCCCGTCGACTCCGAGGAAGGCACCTCGAGGCTGGCCAGTAGACGCTGGACAGCCTCGGACGCGCCGAAGGCGAGCACGCCGTGGTCGTCGATCACGAGCTCGGCCTGGTCCGTCTGAACGTGAATCAGAAGCTGCTCGGTGTCCATCACCCCTCCTGAAGGTGAACCTTAGAGACCCATTGGCACGGCATTGGTAGAGCTTGGCGCAGCCTCGGTCTGGACTCCCTTGCAGCGACGACGACCAGACCGACCCGTCAGGGGTCCTGTGACAGGATCCGCAGGTGGACAAGAAGGTGCCGGCCAAGAAGACAGCAACGAGGAAGCCCACTGCCACCCAAGGGGTGATGGGCGGATCGCTGGTGACCAACCCGCTGGCACAAAAGGCGATCGCCCAGCTCAAGCAGGAGTTCGCCAAGCCGGAGAACAGGGAACGCCTCTTGCAGGTGGCCCAGAGCGCCTTCAACGACGCAAAACGCTGGTACGACGAGAAGAAGGCGGCGAAGGCGGACCGGGATGAGCTTGGGGTGGCGAAAGGCTCCAAGGCCGTGTTCGGTCAGAGACGGTTGGAGGAGCGGAGCGTCCACATCACCGAACAGATCGATCTGCTCGCGGCCAGATCGGTCGAGGTGGCCTCCGCGCTGGAGCCGCTCAGGGCGTCGTCCAAGACGGTGGACACTGCGCTCAAGGTGTCGGTCGGCCTCCCAGTGGTCAAACGGAAGATGGCCCACCGCAAGATCGATGACCAGCTCGACGAGCTCGAGGAAGCCCTGGTCCAATTCGTCATGGCTGGTCTGGGCAACGCCGAGTAGCCGAGATCCTGCCGGTTCAGGCCTGGGGTCCAGGCTTGGGTTCGGGCTCGGTTGTGGGGACGGACAGAGGCGTTTGGGGCCGGTGACGACGGTGGGGGTCGCCAATCGGCGTGTGCCAGACGCGGCTCGCGGGCGCTCAGGACAACCGTTGCTGTGGTTGGTCTGTGATCTCGGCGATCAGCTCGAAGTCCTTGTCGACGTGGAGCACGGTCAGTCCAGCCAACTCGGCAGTGGCGGCGATCAGGAGATCGGGGATGGACGGCGCCCGGTGAAGGCCGCGTTCCGCAAGCGCTAGTTGGACCTCGACGGCGCGATCTTCGATGGCCGGCGTCAGATACTCGACCGGCATCTCCGATAGCGGCGGACGGTGGAGCGAGCCTCGAAGATCGGCGACCGATCTGGCCGAGAAGCCGACCTCGAGTCTGGTGAGGGTCGAGATGCGGACGAGCCCACGTTCGATCCGTGTGGCCCACGCCTCTGCATCGTCGCTGGTGCCGAGCCGTACCAACGCCGACTTGTCGATAAGCCAGGTCGTCACTCCCATGCGGAACGCATCACGCCGTCATCGGCGAGGTCAGCGAATTGCTCGGACAGCCGGGCGAGGTCGTCAACGGTTACCCGTTCGCCGGCGGTCGCTTGTTCACGAACGAGGGCGCGGCGGAGGTACTCGCTTCGCGAGATGCCGAGCCGCCGTGCCTTCCCATCGATCGCAGCGACAACGTCGTCAGGCACATCTCGAATCAGCAGGTCGGTCATGATTTCGCCTCCAGCGTGATATCTCACGATATCGCCCACCAGGCGGGACGAGCCAGGGGTCGTTCTCCGCGATTGCCTCGACGCCGCACAGGGGCTCGCGTTCATCGCATGCCATGGCGCGTGCCCGCAGATCACAGCTAATCGGTGAATCACGGGTCGCATCAGCGCCATCCCTCGGTGGCCTTGCCGACGAGGACGATGACGTTCGGCGCGAGGCCGTTCTCTTGTGAGCCGGGGTGATGCCCAACGGTTGAGTTCAGGCTTGGGTTCGGGCTCGGTTGTGGGGGCCGCAGAGGCGTTGGAGGTTGGTGACGACGGTGGGGCCGCCTTGGGCGTAGGGCTGGATGTGGTCGTATTGGAGGAAGGTCCGGGCCCGACAACCGGGGTGGCCGCACTCGGGGTTCGCTTCATCGACGACCCGCTTCTGGCGGCGGGTCGGTGTCCGGCGGCGGGGGCTGGCATCTATCGGTCGCCGTTCGGTGTCGACCAGCAGCAACGAAACGAACGCCTGAGGCAACAATTGGGCCACGACGTGGTCGATAATGGGCGTACCGTCGGCCAGGGTGGTGCCGTCTCCTCGAACGTGGATCACCACCTCGGCGTCGACTTTGCCACCCCCACTGGTGGCGATCGCGGCCAGGGCGTCGGCTCGTTGTTGGGTCAGCGACGCGCCCGCGGACGCGGCCGATTGGGTGACGTGCGCGTCGATCACCGCGCACACCGCCGCGGCGACAGCCGGAGCGAGACGGGCGGTGATGGTCACCATGCCGTCGGGCCCGGTACGCCACGACACGGCGCGTTCTTCGTGCTGGCGGCGGGCGATGGCTTCGGGGTCCTCGTTGCGTTGGGACCACGCCGCAATCGCCGCTCCGAGCCGCCCGGCCGGGTTGGTGACCGCCAGATGCAACAAGACGTCCACGTTGGTTTCGTCGAGGTGAGGGACCAGCACCCTGGCCTTGGCATAAGAGACGTCACCGTCGGCCATCGCTTCAGCCA
>JAGQSO010000068.1 GCA_020439505.1 Acidimicrobiales bacterium
GTCAAGTTCGTGGCGTTCGAACACCACCCGCTGACCGGGATCGTGCACGGTCCTGACCATCCGCAACCGCTTGGTGCGAGCAACCGGCCCTAGGCGCCCCCTCAGGTCCACGTCCCACGTCGGCCGAATCTCCCCTGGGTCGACCCGTGGAGTGGCCCGGGTGACGATCTCCAGCCACCGCGGGTAGAAGCCGAGATCCTCGATCCACCCAAAGACCGCGCCCGGCGGGCGCGTCGCTTCCATCTCCGCAACCAACTCCATCGCCCCAGTGTGGCCCACGCTCACAGACCGGGCGCACCCCCTTGATCCCCGGGCACCGCGCCGTGGCAAAGGACCAGCAGCTCAGGACCGTCGAGCTCGGCGCAAAGGAAACCGTTTCGGCCTTCTCAAGATCTCGTTGTCTTCCTCAGGGCGGCGAACCTTGGCTTTCAACGCTTGATCTCACAGAGTTCCTCGCAGGTCACACCCTGGCGTTGGCCGCCGTCCCTTTGAGTTTGCATCACCCAGCGACATCTTTCTCGACTCGCTGTCGGTCCAGCTCTGGCTCCATCCGACGCGGTCGGAAATGAAGGTCGCGCCCGCGTTCTCGCGTGGCAAGCGGCGGCTACGCCCTCAATGGGTGCAATCTGCACCCATAGGGCTACGATTGCGGCCATGGCGAGAGTGATCCAGATCCGAGACGTTCCCGACGAGGTTCACGAAGCCCTGGTTGATGCGGCCGCGGCAGAGGGTCTCTCCCTGACTCGCTACATGGTGCGCGAGTTGGAGCACCTGGCCAGACGCTCCCAGGTCGTGCTCGCGAATGCCGCCGTCGTCAGAGAGACGCAGGCAAAGGTTCGAGGGCGTGTCGATCGAGACGTGATCCTCACCGCATTGCACCAGGGACGCGGAGATTGAGGGTTGTCGATGCCGGTGTCATCGTCGAACTCCTTGCGAACGACCTTGATCCCAGCCGCCTCGGCGATGAGGAGCTCGCCGTTCCGCACCTCATCGATAGCGAGGTGACCAACGTTTTTCGGCGCCTCGTGGTTCAGGCGGTCCTTACCGAGAGGCAAGGCGCGGCAGCGTTGGAGGGTTTCAGCCAGCTTGGTTTGACCCGGTTTCCCGCCGACTTGCTCCGGCCGAGGATGTGGGAACTCCGGCACAACCTCAGTGCGTACGATGCGACCTATGTCGCTCTTGCTGAGATGACCAGCGCGACCGCCCTGCTCACGACTGACGCCCGGTTGGCGAGCGCTCCCGGCATCAACTGCCCGATCGAGTTGCTGTGACCGCCGCAGCGCTGGCGCCGGGAAGCTCAGGAACGGAGGGCTGCTAGGAGTTGGGTGCGAAGGGCGATCACCGGTGCGGTGACTACTAGGTCGGCGGGGCGGGGGCGAGGGAGATCTACAGCCACGTCGGCCACCACCCGACCGGGCCGAGCCGATAGGACCACCACGCGGTCGGCCAACAGAATGGCCTCCTCCACGTCGTGGGTGACCACGATCACCGTTCGCTTGGGTTGTTCCCCTCCCCCGTTTTGCGCCGGCTCGGTGCCGTCCGGACCGACCGCCAGCACGTCTTGGAACCAGGACTGGAGCGAACTTCGGGTCAAGGCGTCGAGCGAACCGAACGGTTCGTCCAAGAGCATGACCGGGGCGTCGACCAGGACGGTTCGCAGCACGGCAAGACGCTGTCTCATGCCCCCCGACAACTGGCTGGGCCAGGCTGCCTCGAACCCGGCCAGACCGAAGCGTTCCAGAAGCGGACGGGCCCGCGCCTCTGCCTCGGCCCGGGCCCGGCCCCGATTGGTGGCACCCGGCGCCGCGGCCACCGCGGCCCCGAGGGTGGCGTTGGCCAGCACCCGGCGCCACGGGAGCAGGCCGTGGTTCTGCGGCATCCACGCGCACGTGCCCGGACGCCCGGCGACCGAGCGGCCGCCGACCTCCACCGTGCCCGAACTGGGAACGGTGAGACCGGCCAGCATCCTCAACAGGGTGCTCTTGCCGCAGCCGCTGGGACCTACCAGGGCCACCACCTCGCCGGCGTCGATCTCCAGGTTCAGTTCGTCGAGGGCCA
>JAGQSO010000069.1 GCA_020439505.1 Acidimicrobiales bacterium
GGTCCTCACTTCGTTGCGGGGGCTCGACGGCGTTTGCCCAGTGGCTCGCAAGCTCGCAACAGTGCAAACGGAAGTGCCGTGACCGGCAACCCTGCCAGGGCCTGGGACTTACCCCCGCTTCACACCCATCCGATTCTCGTGGACCGGTCTTGCCATCGGCGCTGTGATGGTGACCGGAGTGAGGCTCCGGTGACGCGTCGAACGCGGGTCAGGCTAGGTCCATCGAGCGGTCGATCATGTCGGCGGCACCGTCGGCATCTACATGTCCGGCCACTATGCGCGCCGCGGCGATCACCTCGGGCTCGGCGTTGCCCATGGCAACTCCCCACCCGACGACCTCGATGGCGGGGATGTCGTTGTGTCCGTCTCCGACCATCATGGCGTCGGACAAGGCAACACCGACGTGGCCCGCGACCTTGGTGACACCGGAGGCCTTCGACACGTCAGCGGCGGTGACCGACACGAACGTGGCTCCCGGCATCACCGGTGACGTCGCGGCCGAGGCTGTGGTACCCGGGGGCGCACTGGCCACCGCGTCGTCGGCCTCGGCGGAGGGCACCACGTACTGAACCCTCACCACCTCACCATCGAGACTGTTCAGGGGTCTCCGACGGAAGGGAATGGACAACAGGGACGCGTGATCGCGAGCCAGGGAGCGGTCGTCGTCGACCACGTAGTCGTCCCACGAGTACGCCTCCAGCACCCAGCCTCTCGACGCGGCGATACCAACCGCGGCAGCGAGTGCGTCCGTGGGGAGCGGCGTGGTGTCGAGCGCCCCGGTGGAGGGCTGCCACAGCGCGGCCCCGGTATGGAACACGTGCCATCCGTCGGGATCCAGGCGCTCGGCCCAGTCACGGGTCGGGCCGGCGGCCAGTCGGGCCGTGCACAACGTCAGCCTCTGGCCTCGACGACGCGCTCGCTCAGCCGCCGACCAGACCGCCGGAGACGGTTCACCCCGCGATCCGACGAGGGTG
This sequence comes from Acidimicrobiales bacterium, assembly GCA_020439505.1. Lineage (GTDB taxonomy): Bacteria > Actinomycetota > Acidimicrobiia > Acidimicrobiales > Iamiaceae > Aquihabitans. Next base: position 975 of record JAGQSO010000069.1, read on the forward strand.
CCGTCGACGTCCAGACAGATGAGCTCGACCATGAGGCCAGCACGCTAAGGCCACCCCTGATCCCCTTCCCAACCTCCCTTGCCCTGAATGCAACTTTCATGATATTTCATGATGTTTCAGATCAAGGAGGAGCCGTGTCTGGTGTTCCCGTGTCCACAGGACCACTTCCCATCGCCGCCATACCAACCGATCCCGTGCGTTTCGACGACGCCACGGCGGCTCGGCTCGGACAGGCCCTCCAAGATCTGGCGGCGGAGCTGACCCGCTTCGTACGAGGGCGCGAGGACCGGTCGTCGCTGGCCGGCCGGGACTGGTCTGGATACTCACGCACATGGTTCGACCGCCGGTTCGACGTCACCGGTGACCTGGCCCGCTCGGCGACGAGTTCGGCCGAGATCGAGGCCGAGGCGGTGGGCCGCGCCAGGGCGTGGGCGGCGGCCGAGCAACTCCGCCGCGATCAGGCGGCCGCCGCGGCAGCGACGGCCGCGACCGCCGCCACGGCTGGGGCGGTCGCGTCGTGACCACGAGCTCAGCCCGACCCGACCTCCTCGACCAGACCGCCAGGCTCCTACGTGCCGACGCCACCCGGTTGTCGGCGGCGACCGACCTGGTTCGAACCGCGCTGGCGGCATACATCCGGGACTGCCCGGACCTGCCCCTCGCCGTCACCAGCACCGCCCGGTCGGATCAGGCCAGCGACGGCCTGGTAGATCTCAGCCTCGAACTGTTCCAGGTGGCCGAGGCCTTCCGGTCGGCCGACACCGATTCCAGCCCTCGCCTGGCGGTCACCACCGACCGCGTTCTGAGCCGGATCCTGGCGACCAACCACCTCGGGGTGTCAGCCGCGCTGACCGCCCCGACCCGCGCCGCCCGTCGACGGGGACGCGAACTCGCCCGGGACATCTCGGCGGCCGACCAACGCAACGGGGCCTTCGCCGCCGCGTCCCTGTTGGCTGGGCTCACCCAGGAGGACCGTTTCGACCCCGAACTCATGGCCGCCGTCTTCAACGGCGTGGGGGCCCACCGGATCGCCGACATCGTCGAGCAGTTGGCCACCCGGTCACCTGGTGGGCCACAACTTAGAGCGATGGCCGACGCGTGGGCGGTGGCGACCTCATCGCTCGATCTCTCCCCCCGAGGATCCCAACTCGACCGCCAGATGCTGGACGAACTGTTGGCCGAGCCGCTGGGGCGAAACGTACTGCGGGCTCTGGCCGGGACCTCCGGGGTCAGGTCGGGCGGGACATATCTGCGCCGGATGCGCTCCCCCCTACTGGTCGACTCGGCCCGGGGGGACGCCGACCTATCGGGTAGCTACCGGCTCCTGACCCGGGGCGGCGATTCCGACCCCGACCGGGGGTTCCTCAACGCCGTGGGCCTGACTCCGGGAGCGGGACGGTCGCTGCTGGAGGACAAGCGCCTGGGCCCGACCTATGAGCGGCGGGTTCGGTGGCTCCTCGACCAGGGCCTCGCCGCTCAACGCTCGGTCGTCGCGATCATCGGCGAACTCCTCGACGACCCCGCCCTCCAGCCCGGTGCCACCACGCCCCGAGCCCGCTCCGAAGCGTTACGGGCCACCTACGACTGGGTCAGCCGTCACCCCAAAGAGGTGTCAGAGCCTCTGGCCCAACTGCTGGCCGACTCGCTGGCCACCGACCCAGCCCTGTTCACCGCCCGCGTCGACACCGTGCCCGGTGGAACCCCGACCGCGGTCCTCCAAGCCGTGACCCGCTTCGAGCGGCCGTGGCTCACCGCCCTCCTGGCCCTCGAGGCCCACAGCCTCGAACGGGTCCGGGAGACCCTTCACCAGTCGACCGCGGTCCGCCTCACCGCCCTCGACGACCTTGGGGTGCTGACCGACGCCCTACAGACCGCGGCCGACCGGAGCGACCGACCAGGGCCCGGGTCAGCGACGTTCTTCCGTCTACTGAGGTTCGTGGTCGGGCCGCTGGTGGGCGCGGCCACCACTGGGACGGGACCGGTAATCGGCACGGTGGTCAAGGCGGGGGTGAACCAGGCGATCAGTAAATGGCAGGCAGCTACCGCCGAGGAACCCAGTACTCGCGGCGACCGGACCCGACACCAGCGCGAAGCCTTCCGTAGGCGGGTGTGGGTGGTGATCGCCGAGGACCCCGAGTTGAGCGCCAACCTAGTGTGGGGCATCGATGGCCCGGGAGGGGTCGACGTCACCGGATCGAGGATCCGGAGTGTGGTCGACCTGGTCGAGCTCGACGGGTCAGGTGAGGACCTCGATGAGCTCGCTGCGTGGGCCGCCGCCCAGCCCGCCGAGTTGCAGGCGTTGGTCGCCGGATACCTGGGAGATGCCTGACCGGTGACGGGTGACAGGCGTCACGACCGGTTTCGGGTCCATTCTGTAGTTAAAACGCAACCCAACTGACTGCTTTCCGCAATGAAAGCCCCAGGTAGTAGGCCTTTTGGCCACATGTGGTGGCCTTACACGTACGTCCTGTGCGACCCTGTAACCAGATCTACCCGGAGGGACCTAGGAGGGACCGGCAATGAAGGCGAATCTGGACGGACAGGACGCTCCCAACACCATCCGCAAGGGCCAACGGCACCTGGCAGTCGCCGGTGTGGCCGCGGCCTTCGCCCTGTTGCTGTCGGCCTGCTGGTCGGCAAACCAGGACAAGGACCTCAACTACATCAACAACGCCCGGGGCCAGAACGGAAAGCCGGCGTTGCAGGGCGACCCCGAGCTGATGGCCAAGGCCCAGGCCTGGGCCGAGGAGTTGTCCCGGTCGGGCAACCTGCGCCACAGCGGCCCCAACGGCTCGGTCAACACCAACGGGATCATCAACTGGTGCGGCGTCGCCGAGAACGTCGGCGTGGGCGGCAGCACCTACATCGTCCACCAGGCCTTCATGAACTCTCCCGGTCACCGAGGCAACGTGCTCGGCAACTTCGACCGGGTCGGCACCGGGGTGGTGCGCAACGGGGACAACGCCTGGGTCGTGGAGATCTACGTTCGGAGCTGCTGAGGTCGCCTCGTCGCCGCGGCGCCACCGCTGGTGAGCGACTCGTCCCATTGGGGTCGCTCCGGTGATGACCCGTAGGCTCGGCGCCGTGACCGACGCCAACGAAAAGCCCGGCCTGGACGCCTGGAAGGCCCTGGCCGCCAAGGATCTCAAGGGCCGCGACCCCGAAACCCTCACCCGGCTCCGGCCCGAAGGCATCGAGGTCAAAGCGCTCTACACCGCCGAGGACGTGGCTGACCTCGAAACCGACACCCTGCCGGGGCTGGCGCCATTCACCCGGGGTGTGCGGGCCACCATGTACGCCAACCGGCCCTGGACCATCCGCCAGTACGCGGGGTTCTCCACCGCCGAAGAATCCAACGCCTTCTACCGGCGCAACCTGGCCGCCGGGCAGCAAGGCGTGTCGGTCGCTTTCGATCTGGCCACCCACCGGGGCTACGACTCAGACCACCCCCGAGTGGTGGGCGACGTCGGCAAGGCCGGCGTCGCCATCGATTCGGTCGAGGACATGAAGATCCTCTTCGACGGGATCCCGCTGGACCAGATGTCAGTGTCGATGACCATGAACGGGGCCGTCCTGCCGGTGCTGGCATCGTTCGTGGTGGCGGCCGAGGAGCAGGGGGTCAGCCAGGACAAGCTGGCCGGGACCATCCAGAACGACATCCTCAAGGAGTTCATGGTCCGCAACACCTACATCTATCCCCCCGAACCGAGCATGCGGATCGTGGCCGACATCATCGGCTACACCTCTGACCACATGCCCAAGTGGAACTCGATCTCGATCTCGGGGTACCACATGCAAGAGGCGGGGGCGACGGCCGAGCAGGAGCTGGCCTTCACCATCGCCGACGGGCTGGAGTACGTCCGCTCGGCGCTGGCCCGGGGCCTCGACGTCGACAAGTTCGCCGGTCGGCTCAGCTTCTTCTTCGCCATCGGCATGGACTTCTTCATGGAGGTGGCCAAGCTGCGGGCGGCCCGCGTCCTGTGGCATCGGGTCATGAGCCAGTTCGAGCCCAAGGACCCCAAGTCCTTGATGCTGCGCACCCACTGCCAGACCTCGGGGGTGTCGCTCACCGCGCTCGATCCGTACAACAACGTGATCCGCACCACCGTCGAAGCGCTGGCCGCGGTTCTGGGCGGTACCCAGTCCCTTCACACCAATGCCTTCGACGAGGCGCTGGGCCTGCCCACCGACTTCTCGGCTCGCATCGCCCGCAACACCCAGTTGGTGATCCAGGAGGAGACCGGGGTCCCCCACGTCATCGACCCGCTGGGTGGCTCGTACTACGTGGAGGCCCTCACCCAAGAGCTCGTCGACAAGGCCTGGGCCCTCATCGAGGAAGTCGAGGAGCTCGGCGGCATGACCAACGCCGTGGCGTCCGGTATGCCCAAGCTGCGCATCGAGGAGTCGGCTGCCCGCCGTCAGGCGCGCATCGACCGGGGCGAGGAGGTGGTGGTCGGCGTCAACAAGTACAAGCTCGACAACCCCGAGGCCGTCGACGTACTCGATATCGACAACGCCGCCGTGCTGGCCCAACAGGTGGCAAAACTCGAGCGGATCCGCGCAGAACGAGACGACGCGGCCGTCACCGCCGCCCTGACCGCATTGACCGAAGGAGCCGGGGGCGAGGGCAACCTCCTCGCTCTGTGCATCGACGCCGCCCGGGCCCGGGCCACAGTGGGCGAGATGAGCGACGCCATGGAGGCGGTCTTCGGCCGCCACGCCGCGGAGGTGAGAACCATCCAGGGTTTCTACGGTCACGCCTATGAGGGCGACGAGCGCTTCGCTGCGGTCACCGCCCGAATCGATGCCTTCGCCGAAGCAAACGGCCGCCGGCCTCGGATGCTGGTGGTCAAGATGGGCCAGGACGGACATGATCGGGGCGCCAAGGTGATCGCCACCGGCTTTGCCGACCTCGGCTTCGACGTCGACGTCGGAGTCCTGTTCCAGACCCCGGCCGAAGCGGCAGCCGACGCCGTCGACAACGACGTCCATTTGATCGGGGTGTCGTCGCAGGCCGCCGGCCACAAGACCCTGGTTCCCCAGCTCCTGGCCGAACTCGAGGCGCGGGGTGCCGGTGACATCAAGGTCGTGGTGGGCGGGGTGATCCCACCCCAGGACTTCGATCAGTTGCGCGCCGCCGGCGTGTCGGCCATCTTCCCCCCCGGCACCAACATCGTCGACGCCGCCACCGAAGTCCTCGACCTCCTGAGCTGACCTCAGTAGGTCAAGGCGTTAGCGCCACGTCTCCCAAACCATGCAAAGTGGCTCCGATCACAGCGCTGACCGGCAGTCACAGCGGTAGCGCCCTGTCTAGGACCGTTTGCGCTGTTGCGAGCTTGCGAGCCAACTGAGCAAACGCCGTCAAGCCCCCGCAACGAAGTGAGGACCGGGCTCGACGGAACCAGGAATCGTCCGCCGAAGGCGGGCCACGAGAACCGGGCAGCGTTCAGCGTCGATGACTCCCAACCATGTAAAGGGTCCGGACACGGCGCTAGCCGTGTCCGGGTCACGGCGCTAGCCGTGGGCGGGTGACCGGGGCCCACCGGGCCAGTCGGTCGGCGTGCTTGGCGGCCAGAGGTCCGACCACGGCGCTGAGCAGTACGTAGGTACCGGCGACGGTTCCCAGATCGGTGCCGTCGGCCAGTCCGGCCCCCAGCGCCGCGATCACGATGGAGAACTCGCCCCGGGCGACCAGCGTGGTACCGGCCCGCAGCCGGCCTTTGGTGGCCGCCCCCGCCCGACCGGCCACCACCCAGCCGGTCAGGACCTTGGCCATTCCCGACACCACCAGCAGGATCGACGCCGGGATCACGGCGCCCGGTACATCCTCGAGGGGGATCTGGAAGGCGAAGAACAAGAAGAACAACGCCGCGAACAGGTCACGCAACGGCTCCAGCAGGCCGCTAGCTCGTTCCTGGGCCGCCCCGGACAGGGCCAGGCCGACCAGGAACGCTCCCACCGCAGCCGAAACCTGAAGGCGCTGCGCCAGTCCCCCCACCACCAGGGTGAGGCCGAACACGGCCAGCAGGATCGACTCGTTGGTGGTGGTGGCCAACCGGGCGCTCATGTGGTGACCCCACCGGAGCGCCGACCACAGGGCAAGGGCCACCGCCACTAGGGCGATGACCACCGATCGGACGGTGCTGGTGGTGCTTCCTCCTACCACCAGGGCGGCGACCACCGGCAGGTAGATCGCCATGGCCAGATCCTCGATGACCAACAGGTTCAGGATTGCCGGGGTCTCACGGAAGCCGAGGCGGCCCAGGTCGGCCAACACCTTGGAGATGACCCCCGACGAGCTCACCCAACTGGCCCCGCCGAGCAGGATCGCCGCGGTGGGCTCCCATCCCAGGATCAGGCCCATAGCCAGGCCCGGGGTGAAGTTCAGGACCGCATCGACTAGTCCTGGGACCAGGCCGCTGCGAAGGCCGACCCGCAACTCGTCGCCGCTGTACTCGAGGCCGAGCGTCAACAGCAGCATCAACACCCCGATCTCGGCGGTAAGGGAGATGAACTCCTCGGGCAACTCCACCGCCAGAGGGCTCCCGTCGCCCATGACCAGGCCCACCACCAGATATAGGGGCACGGCGGTGATCCCGAGACGGTGGGCCAATCGGGCCAGCACCGCCAAGACCAGGACCACCCCGCCGACCACGATGAAGTCGTTGGCGGCGCCGTGGGCATCGGCGGCGAAGATCACCCCGCGAGGATCCCCCGCAACGACTCCAGGCCCTCCAGGGTGCCGACCGCCACCACCATGTCACCGGCGCTGAACTCGAAGTCGGTCGCCGGAGCCGGGAACGACTCAGCCCCCCGGATGACCGCCACCACCGACGCCCCGGTACGGGTTCTGATCATCCCATCCGCGATCGTGCTACCGACCACGCTCGAACCGGCGGCCAGGCGGATCCACTCGATGGACAGGCCCTCGATCTCGTGTTGGACCGCCTCGGTCACTTCGCTGATCCGGCTCGCCCCCAGCAGTTCGCTGAGGGTGCGGGTGTCCTCGACCGACAGGCGCATCACGGTGGAACAGACGTCGGGGTCCGACGGGTCATAGACCAGCACCTCCCGTCGACCACCCCGGTGGACGATCACCCCCACCCGCTCCTCGGCCTCGGTGGTGAACTCGTATCTAACCCCGACCCCGGGAAGTTGGGTCTCGGTCACCTCTGCCAACTGGCCACCTCCTCGGCTCCGGCCCGGGTGCCCCTCAGTTCCAGAAGCGCCCGCGGCGTGACACCACACGGCGGTGGCGACACCGATGGTAGGCGGCCACGGACCCCCGACCGGCTGGATCGACCGCTGGGACCTAGGCCCCCAACTGGCGCCGACGGGCGGCGAACTCGTCGTCGGTGAGGATCCCGATGTCCACCAGCTCTTTCAGGTGCCTGATGGCGTCGGCGGTGGGGACGCCCTGAGAGCTGTCGGTCATAGTGCGCAGATCGGCCAGCGCACCGCGGAACGCGGCCGCGTCGGAGGCCTTCACACCTTTGATGGTGAGCCGACGCCGGGTCGTCCCGGTCACCTTGAGGGTCACCGACGTCAGGCGCTTGCTCACCGCGACCTTGACGATGGAGTCGATGGGCATTCGGCCGTCGAGCCGGCCGGTGGCGTCGATGACCTCGACCCGGTCGGGCCAGACCAGGATCCTTCCCCCAGCAGAGTCGATGTCTCCTCCGACCGGCGACACCTTGGCTTCGAAGTAGGGGGCCTCCGCCTTGGCGCTGGCATCGACTCCGGGGGTGTCCACCGTCCCCGCCTGGGAGAGGCGCAACGCCGCCTCTCTCCGTTGCCGGGCCAGGCGTTGGTCGTGCCCTTCAGCCTCGGGTGCCGTCGGGCCCGATCCTTCGAGGGGTTGAGATCCGTTCACGGGGTCACCTCCACAAGAAGCGGGGTTCGCGGGAACGCACGCCACGGGACACGAAGATCACCACCAGGAGCTGGCCGTAGATGATGTGGACCAGCAGCATGAACGGCTGGTTGGCGTCCTGGAAGGCGTGGAAGTACAGCGGTGACAGGATCTGGAAGTTCACGGCGTAGATCAACAAGCCGTAGAGCCCGGCCGTCAACAACAGGGTGGCGTTGGTGCGCATCCGGTCAACGAACTGGGCGAAGATGACCCCGTAGGCGGCCGACAGAGCAAGGTGGACCAGCACACCGGTGGCCACGTTGGCCGACCCGCTCTCGATCGACCCGCTGCCGGTGGCGACGGTGGAGATCATCAACAAGGCGGCCTTGCCCGGGGAATCCAGCGACGTGGTGAACCACAGGGTGAACACGGCGAAGACCGCGCCCCCGATCTCACCGCCCACCGCTCCTCGCACCGAACGACTCAGGGGCGAGTCGGCCTCGGCATAGGTCTGGCTCGCCAGCTCTCCGGTGGCGATCTCTGTTGACACGAAGTTCTCCCCTCATCACGGACCAGCGCCCCGGCCGTCGATCCGGGGTGAGACGCCACGAAAGCCTATGAGGGCACCGTCACCTTCCAATGAGCCATTCGCCCCAAATTCACCGCACTACCGCCACCCCACAAATGTCAGGTCGAGACGATGACTCGACCTGATCATCGAGCGCGTCCTCGATCGGCATCTGGTTTCGTTGGTTGGTTGGTCTGGCCGGTGGGATTTGAACCCACGACCCCCGCGACCCAAACGCGGTGCGCTTCCAAGCTGCGCTACGGCCAGTTCGACCAACGCTACCCGGTGGCCCAACCGGTATCGTCCGGCCCATGACCGACGCTGATCTCGGAGACCAGGCCCGCCTCATCTCGTTGACGGTGGGCGACGATCCGGCCTCGTGGACCGCGGCGGGATTCACCGTCTCGGACCATCCCCACGCGGCGGGCTGTGTCACCGTTGGACCCTCCACCATCGTGTTGAGCGGGCAGTCCCCCGACGGTTCGGGACGCGGCGTACAGAGCTGGACGGTTGGCGGACTCAAGGGTGCCGGAACTGGCGACATCGACGGCATCGTCACCGGGTTCGAGGAAGTGACCGACCCGGATGGATCCACCGGTCCTTCCTCTGGCCCCGACCATGCCAACGGGGCGACCGGCATCGACCACGTGGTGATCATCACCCCCGACCTCGAGCGCACCACCGACGCCTTCGGTGAGCGCGGCCTGGCGGTGCGCCGGATCCGAGACACCGAGTCGTACGGTGCTCCCATGCGTCAGGCCTTCCTGCGCCTGGGCCCCTCCATCGTCGAGGTGGTGGCCCCGGCCCCCAAGGACGACGCGGATCTCGACGTTCGCCCGGCCGCCTGGTTCGGCCTGGCCCTGGAGGTGGACGACCTCGACAAAGTGGCGGCCCTGCTTGGTGACGGACTCGGTTCTGTAAAGCCTGCCGTCCAGGCCGGTCAACGGATCGCCACCATCCGCCACCGGACCTATGACATCTCGGTTGCGGTGGCCCTGATGGACCGGCGGGGCTGAGGTGCTCGACCACGTCTTCACCGACGCCATCGGAGCGCTGCGCGACACCGTGGAGAGCGCGCTCTTGGAACGTCAGGCTTTCGAGGAGCGGTTCCAGGCCGACGTGTTGCTGGGCGATCTCACCTGGGAGACCTCCTACGCCCTTCCCGGTGAGGGAAGCCCGCCCCGCACCCGGGCCGACATCACCCTGGACTGGCCGACCTGGGCTCAAACCGCCTACCGCTCGTGGTACATCGGCGAACCTCTCGACGACCCGCCCCGGATCGAGATCGAGATCGTCTTCCGGGTGCAACGGCTGGCGGCGTCACCCGACCCCCAACCGGTGCTGGCCGTCTTACCCGAAGAATCCAGCCCCATCGGGGGCGAGGTCCTCTACCGGTCGGGTCCGACCCTGGAGACGATCTACGACAACGACCTGGTGGACGCCGAGTTCGCCATCGAGGTGTCCTACGAGGGGTCCTACGACCTCGACGAGAACGTGCTGGCCGACGGCTCCAAGCTCGACGAGCACTTCAGCTCAATGGGCGGGTGGATCGCGTCGACTCTGGTCCGCCTCGGAGACCTGACCTTTGAGTTCCTACCCCCCGAAGACTCCACCGCCTGAGACCGCGATGGAGGGCCCCGCGCTGCGGCCCAGTCCTGATCAAGGACCGCCGGGGCCGGTCCCGTCGTCGATGGTGGTCGACGACCGGTTCGAACCTGAGATGTCGAGCTCTGGTGGGACCGTGGTCCCCAACTCCAACCCTGGGTCCGATCCCGTGGTGGAGGTGACGGCGTTGTCGGAGGTTTCACACACCTCGGCGGTCTGAAACCCTTCGATGGTGAAACGGGTCAGCGGGTTGCCGCTCACGATCCGGGTGGGACGAAGATCCGTCGAGCGGTAGCGGATCCCCACCGGCGCAGCGTCACGGCGGAACGCGACAAGTCGCAGGAGCGCCCCTCGGGGAGGATCTCGGTAGGGGGTCAGGGTTGTGAATCCTTCCGGCGCTGCCCCGACCACGAAGGAGGTCAACGGGGTCGGGGGACCTTCCACCTCCCAATAGGGGTCGGACATCGGGTCCCACAGGACCAGGCGGGTGAAGGCACCGGCCGCGCAATCGGGGACGCGGGCCACCTGGAGCGGACCGGCGAGGTGTACCCCGAGCGGGTCCGCCCAGTTGTCCTCGCCGAGCTGGTCGCGCCCTACCTCGGGAAGGACGTCGACGGCCTGGCGGGTCAACATAACCGTGACCACGATCATGCCCACCAGCAGTCCGACCAGGGTCATGACCGAGGGAAACCGCCTAGCCCACCAGTGCGTGGCCCGGGGTTCGTTCATGACGTCACCGCTCCGCAGCCACCGCACCGACCAGGCGGCCGATCAGCTCCTCCCACCGGTCGCCCACCGGCAACGGATAGTCGACCGCCTCCAACAACAAGAACCCCAGGCTCACCGCGTGGTACAGGGTGACGATGGCATCGGTATCCAGAGCGGGATCGATACCGCCGACATCTTTGGCGGTGTCGAGGATCTCGGCCAGACGCCGGCGCCGCGCTCCGAGTCCGGAACGGAGGATGTCACGAACCTCGGGCTCGTGGCGGGCGGCAGCGAAGGACTCCAACAACATTCCGCTGAGCGAACGGGCGGTCTCATCCAGCTCGGACCAGTCGATCAGGTGACCACCGGCCAGCACCAGGATGTCCTCGGTGCGACCTTCGAAGCGGTGGTCGGCGAACAGCTCGTCGAACTCACCGGCGGTGGCATCTTGAAGGGCCGCGGCCAACAGGTCGGCCTTGCCCCGATAGCGCGAGTAGATGGCTCCGGTGGTGACTCCGGCGCGTCGGGCGATCTCGGCTACCCGGGCCCCGCCGTAGCCGCGGGCGGCGAACTCTTCGGCGGCGGCGGCCAGCAGCCGCTGCCCCAGCGGGTCCTCCACCGGTTCGTCTCTTGGGTCGTCTCCCGGGGAATCGTTCAGCGGAGGCGAATCAGGCACCCGAGAAGGCTACCGAGACCCGCCAGCGACCAGAGCACCCAGAGGCCAGCGGCTGGTGAGCCCTGGTGTGCTCATGGGCAATTTGGCCAGGATGACGGCGAACCCCTCAAAACGGGGTTTGACCGGCCGAAGCCAACTGGTCGGTAGTTGTTGGAGCGCGCTCGTCGCCAAGGAAGGCTGGGAAATGCGTCGTCTTGCCAGGGCCACCGTCGGAGTTCTCGCCGTGGTGCCCCTTCTGCTCACGTCATGCGGCGGCGGTGACTCTGACGGATCGAAGGTAGCGGCACCCGACCTCGGCGCCGAACCGATCGAGAGCGGCCTCGACCCCAACGCCAAGCCGACCCGAGGGGGCCAGCTCGTCTACGGGTTGGAAGGCGACACCACCACCTTCTGCCTCCCCGAAGCACAGCTGGCCATCTCGGGGATCCAGATCGCCCGGGCGATCTTCGACCCCTTGGTGGTGCCTGATGGCGACGGGCGCTACTCCCCCTACCTTGCCAAGTCGGTCGAGCCCAGCGACGACTTCAAGACCTGGACCATCGAGCTACGCCCCGACATCACCTTCCACGACGGCAGCAAGCTCACAGCCCAAGTCTTGAAGAACAACCTGGATGCGTTCCGCGGTCAGTACTCCACTCGTGCTGCGCTCCTCATCGCCTTCGTGTTCGAGAACATCGAATCGGTCGAGGTGGTGGGTGACCTTTCGGTACAGGTGAAGACAAAGGTGCCGTGGGTGGCGTTCCCCGCCGCGCTCTACAGCTCGGGGCGAATCGGGATCCTGGCCCAGGCCCAGCTCGACGCCAGCACAGAGGACTGCGCCACCAAGCCCATCGGGACCGGTCCCTTCACCTTCGAGGACTGGCAACAGGGCCAGAGCATGAGGCTGAACCGCAACGAGCACTATTGGCTCCCAGCCCCCGACGGTAAGCCGTACCCCTATGTGGATTCGATCGAGTTCCGTCCGATCGCCAGCGACGGGAGCAGGGTGGCCGCCCTGAGAAGCGGCGATATCAACATCATGCACTCGAGCGCCTCGGCCGACATCGCCCGCAACCTCGCCCGGTTGAGTGCGGACCGCGCCGCCAACATGATCGTCAGCGACGAGTACACCGAGACGGCCTACTTCATGCTCAACACCACCGAGGGGCCGTTCAGCGACCAGGCGACGCGGGTGGCAGCGGCCCAAGCGATCGACCGCGAAAAGCTGAACGAGATCTCCAACTTCAGCTTCCCCGAACTGGCGAACGGCCCGTTCGCCAGCGAGGTTCTCGGCCACCTGAAGGACAACGGTCTGCCGACCTATGACCCGGACGCGGCCAAGGCCCACGTCGAGAAACTCAAGGCTTCCGGTGGCGACACCACCTTCACCCTGGTGTCGACCAACAACCCTTCGACCCTGGGGATCTCGATCCTGGCCAAGGAGATGCTCGAGGAAGCCGGCTTCACCATCACCTTGGAGGTGGAGGAACAGGTAGACCTGATCCAGCGGGCCATCGAGAAGGACTTCGACATGATGTACTTCCGCAACCAGCCCGGCGACGACCCCGATTCCAACAAGATCTGGTGGGGTGGGGCAAGCGCCGTGAACTTCAACGGCTTCAAGGATCAGGTGATCGACGACAACCTGAACAAGGGTCGGACGACCTCAGAGGAGAAGGCCCGTCGTGAGGCCTACGAGACGATCAATCGCCGGATGGGCGAGCAGGCCTACAACATCTACCTCTTCTTCCAGCCCTGGGCAGTGGCCATGGCCTCCAACGTGCACGGGGTGCTCGGCCCCAAGCTTCCGGCCGGCGATCCCCCATCTCAGCGGCTGGTCACCGGTCACCCTTTGATCGGTCTGTGGATAGATGACGCCAACCAGGAGAGCACGTCGAAGTAGCGCCCGGGTCAGGCCACTATCGGTGGGGATCTGTCGAGCTCGGGATCGACAACGACTCCAGCAGCCCGACCACGTCATCGGTCAGCTCGGTTGCCTCGACCTCGGCCTGACGGTTCAGCTCGGGCAGAGACGCCCGGTCGGGTACCGCCAGCACGACCTCGACGTACACCTTGAGCTTCGATTCGGTACCGCTGGGACGAACGACAACCCGTCCCCCCTCGACGTGGAAGATCAACAGGTCCGATGGCGCCAGGTTCGCGACCGGGTCGCCGTGGAGGAGGTCAGCCACCCCCGTCACCGGTCGGCCCCCGATGGTTCGGGGAGGTGACTGGCGCAACGTCTGCATCATCGAGGCCAGGCGTTGGCGGCCCTGGAGACCCGACAGCCTCACCGAGCGCTGCACGTTCCGGTGCAGGCCGTGGGCCACGGCTAGGTCGTCGAGAGCGTCGGCCAACGACCGCTCGTGGGCGCGGAGGTCGGCGGCGGACTCCATCAGCATCAGAGCCGCGGTCAGGCCGTCCTTGTCGGCCGTCGGACCGTGAACGCAATACCCCAGGGCCTCCTCGTAGCCGAAGGCCAGGTACTGACCGGGACCGGGAGCGCGGCTGATCCATTTGAACCCGGTCAGCGTTGTCACGTGTTCTACGCCGGCGGCGGCGGCGACGGCGGCGAGGAGCCGCGAGGACACCACCGAACTGGCCATCACCGCGCCGTCGCGCATCTGACCCACGGCCAGCAGGTGGCGGGCGATCAAGACGCCGATCTCGTCTCCGGTGAGGACCCGCCAGCCGTCATCTGGGATGGCCACGCCGAGGCGGTCCCCATCGGGGTCGTGAGCCAGGAGGATGTCGGCCCCGCAACGCTCGGCCAGGGTCAAGGCGCGCTCGAGCGTTCCCGGTTCCTCGGGGTTGGGAAAGGCGACGGTCGGAAAATCGGGATCGGGTGCGGCCTGGTCGGCGACGACGGCAACCGGGCTGAAGCCGGCCGACTCGACGAGCCGCCCGAAGAGGTCACCGGCGACACCGTGGAGCGGTGTGTAGGCGACCACCAGGTCCCGGGGTCCGTCGGTCTTGACCATCATCGCCGCCGCGGCCAGGTACGCCTGTTGCACCGTGGCGTCGAGATGGACGATGTCAGGATCGTCGGGACCGGTCCGGGGTACGGAGGAGACCCTCGCGATGGCGGTCATGTCGTCCGCGATCTCCCGGTCCTGGGGCGAGACGATCTGGCGACCACTGGCGTCGAACACCTTCAGCCCGTTGTCGCCCGACGGGTTGTGGCTGGCGGTGACCATGAGGGCTGCGTCGGCACCGAGGTGGGTGACGGCGAAAGCGGTCAGCGGCGTCGGGACCGGGCCGGGTAGGAGCAGGGCGCGTACCCCGGCCCCCGCCAGCACCTCGGCCGCCGCCACCGCGAACTCCTGAGAGCGGTGCCGGGCGTCGAATCCCACCACCACCGAGGGTTGCCCGCCGTGGGACGCTCGACCCTCTCGCCGGTGGACCCACCCGGCAACGGCGGCCGCCGCCCGGATCACCACCGCCAGGTTCATCCGGTTGGGTCCCGCTCCCAGCTCCGCCCTGAGCCCCGCCGTCCCGAAGGGCACCAGGCACGAGAAGCGGTCGGCGAGCTGATCGTCATCCGCGGCTTCGATGAGATCGGCCAGTTCGGACCGGGTCCGGGGGTCGGGGTCATCGGCCAGCCAGTCCAGGGCCCGCTCGTACAGCAGCTCACGCGGGGCTTCGGGTCCGGCGGCTGGGCCGGGTACGGGGGACGGGGAACTCGGAGTCATGGCGTAGAGGCGGGGTCGATCACCGGGAAGGTGAACTCGTAACCCTGGGCGCGCAGTTCGTCGATCAGTCCGGCCAACGCCGCCAGGCTGGTGAAGCGGTCGTGCCCGCCGGCGTCGTGCATGAGGATGATCGCACCCGGTGCCACCTGTTGGCGGAGGTTGGTCATGACGGTCTCGAGGGTGGCGGAGCGGGACCAGTCCCGGGTGTCGACCTTCCACATCAACACCCGCTCACCCTGGTTGCGGGCCGTGGCGATCACCAGGTCCGACAGGTTGCCGCCGGGAGGGCGGTAGAAGTTCGGGGCGGGAAGACCCGCCGCCAACATGGTTCGGCGTCCCCCTCCCACCTGGGCGTCGACTCGGGCCTGGTCGGCCTCGGCCAGGCCGAGATCGTGGCTCTGGCTGTGGTTGCACACCTGGTGCCCGGCGGCGACGACGGTCGCGGCCATGTCGGGGGCCTTTTCCACCGCGCTCCCCACCATGCAGAACGTCGCCTTCACGCCGCGGCTGCGCAGGATCTCGAGCACGTAAGGGGTCCAGGCTGCCGACGGGCCGTCGTCGAAGGTGAGCGCCACCACCTTGCGGGTGGTTGTCGCCGGAGCCCGGGGGGCGACCACGACCTCGTTCGACACCTCCTCGCCGCTGCGCACGCCGACCACCCGGCGGGACCGGCCCGGGGCCCCTCGTTCCTCCACCAAACGGAGGATGTCGGGCGGGGCGGGGGCAGCGATCTCGGCTTCCTCGGTGCGGGTCGCCTCGGTTGCGTCAGAACCGTCGATGACCTTCACCGTTGAATCGCCGTCCAGGACCGTGTCGCGATCGGCCTTGCGCCCGTCGACGGTGATGGTGGCGGGACGGTGGTGGGCGTCGAGCACCCGACCGGTGCCGGCCGACAGCAGCCGTCCGTCGACGGGCGAGACCACGGCGTCGGCCAGAGCCTCGGCAACCGTCGACCCCGACGCAACCTGAACCACCCGGCGGCTCTGATCTTCACCGGCGCCGCTGCGGACGGTCACGGTGATCTGGCGAGGGGCGGCCGAGACCTTCCATGCGACGAGCACACCGACGACCACGATCGGTACCAGTGCCAGCAGGACCACGATCCTCCTCGGGGAGGAGCGTGGAGAATCAGCCACTTCAGCTCGGGTGGATCAGCTGGGCCAACGACAGGCCGGGGCGAGGTCCGAGGTGACCGATCACGGCGGCCGCCGCGATGGAGCCCAGGCGACCACACTCGGCCAGGTCATGGCCCTGGGTGTAGCCGTAGAGGAAACCGGCAGCGTAGAGGTCCCCTGCCCCGGTGGTGTCGACCAGTTCGGTGACCGGCTCGGCGGGAACCTCGATCACGTCATCGGCGGTGATCACCACCGATCCCAGCTCGCTGCGGGTGACGCAGGCCAGCTCGCAGGCGCCGCGCACCTCGGCCACGGCGGCCTCGACGTCGGCCACGCCGTAGAGGCGGGTGATCTCATCGGCGTTGGCGAAGAGGATGTCCACCCCACCGTGCACCAGCGTCAGGAAGTCATCGCGGTGACGGTCGACGCAAAAGCTGTCCGACAGCGTGAGCGCCACCTGTCGCCCGGCGTCATGGGCAGCGTCGGCCGCGACCCGGAACGCCTCCTTGGCTGCGGGCTGGTCGAACAGGTAGCCCTCCAGGAAGGTGACGTGGGAGTCGGCCACCAGGTCCAGCTCCAAGTCCTCGACGCTCAAGGTTCCCGACGCCCCGAGATAGGTGCTCATGGTCCGCTGGGCGTCGGGGGTCACCACGATCAAGCAGCGACCGGTGGGGTCACCCGAAGAGGCCTTGGCGTCGGAGTAGTACACGCCGAGGGCGCGCAGGTCATGAGCAAAGGAGTGGCCCAGCTCGTCGTCGCGGACCCGGCCGATGTAGGCGGCGCGACCGCCGAAGCTGGCGATCCCCGACAAGGTGTTGGCAGCCGACCCGCCCGACATCTCGGTCTTGGCGCCCATGGCGGCATAGAGGGTCTCGGCGGTGTCGGTCTCGATGAGCGCCATCGATCCCTTGACCAGGCCGTGGGCCTCGATGAACGAGTCGGGCTCGGTGCTCAACACGTCGACCAGGGCGTTGCCGATACCGACTACGTCGAAGCGGGCGGGTGAGGTCGGTTTATGGGTCGTCACAAGGCGTGGATTGTACGGCAGCGGCCCGACCGGTCGAGGATCGCCTCCGGCTCGAGCGTGAGCCGAGGTGGGCGGGTTCTGAGGCGGGAGGCTCAGATCCCGATGCGCTGGGCCAGCAGCTCGCGGTGGTAGGTGGGGTCGCCGAACAACAGCTCGGAGGACTTGGCCCGCTTGAAGTACAGGTGGGCGGGGTGCTCCCAGGTGAAGCCGATACCGCCGTGGATCTGGATGTTCTCGGCCGCGGCGTGGAAGTAGGACTCCGAGCAGTAAGCCTTGGCCAACGAGGCCACCGAGGGCAGTTCGTCGTTGAGCTCCGAGGCGCACCAGCCGGCGTAGTAGGCGGCCGACTTGGCCGACTCGACCTCCAGGAGCATGTCGGCGCACTTGTGCTTGATGGCCTGGAAGGAACCGATCGGGCGCCCGAACTGCACCCGGTCCTTGGCGTACTGGACGGCCATCTCCAGGCAGAACTGGGCGCCACCGACCTGCTCAGCGGCGAGGGCGACGGCGGCCAGGTCCAGCACCCGGGCCAGCACCGACCAGCCCTGGCCTTCCGCCCCGATGAGACGGGCCGGGGTCGACGAGAAGGTGACCTTGGCCTGCTTGCGGGTCTGGTCCATGGTGGCCAGAGGCGTGCGCTCGACGCCGGCGGCGTCGGCATCGACGGCGAAGAGGCTCACCCCGTCCTCGGTGCGGGCTGCGACCAAGAGGAGGTTGGCGGTGTGGCCGTCCAGGACGTACATCTTGGTGCCGTCGATGGTCCAGCCGTCTCCGGCCTGGGCGGCGGTGGCGGTCACGCCTTCCTCGTCCCAGCGGCCGTTCTCCTCGGTGAAGGCCAGGGTGGCGATGGTCTCACCGCTGGCGATCCCGGGCAGGTAGTCGGCCTTGGCTGCCTCGTCGCCGCTGTGGAGCAAGGTGTTGGCGGCCAGGACCACCGAGGAGAAGAACGGGGCGCACAGCAGGGCGCGGCCCATCTCCTCGAGCACCACCACCAGTTCGATGTAGCCGTAACCAGATCCCCCGTACTCCTCGGGGATCACCAGGCCCTGGAGCCCGAGCTGCTCACCCATCTGCTGCCACACCGCGGCGTCGTACCCGGCCTCGGTGTCCATCTGTTCGCGCACCGCGGTCTCGGGAGACTTGGCCTCGAGGAACTGACGGACGGTCTTGCGGAGCTCTTCCTGCTCCTCGTTGAAAGCGAAGTTCACGGTCTGCCTCCGAGGCGGGTCAATGGGGTCGGGCTTCCCCGAACGGGGTGACTCTTGCACACCAGGTTGTCGACTTCAGGACTTGGTGTGTACACACGAGTACACATCTGGTCGGACACCTCACTAGCGTTGTGCCGATGGAAGAAGGTACGGGCATACGCCAGCTCCGCGCCCAGCTCAGCTCCCTGGTGCGTCGGGCCGGGGCGGGCGAGCGGATCGTCATCACCATCGGCGGTCGCGCCGTGGCTCAACTCGGCCCCGTCGAGGCCACGAGAGCCCAGGTGACCATCGACGACCTGGCGGCGCGCGGCCTGGTCGAGCCGGCTCGTCGGGGAGACCGTCCCGCCGAGCCCGACGTTCGGATCGATGCCTGGACGGGCGGTCGTCTCGACCGCGCTCTCCGCGAGGTCCGGGGCGCGTGACCCTGGCCCTCGACACCTCGGCGCTACTCGGGCGGTACCTGTCGGGGCCCCATCGCTCGGTGGTCCTCCAGGCCATGGCCACCGACCCGGTGTGGTGCGCCTCCTCGCTCGGTCTGGCCGAGGCGCTGGGTATGGTCGACCGCGTGTGCGACGTGAGCACCGATGGCGACCACGTCCGGCGAGCGTTGCGCGACGACTGGGAGAGGATCCACTCGGTCCCCGTCGACCAGCGCTGCCTCGACCGGGCCGCCGAGCTCTGCCGCGAGCACCCCCTTCGCACCGTCGACGCCCTGCACCTGGCGGCCGCCGACCGGCTGCCCGGCCCCGTCACCTTCGTCACCTTCGACCCCCGCCAGATCCCGGTGGCCCTGGCCCTGGGCTTCCAAGTCGTTTCGACCTGAGCTCCTCCCGCCATCACCCAACGACCTTCGGAGGCAATGTGACGTTGGTCATGAAGGCGCCGCTGCGATTCGGTACGAGCGCGCGATGGCGTTATTGTGAACGCGCGCACCACGGTGCAGTCAGATCGTGGCAGGGGGCCTCTAGGGGACGCTTGCCCGTCTGGTGACGTCCCGGCCATCCCTCCCCCCCCCGGCCGGGACGTCGCCGCGCCCCGACACCGGGGGCTGGCGTCACCAGCCATAAGGGGCAGGTGACGGTGGATGGGGGCAGACTGGCGTCCATGGACACCCTCATGTGGCAGGACTCGGTCTCGGAGATCCACAAGGTCGTGGTGGGCCCGATGGACAACAACGTCTACGTACTGCGTTGCCGCACGACCGGCGATGCCGTGTTGATCGACGCCGCCAACGAGCACGACCGGTTGCTGGAACTGTGCCGCACCCTGGGGGTGCGCCAAGTTCTCGAGACCCACGGGCACTGGGACCACATCCAGGCCGTAACCCAGCTACGCGACGCCGGCTATGGCGTACACGTCACCGCCGAGGACGCCGCCATGTTGCCCAGCTATGACGCCCTGCTCACCCACGACGAAGTGATCGGTGTGGGAGACCTCCGCCTCCACACCATCCACACCCCCGGGCACACCCCCGGTTCCATGTGCTTCCGACTCGAGGGTGCCCCGATCCTCTTCAGCGGTGACACGCTCTTCCCCGGCGGTCCCGGCAACACGTCCTTCGAAGGCGGCGACTTCGCCACCATCATCACCTCCATCGAAGATCGCCTGTTCTCCCCCATCTCGTCGGACACCCTGGTCCTGCCCGGCCACGGCGACCAGACCACCATCGGGGCCGAGTCACCCCACCTGCAGGAATGGATCGACCGAGGCTGGTGATCGCCATCACCGGCCTCGGAGTTCTCAACCGACAGAGGCCGAGACCAACCAGCTGAGCACCTCTCCCGCCGACTCGGCGTCGACGTGCACCCCGTCGTTGGACCGCACCGGACGGCACCGTCGGGGACCGTCGGGACAGACCTCGTCGGCGAGATCAACCACCTCGACGCCCGGGACCGAAGACGCGGCATCCTTCAGCGTGGCGCGCACACAGTCCATCCGGGTCAGGTGGTCCTCGGGATACACCCACCCCGACCAGGACTCACCCCACACCGGCAACATCAGCACCACGCGGTCGGCACGCTCGGACAGGTAGTCGAGCCGGGCCTTCACGTCGTCGCCGTACCAGCGCCGGGCCGGTTCCTGGCACGGCCCCGAGAACTCTCCCTCGATCCGCCGGTCGAGCACCGCCCCCGTCCCCACCGCCAACAGTGCGACTTCCACCCGCCGACCTTCGAACACCGGCGGGTACTGGCTGCGCCACCCGGTACAGGACTCGGGGACCGTGACCACCACGCCGGTTCCGGCCCGCCCCTCCGGGGCCCCCTCGGCTCCGTCGCAGCCTTCGCTGGTGCCGTCCACAAGGGTCACGGCCTCAGGATCGAGGGCCCAGCCTCCGTCGCGAACCAACCAGTTGGGCAGCGAGTCACCCAGGATCACCACAACCGGTGGAC
>JAGQSO010000070.1 GCA_020439505.1 Acidimicrobiales bacterium
ATGCGCACCTGGTCGAACTCGGCCCGCAGCGCCCGTTCGAGCCGAGCGGGGGTGAAGGCTTGGACGTGCTCGGGGTCGTTGCCCCATCGGCCCAGGTTCTTGCCCCGGCCCAGGTTGCCGAGCCGGAACCACGGTTCCCACGGCACCGAGACGACCAGGCGACCCCGGCAGATCCGGGCCATCTCGGCCACCGCCTGCTCGAACCGGGGAAGGTGCTCGAGCACCTCGATCGAGGTGACCAGGTCCGCCGAAGCGTCGGGAAAGGGCAACACCCCGGCATCGCCCCGTACCACCGCCACCGCGGGAAGCTTGGCCGCCGCCACTTCGGCCTTGTCCTGGCGGTACTCCAGGGCCACCACCGCGCCACCACCGATCGAGGCGCCACCGCCGATCGAGAGGTCCGAGAACATGCGCTCCAGGGCGAAGCCCTCGCCCACCCCGACGTCGACCACCGTCCCGCCCGGTGTTCCGAGGACGGAGGTGAGACGTCCCATCCAACGCGACAGCAGCCGCTGCACCACCGGGTTCGACGTCCCGTACTTGGCTGCGTCCTGACCGGCGGCATCCTGGGCCAGGCCAGGGGCCAAGCCGATGGCAACCGGGGGCGTCGACACCGGGTCCGCAGAGGGCGTTGGCGGTTCGGTCACGGCCGTAGGAGGTCGCCGTCGGCCGGGGCCTCCAGACGACGACGCCGCCGCAGGTTGACCACCAACTCGGCCAACAGACCGAGCGAGACCATCTGTACCGCCACCACGACCAGCAATACCCCGAGTTGGAGGGCGGGACGGTTGCCGATGGCGTGGCCGGTGACCTTCGAAGCCAGCATCCAGGCCAGCAGGACCGAACCGACCGCACCGATGACGAACCCCAGCCCACCGAACAAGTGGAAGGGTCGGGCGGTGTAGGTAGTGAGGAACTTCACCGTCACCAGGTCCAGGAACCCTCGCCAGAACCGGGCCCGACCGAACTTGGAGGATCCGTGCAGGCGCTCGTGGTGTTCGACGTCCACCTCGCTCACCCGGAACCCGTTCCAAACCGCCAGCACCGGGATGTAGCGGTGGAGTTCGCCGTACATCTCCAGGGAGTCGGCCACGTCTCGGCGCATCACCTTGAACCCCGAGTTGAAGTCCTTGCCGTCGACACCGGTGACCTTTGCGGTCACCCCGTTGTAGAGAACCGAGGTGGTCCGCTTGACGAAGCGGTCGTTGCGCACGGCCCGCCGACCGGTCACCAGGTCGACGCCCCCATCCAGCGCGGCCAGCAGCTTCGGCAGTTCGGAGGGGTCGTCCTGTCCATCGGCGTCCATCAGGACCACCACGTCGCCCCGGACGTGGTCGAGCCCCATCGACAGGGCGGCGGACTTGCCCGAGTTGCGCCGCAGACGGATGTAGCGAACCCGGTCGGACCGCAATGGCCCCATCACGGTCCGGGTCCCGTCGGTGGAACCGTCGTCGACCACCACGATCTCCCAGGTGCGACCCGTCGCCTCCAGCGCTCCCGCGATGGCGGGAACCACCTCTGGGAGGTTGTCGGCCTCGTTGTAGGCGGGCAACAGCACCGACAGTTCGACCGAGGTCATGAGGCCTCGCCGATCGGGGGGAACATGGCCCGTCAACCTAGTGCCGGGACCGGCAACCTTGGCGCGGCCGCGGGCTTGCGAGAACGCACCATCGTGGCCAGCCCATAAGATCGCCGCCCATGTCCCCCGCTGCGTCGCCGGTCCGTGCCCTGGTCACCGGGGCGTCGGGGTTCGTGGGCCGCCATCTCGTCACCCACCTGACAGCCATGGGCGACGAGGTCGTGGGGGTTGACCGCGAGACCGGCGGCATCGACATCACCGACGCCGCCGCGGTGAACGCGCTCATGGACCGGGTGCGTCCCACGGTGGTGTACCACCTGGCCGGTTGGGCCGACGTGGGCGGCTCCTGGCAGCACCCGGTGGACGCTTTTCGCACCAACGCCGAGGGAACCCTCAACGTGCTGTCCGCCGCCACCGCGGCCGGCGTGGAACGGGTGCTGGCAGTATCCAGTGCCGACGTGTACGGCATCGTTACCCCCGACGAGCTTCCCCTCACCGAGGATTCCCCCTTGCGTCCCGCCAGCCCCTACGCCGCCTCCAAGGTGGCGGCGGACTACCTGGGCCTCCAGGCTTGGCTGGGCCGGCACCTTCCGGTGTTGCGGGTCAGGGCGTTCAACCACCTGGGCCCGGGCCAGACCGACAAGTTCGTGGCCCCGGCCCTGGCGTCGCGGATCGCCCGGGCCGAGATCGAAGGGGGCGAGGTGATCACCGTCGGCGACCTGTCGGCCCGCCGCGACTTCACCGACGTCCGCGACGTGGTCCGGGCGTACCGCCTGCTGGTCGAGCGGGGCGAACCGGGCGAGGTCTACAACGTGTGTTCGGGGGTCGACCTGGCGGTCCAGGACCTGGCCGATCAGTTGGTGGCCCAGGCCCGGGTGCCCCTACGCCTAGAGGTCGACGAGTCGTTGCTGCGGCCGGTCGAACTGCCGGTGCTGCGGGGCAGTCACCGACGGCTCACCGACGCCACCGGGTGGAAGCCCGAGATCCCGATCAGCCAGACCCTCACCGACCTACTGGCGGACTGGCGCAACCGCCTGACCGCCTAGGGGCCCTAGCGGAGGCCCAGTCCTCGTCGCTGCGGGGGTAATCAGACCGAGGCTTCGCCTCGGTTTAGCGATGCCGTGCTTATGGGTCGACTCGCCTCCGCTCGCCTCCTAACCACCGGATCGCTTCGATCCACCGAATGCATCACCCGGTAGGCATCCACCCAACCTCGGGTCCGATCCGTAGGCCAAAAAATTCGGGGGCCCAGCCCGGTGGCGGATCCCTGCGACTGCCGAGGTCGGCTCCGCCGTTCGACTCCACCTGTCGGCTGACCTACACCTGACGGGTGACGGGGTCCCCTGCGTCCACCACCCAGGTTGCCGCGGTGGTGACCGCACTGGCGGCGTCGGCGACGTCGGCCACGACCTGGAAGCGGGCGGTGAGCTGGTCGGGGGTTACCTCCACGGCCAGGTAGCCGTGGTTGTCGAGTTGTTGGCGCAGGTGGGGGGTTCGACCGGTCACGTCCTGGCTGAACAGGACCGACGAGATCGGGCAGGCCATGAACTCGGGAGCGATGATCGGTGACGTCTCGTCGAATGGGGTCTCGTGGACGTCCAGGACCATGCCCTGGTGGTAGTCGCCGGTCAGGACCACGGGGTTGGCCGAATCGGCCATCTGGCTGAGAAGTCGTTGGCGGGCCTGGGGGAAGCCATCCCACACGTCGAGGTAGTAGGCCGGGTCACCCTCGGGTGCGCCGGCGTCGACGCCGGCGAGGACCACCGGGTTTCCGAGGAGGTTCCAGGTGACGCCCCCCTTGGCCAGTCCCTCGGCCAGCCAGGCCTCCTGGTCGGTACCGAGGCGGGTCCGGTCCTCCGCGCTGCGGGCATCGCAGTCGCCGAAGTCGGTGGTGTTGTCGGGTTCGGGCCGACAGGGCGGCAGGTCCGCGTGCTGGCGTTCGTCGAGCACATGGATCCTCGCCAGGTTGCCGATGTCGAAGCGCCGGTAGACGTCGAGTACGGCACCGTCGGGAGGGTCGAGACGCACGGGCAGGTTCTCCCACCACGCCTGATAGGCGGCGGCCTTTCGGTCCAGGTCGGCTCCGGTGGGCGAAGCGGGGACGACGTCACCCATGTAGTTGTTGGCCACCTCGTGGTCGTCCCAGGTGGCGACGAACGGCAGCCGGGCGTGGGCGGCCTGGAGGTCGGGGTCGAGGTGGTAGGAGGCGTAGCGGAGCCGGTAGTCCCCCAGGTTGACGATGGCCCGGTCGGGCTGGGACATGCGGGCCCCGGGGACGCCGGGGTATTCGTAGATGTAGTCGCCGAGGTGGAGGACCAAGTCGAGGTCCTGTTCGGCCATGTGGCGGTAAGCGGCGTAGGCCCCCGTCTCCATCATCTGGCAGTTGGCCACCGCCAGGGTCAGGCGACGGGGGGAGTCGGCCGGAAGGGTCCGGGCCCGACCCACCGGGCTCGTCCACTCCCCGACCCGGAACCGGTACCAGTACTCGGTGGCGGGATCGAGCGCTTTGGCATCGACATGGACGCTGTGGCCCTGGTCGGCAAGGGCCGTGTACACACCGTTGTCGACCATCTTGGCGAAGCGCTCGTCGGCCGCGATCTCCCAGATCACATCCACCGGATCGGCAGTCATGCCGCCCGATCCGTCGGCCGCGAGGGCATCAGGGGCCAGACGGGTCCACAGGATCATCCGGTCGGGCAGCGGGTCTCCGGAGGCCACCCCCAAGGTGAAGGGGTCTCCGGCCAGCTTGGCCGCGTGGCTGGTGGTGGTCCGTCCGGCGGCGCTGCTGGTCGAAGGTCCTGTGGCCGTCCGGTTCGGGCCGTCGTCGGAGCAACCGGTGGCGATCAGGGCGGCGGCGGCGACCGATCCGGTCAGGAACCGGCGCCGGCTGAAGGGATTGGGCTGGTTGCGGTCGACGGTCATCTGCGGTCCCCTCTCAGGCGTCGATCGGAGACCGGCCGACGGTGCTGCCGGACTGTCACCGCGAGGCCTGGATACCTGGCTGACCGTCCAGTCGTCGTGTCGAGCGTAGTCAGACCGAGACTCCGCCTCGGTCTGGTCGAGAGATTCGGAGCGTTCGGTCCACAGGCCTTTCCTCCCTACCTACCGGTAGGTAGGCTGGTGGGATGCTGACCTTGTCCCCCGAACAGACGGCGCTCCTCAACGAGTTGGAGCCGGTGGCCGCCGGCCTATTGGACAAGCACCTGTCCACCGCCAAGGAGTGGTTCCCCCACGAGATCGTCCCGTGGGGTCGAGGCCGCGACTTCGCCCCGGGCGAGCAGTGGAACCCTGACGAGGTCGACATCGACCCGGCGGTGCGCTCCAGCCTGTTCGTCAACCTGCTCACCGAGGACAACCTGCCGTACTACTTCCGGACCATCGAGACCATGTTCGGAGCAGACAGCGCGTGGGGCACGTGGGTACGCCGGTGGACCGCCGAAGAAGGACGGCACTCCATCGTGCTGCGTGACTACCTCACCGTCACCCGCCTCGTGGACCCGGTGGCCCTGGAGCGGGCCCGGATGGCGCAGGTCGAGAGCGGACAGGTACCCAGCCCCGACTACGCCACCGACGGGATCGTCTACGTGACCCTCCAGGAGCTGGCCACCCGCATCGCCCACCACAACACCGGAAAGCTTCTCGACGACCCGGCCGGTTACGAGGTCATGAAGCGCATGGCGGCCGATGAGAACCGCCACCACCTCTTCTACCGGGACCTGGGTACCGCAGCGCTGGAGATCGATCCCTCGGCCATGGTGATCGCCATCGAACGCCAGGTCCGCGAGTTCGAGATGCCCGGAACCGGCATCGTGGACTTCGAGACCCACGCCCACGCCATCGCCCGCATCGGCATCTACGACTTCAGCGTCCACCACGATTCGGTTCTGGTGCCGGTCATCATCCGCCAGTGGGGCATCGACCAACTCGAAGGCCTCAGCCCCGAAGCAGAAGAGGCCCGCACCAAGCTGTTCAAGCGCATGGAACGCATAGCCAGGGCGGGTCGACGCTTCGCTACCCGACGCGACGAGGACCGGGCCTCGCTCGCCGTAACCGCCGAGCCGGCGCTGGTAGCCGCTCGCTGAACGGCTGACGCCAAATGACAGACCTGCCTCCACCGGGACAGCCGGTCTGATAGGTAGTGACCCCATGAGCACTCGCATCGTCACCATGGCGGCTTCGGCCTGCCTCGCCGCCATGTCGTTCGCCGGGTGTGGGAGCGGTGGAGACTCGGCTTCGACCACCACCACGACACGCCGCCCCGTCTCGACCACCACCACCACCACGACCACCGAGGCCACCACGACCTCGGGAGCCGAGTCCGGACGCACCGCCGTCTGCCCCGAGAGCGCCAAGGTCGCGGAAGTGATGGGCGGACCGGTGGACCGCGCCCAGTCGATGGGGGGATCGGGCAGCTTGAACACCGACGGGACCTCCTTGAGCTACGAAGACCGGGGCTGCTCGTTCGAGTTCTCCGACGGCTCGGACGGCACGGTCTCGGTGACCCGAGTCATGAGCCATAACGCCACGGGATCGTTCTTCGACGCAGCGGAGGCCGCCGCCAAGGCCGACTTCGCCGAGGACGGCATGGAGCCGCTCGACGACCTCGGAGAGGACGCCTACCGCTCGGGTACCGACATCGTGATCCTCGTCGACGGCACCATGGTGTTCGTTTCCGCCGCCGGTGCCGACGACGAAGACTCCGCCGAGATGGCCCGCGAGCTGGCCGAGTCGATCCTGAGCGAAGGATCCAGTCTGGTCTCCGAGGGCTCGATGGACTGCGACGCCCTCGGCTCCATGGCCCCCGAATCGTTCGGCACTCTGGATAGCACCGGATCCTCCAGCGGCTCGATCCTCATCGACGAACTCAACCTCGAAACCGAAGGGTGTCACCTCGAGTTCGACGGCGGAGCAAGCGGGTCGGTGACGGTGGCCCCCGGCGATCAGTGGGACGCCTGGGTGGCGGCGGAGTCCAACTCGATGTTCACCGTCCGATACACCGCCCTGGAGATCGACGGCCACCGGGCCTTCGACGACGGAGAGACACTGTTCGTCGAAGACGACGAGGCACATCCGCTTATCATCACCTCCGAGGGTGATGACCTCGACGCCGACCAGCTCGGCCTTCGGCAACGCATCGCCGAACTTGCCCTCGCCTCTTCGTAAGGAGGCGAGGACCAGGCGAGCCGACCCATAAGCACGGCATGATCAGACCGAGGCGAAGCCACGGTCTGATCACCCTCGCAGCGATCACGACTGGACCTATCCGTTAGGACATCTGAGGTCAGGGGCCCGGATCCTCATCGGGCCCGGGACCCTTCGTAGGTCAGGATCCTCAGCGGTCCTGGCGGTCAGGGATGAGCGAGTAGGTGGCGAAGCACATCTCGTCCTCGGTGCCTTCGGCGAACATGATGTACTTCGGCTCCCGGCCCGCGGCCTTGGCCCGGTCCCATGAGCACTCCAGCCGTAGCGGTTGACCGGCCTTGACCCTCAACGGTTTGGCCAGGGCGTAGTTCATCTGCCAGTCGAAGCTCCAGTCGGGGATGTCCAACAGGATCTGCTCGGCCGGGGTGTCAGCGTCGAGGGTCATCCGCAAGGTCGACCCGATGGTGTGCATGTGGCCCAGCACCCCGGTTATCACCCCGTCCTCGGGGACGACCAGGTCGCACCACGACCGGGCGAATCGGCCGTCGAAGGTGGCGGCCAGCTCGTCGGGTGTCCTGCCGCACAACATGAGTAGGCCGTTTTGGGTTCCGGCCCCCGACGGGCCGTACAGCCGCACGTTCTCCTCCATGGCCGCGTCGCGGTCACACAGCGGAGCATCGGCGTCTTCAGGGAGGCAAGGCACCTCGACCGGCGCCAACGGGTTCACCACCCTCATCTCCCGGATGTCAGGGGTGTCGGGGGTGAGCTGGATCGCCAGGCCCGACCGGTCGGCGACCGGTTCGTCGCCGTAGTGGTAGTGGATCTGAAGGACCAGGGCGTCACCCGGATCCATGAGGAACCCGGCGTTCTCGGGGAAGATCACCGGCGACTGGCCCGGCACCCATCCCGCCACCAGGTTGGCCTGGCCGGCGAAACCGACGTCACGGTGACGGGGCTCGCCCGGATCGCGGTCCGGCGGACGGCCGGGCAGGCTGGGGCTGCTGTAGCAGGACCAGCCCGGGCTGCCGTCGGCCCCTTCCTTGGACCGGACGTTCTCCCGCTGCTCGCCGCTGATGTGGAACACCTGGGCGTGGTGGAGTTGAGCCACCTGGTCCCCGAGGAAGGTGTAACCGGTCATGAACATCGACTCGGCGATCTCGGGTTCCAGCACGAAGCAGCGGTAGTCGTTGGATACGTCGGCGGACCCGGTGTAGCTGGGGATGAACATCTTCTGGTCCTGGCGGGGCAGGAGCTCAGCGGCCTCCCGGGTGGGCTCGAGCTTGGTGGTGGCGGGGACGTCGAGGGGCGCCCCTGCCTCGGCCCAAGCGGCGAGAGAGGCGATCTCCTCGTCGGAGATGTCGGGCTTGTGGGCCAGGTCGACGCCCTTGTCCGACGCGAACCAGGGAGGCATGTAGCCCACCTGGGTCACCGTCTTGATGCCGTCGGACACCGCCTTGGCGTCGCCGGCGTCATCCAAGGTGAGGGTGTGGGCTCCGAACTGACCCGACTGGTGGCAGGAAACGCAGTTGCGCTCCAAGATGGGCTCGATGTCGCCGACGTAGGAGGGCACGCCGGTACCGGTGCGCTCCTGTCGGGCCTCACGCTCCACCGCGGTCGCGACGTCGGTGGTGGAGGGGTCCACCGCGGTCAGCTTCAAGGTGAGCTTCACGTCGTCGCGGGTCTGTACCAGTCCGGCGATGGAGATTGGTCCGGCGTCGAAGCGTGACAGCTTGGCGACGGTGGTGGCGGTGGCGACCAGCTCCCCACCCTCCCACCGGGCGGTGGCGTCCCAGGTGACGGTGGCGGGCTTGCCCTTGACCGTGACCTTGCCGTCGATGGTGAACTCGTAGGTCTTGCCCTCCTCGACCTCGCCGGTGAGTCCGGTGATCTTGTCGAGGTCGAAGGTGGCCAGCGGGTATTCGTTGGACTGGAGGAAGTCCTGGCGGATGCGGGCGTCGCGCAGGTTGTTGTCGGACTCGAACTGTTCGATGTTGACGACGATCCTGCCCATGCGGGTCCGGGCCAGATCGGCCTGGTTGAGGGCGACATCACCGGCGATTCCGCTGGTGGTTCCCTTGGCCGTCCCGGTCTTGCGGCCGCCGAGCTCCTCGTCGACCTCATAGGTGAGCGATGACCGAGTCGGATCGACACGCAGCAGGGTCTCCCCCGCCGTCGGGGTCAGCTTCGGTGCCGTCGGAACCTCATAGGTGACGGTGGCGTAGCGCTGGGCGTCGACCACCGGCTTGAGCTGGGTGTAGGCGAAGCCACCGACCGCGGCCAGACCGACCGCCACACCGGCGATCGACAGTCGTCGCACCGTTCGACGCCGCGTGGTCCGTCCGGCTGCTTCGGTCTTGTCGGCCGGCTCGGGAACTGTCAGTTCCTCGGGCGCGTCTTCGTCGCTCATCGCGGCTCGGTCCCCTTCTGGCGTCGGTGACCCACGACACATGGGCGTGGGTCGGGGAATTCTTGCACATCTTTTTGCACCCTTGCTGCGAGTACCTCAGTCGTACACAGCTTCCAGCCACCAGTGCCCCGACTCGACGGCAAGCAGGTGGGCAACCCCCGAGTCGTCGACCACCTGGAAGCGGGCCCTCCTGCGATGGCGGGACGGATCCCACCAGTGCTCCTCCACCGGCCATGGTCCGCACCACCCCACCACCGCCCGGGGGACCTGACCGGGTCGGCACAACCGGGCCGGAGGAGAGGAGATCTCGGCCCGCCCGCTGACGGCCACCGGCTCACCGTCAGCATCGACCACCTCGACCAACTCGGGCCGAGCCAGGACCGAGGCCGGAGCCGGATCGGGGACACGCCCCGGCCACCGAGCGGCCGGGGACCAGACCTCCAGCCGGGCCGACGGTCGTTCGGCGGTCAGGTCGACCGCCTCCACCGGGACCTGCACCACCCGTTCCCGTGGTCCCCGTCCTCCCCGCAGCTCAGCCACCCGCACCGATCCTTCGCCCAGAGTTCCCTGGAGACGGGCCACCGCCCGCAAGATGCGTTCGTCGACCAGGGTCTCCCCACCCCAGAACCCGAGCTGACGTCCCCGAGCCGCCACCACCTCCACCGGAATCAGGGTGATCCTCACGATCCCGGCGGTGGGACGGACGGCGGCACCGCTGGTCAACCACCCGTCGAGCTGCCAGCGGACCCGGTCGGTGAGAGCGGCCGGGGTGAGGGCCTCCTCGTGCCTCCAGTGGCGGGCCAGGGTCTCACCATGGTCGGTCTCGGCCTCCACCAGTACCCGGGTGCAGGCCAGCCCCCGCGACGACAACGAAGCGTGCAGTTCCGTCGCCAGCACCCGGGCCACGAAGGCGGCCCGATCCACCTGCTCGGCCGGGGGGTCCACCTCACGGGTGACCTTCAGCTCAGGGGCGGGGCGGCGGGCGGCCAGGGGACGGGGGTCCAGCCCTCGGGCCAGGCGATGCACCAATGCCCCCACTTCACCGAAGCGGCCGACCAGATCGGAAGCATCCAGCTCCGCCACCTGGCCGAGGGTTCTCAGACCCAGCCGGCCGAAGAGCTCGCTCAGCTCCACCGGGACCGCCACGTCCAGCGCGGCGCGGGTGAGAGCCGCCACCGGGAAGGGGGCCAGGAAGGAGGGAGACTCCCCCGGTTCCACCACCACCGGGTCCCCGGTCCTGACCGACTGGCGGGCAGCCAGCAAGGCGGCGAAGGCCCCATCGGCCACCCCCACCCCCACCTCGGCTCCGCCGGTGGCACCACCGGCGATCCATCCGGTCCGTTCGGCCATGGAACGGTCACCCCCCAGATAGCGGGACGGGCCCCGTGCCGCGAAGGCGAGGGTGCCGGGGATCGACACCTCGACCCCCGGGGTCAACGCGTCGAAGGCGACGGCCACCGGCTCGAAGCAGCGGGCGTCCCGCTCTGGATCGTGGGCGCTCACCACCACGTGGGGACAACGCCGTTGGGCCTCACGTCGGCGCATACCCACCTCGACACCGGCCCGACGGGCCCCGACCGAGGCCGCCACTACCCGGTTGGCCTTCACCACCACCATCGGGTCCGGGTCGGGACCGTCGTTCCCCCCTCCGGCCGAGGTCGAAATACCCGAGGCCGCCACCACCGGCCACTGGGGGCAGTGCACCACCACGGTGCGGGTTGGATGGTCGTCGCCGTTCACCCCGCCTCCCCCAGGTGGGTCCCGTTCCACCCCTCACCCGAGGCCCCGGGCCCTTCCGACGGAACGACGAGGTCTCCACCGGCAACCGACGGAGGAGAGGGAGACGGGACGCTCTCATCGGAGGAGACGGCCGAGACGGCTGACACCCCACCTCCGGGAGCCGGGAGCCACAGGTGAGCCCGGCGGGGGCGGTGGGCACCACGACGACCCGTGACCGAGACCTGGGCCAGACGTCCTCGAAGGTGCCCGTGACCACTGCCCACCCCTCGCCAGCGGGCGGCTGACGCCTCCACCACCAGGTCGGGGGTTCCGGCCCACCGCTCGACCGTGCCCCCCACCTGGACGATCACCGAGCCACGGTCACGGGCCTGGGCGGTGAGTCGGCGTTGGACACCGGCGGTCACCGGGCGGGGCGGCAGGCACAACACCACCTCCACCGCGTCCAGCAGCGCCGACAACGACGCCGCCCACCGGGTGGGACCCGGATCCTCCACCAGCAGGACCCGTTCCAGGTCGACCCCCAGCTCCGCCGCCGCCACCAATCCGAGATGAGGCAGCCCGACCGCCGCCACCCAACCGCCGGCGGCCGAGGTCGGGCCGACAAGGGCCAGGGCCAGAGACGATGCCGCCGTTCCGCCGGTGGCCACCAGGGAACCCCGTTGCAGACCACGGTGAGGGAGCAGGTCGGCAAGAACCTCAGGCACCTCGAGCACCCGCTCGGTGGCCCCGGTGACCGGTCGGATCCGCTGTCCCAGGAGGGTGAGAGAAGCGAGATCAGGAGCAGCTACGGCCATGGACCAAGTATCGAACACATGTTCGATACTTGCAACCGGGACGCGCTGAAATCCCGGATATCCCGGTCTCCCGGCCGAGCCGGCTGATTCCCGCCCGGCCGCCGCCGGGCGTCAGGTCAGCTCCCCGATACCTCTCGGATGTAGGCAACCAGATCCGCCATCGACTCTTCGGTGAGGTCGCCGTAGGCCACCGGCATCATGTTCTCGAACCCTGCCCTCACCTGGGACCGGGGATCACGGATGGCCTGCTCGATGTAGGCGTCGTCAGCGGTGACGGTGGACCCGTCGGCCAGTTGGACCTGGGAGCCGGCCAGCCCCTGCCAGGTGGGACCCATGCTTCGCCGGCCGTCGACGGTGTGACACGACTGGCACCCCTTGGCCTCGGCCACCGCCTTGCCCCGTTGCCCGGCGGCGCTCAACTTCACCTCGGCCGAGCCGTCGTCACCGCACCCCGCCAGCAACAGCCCGGCCAGCAGCGAACCGGCAAGGAGTGATGCACCAACCACCGCCCGAGCCCCACCTCGGGTCCGTCGGACGAGGAGAGGGTCATGGCCGGTCATCAGGTCAGCCTTCGGTCGAGGGGTCCGAGGACGCCGGATCGGAATCGCCAGGGGTTTCGCCCGCCCCAGCCGCCGCCTCGGCCGCCTTGGCTTCCTCGGCCGCCTTGGCTTCGGCGGCCGCCTTGGCTTCGGCGGCCGCCTTGGCTTCGGCTTCGGCCGCTTCGGCGGCCGCCTTGGCCGCCTTCTCGGCTTCGACCGCCAGGTAGGTGGCCGTCTTCTCCTCGTCGTAGTACAGGTACAGCAGCTCCACGATCTCCTTGAGACCTTCGCTGTCGCTTCCCTTGGCCAGATCGACGGTGACCATGTTGCCGTTCACGTGAACGCCCTGCACCTGACCGCTCTCGAAAAGACGGCGGGCCAACACGTCGGGCGGCCGTTCACCCCAGATCTCATCGTCCAGCCGGTAGCGCTCGTGGCCGGTACCGGTCAGCATCCGGTTGGTCTCGAACCGGACGACGCCCGGGTTCGACGACGGCTTCTCGTTGACGACGATCACCTGGCCCATGGTTCAGCGATGGTAGCCCCGAGCCCCGGCCGTCCGGTCATCGACACGGACCGACAAAACCCGTCGGTCCGTTGTCAAACCACCACCCTTGTGGGGGGTCAGAGCGATCGGATGGAGAGCCAGGCCTTGACGGCCAGCGCCACCGAGACCACGGCCAGCACGGAATGGACCGCCATGAAAGCGGCGGGGTGATCAGCGGTCCAGATCATCGGCATGCGAATCCCCCAGTACAGGGTCGTTCCGACGGCGAACCCTGTGACCCCCAGGGCGAAGCGACGGTCGGTTCGATCTCCGCCGCCCACCATGAACCCGCCGAGCAGCACCGCCGCGACCACGAACAGGGTGATGGGAGTGGACCAGACCAACTTCTCGCCCACCGTGTCGTCGGGATTGGTCCACGCCAGCCAGATCCGGTTGCCCCAGATGAACAGGGTCACGGCGCAGAACAACGCCACCGGAACCGGCTCCACACGACCCCGCCACCCGGTCTCCACGACGGGTTCGACAGCAGGACGGGCCGGGCTGGCGACGTCGGTACGAGATGAGTCCACACCCCCAGGGTAGGGACCCTCCACCTCGACCGCCCCAACCAGTTGAGGGACCCAGCGCACAGGTCCAGCCGCCGTCGCTGCGAGGGTAATCAGACCGAGACTTCGCCTCGATTCAACCATGCCGTACTTATGGGTCGGCTCGCCTATCTGCGCGCCTCCAGTGGGTTCTTGGGGGAATGAAGTCGTGGATCCGGTACCCGCTGGTGCGACACTGGATCCATGCCCCGCCGCACCAAGATCATCGCCACCATCGGCCCCGCCTCTGATTCCGAGGCGATGATCAAGGACCTGGCCGAGGCCGGCATGGACGTCGCCCGCATCGGACTGGCTCACGGCACCCTCGACGAGGCGATCGAGAAGTTCCACCGAGTCCGCCGGGTGGAGGCCTCCCTCGGCCGACCGATCGGCGTCCTGGTGGACCTGCCGGGCCCCAAGGTCCGCGCCGGCTCCATGCCCGACGGTGGCCTGGCCGTCGATGAAGGCACCCGGATCCGCCTCACCCCGGGGGAGGAAGGCTCTACCGAAGCGGCCATCCGCGTCGACCACGAGGGCCTGCTCGACGACCTCCACGTGGGCGACCGGGTCACCTTCGGTGACGGCGGGGTGATGGCGCTGGTCGAGGAGCGCAACCACGACCACCTGCAGGCCCGGGTCACCCACGGCGGCCTGCTCCAGGGCCGACCGGGGGTCCACATCCCGTCGGACCGGCTCCGCATCCCGTCGCCCACCCCCGAGGATCTGCACATGCTCGACGCCTTCGTGGAGGAGGGCATCGACATGGTGGCGCTGTCGTTCGTTCGTTCGGCTCACGACGTGCGCCGGGTCGGGGTCGAGCCCCATCCCCGGGGTCCGCTGGTGATCGCCAAGATCGAGACCCGCGCCGCGGTCGACAACCTGGACAGCATCATCGAGGCGTCAGGTGCGGTGATGATCGCCCGGGGAGATCTCGGCGCCGAGCTTCCGATCGAGGAGCTTCCCCACCTCCAGAAGCGGATCCTCCAGCGCTGCATTGCGGTGGGTCGGCCAGCCATCACCGCCACCCAGATGTTGGAGTCGATGGTCACCGCCCCGTCCCCCACCCGGGCCGAGGCCTCCGACATCGCCAACGCGGTGTTCGACGGATCAAGCGCCCTGATGTTGTCGGGAGAATCCGCCATCGGCCACGACCCGGTGAACGCGGTGGCCACCATGGCCCGCATCGCGGCCCGGGCCGACGACGAGTTCGACTACGACGCCTGGGGAGCCCGGGTCCACGCCATGGCCACCACCATGCAGCCCTCGGTCGACGACACCGTCACCAACTCCATGACCATGGCGGCGTGGCGCGCCGCCAGTGAGAGCAGGGCCAGCGCCATCGTCTGCATCACCCGAACCGGTTTCACGGTGCGGGCGATCGCCCGGTTCCGTCCCCAGGCCAAGATCCTCGGGTTCTCGGCCGACACCCAGGCGCTGCGCCAGATCAAGCTGAGCTGGGGGGCGATCCCCCACCACCTCGGGGTCGACTACCACGACGAGAACGTGATCACCCACGTCCTCAACGTGGCCCGCGAGGCAGGAGACATCCGCCGGGGAGACCTGGTCTGCGTCCTTTCGGGTTCCAGTGACTACCCCGGCCAGGCCACCGACTCCCTCCAACTGATTCCCATCCGCTGACGTCCAAGGATTCACCGCCGGCATCAGCCTCGAGCCGCGGCGCGCCCGAGGCGGGCGTCGTGACGTGATCAGGCCAGGACGAAGAACAGCCGGGCGCGGCAGGTGACAGTGCCGTCACAGGAGGCCTCGGCCCGTCCCCAACCACCACGACTACCCAGCCGCTCTATGGTTACCGCCAGGCGAAGGTCGGCGGGGGGTTCGACCATGGCCGGGAAACGGACGTCCTCCACCCCGC
>JAGQSO010000008.1 GCA_020439505.1 Acidimicrobiales bacterium
CCGCACACGTGGTACTCGGTGTCGGCGTGGGCGCGGAGCTGCTCCTCGATCTGGTGGGGGTCGTTGCGGTCGTAGGGGATGAGCATCTCGCCCCGGTACCGGTCGAACACCGGGTCGTTCATGATGTCCAACGCCACTTGGGTGCCCTTGACCAGCGTCTCCATGTCGTAGGGGTCGCTGAAGTAGCGGGGGTCGATCAGCGGGTCCACCCGTGTGTCAGGGCTGGCCAGGCGGACCTCGCCGATGCTGCGGGGCCGGGCCAGCAACAGGTGGGCGGAGTACCCGTGACCGAGGTGGATCTTTCGGCCGTGGTCATCGCCGATACCCACGATCAGTTCCATCTCCATGTCGGACACCTCGGCGTCGGGGTCGGCGCGGTAGTACACGCCCGACTCCGCCGCGCAACTGGTGATCACCCCGGTGCGGTGACGCCTCCACTCCCACATGCCCTTGAGGAGCTTGGCCACACCCCCGGGTGAGATGCCGACGGTGTGGTCGGGGATGAGCGCCCGGTAGATGAGAAGAGCCGAGATGTGGTCCTGGAGGTTCTGGCCGACGCCGGGTGAGTCCAGCACCGGGGTGATTCCCATGCTCTGGAGGTGAGCTCCCGGCCCGACACCTGACGCCATGAGGATCTGTGGGGTGCCGAAGGCCCCGGCCGACATGACAATCTCCCGCCGGGCTCGCACCGTCTCGGACCGGTCGCCCCGCACGTACTCCACCGCGTCGGCCCGCCGGCCGTCGAAGCGCAACCGGGTGATGTGGGCGCCGGTGCGAACATCGAGGTTGGGCCGGTCGAGGTTGGGGTGGATGAAGGCGGCGGCCACGCTGTGGCGCTCACCGTCTTTCTGGGTGACCTGCACGTGGTAGCACCCGTGGTGCTGCTCCCCGTTGAGGTCGGGGTTGAACGGGATCCCCTGGTTCTGGCAGGCCTGCAGGAACACGTCGTTGAGCGGGCTGGGGCTGCGCAGGTTGGTCACGTGCAGCGGCCCGTCGACGCCGTGCAGATCCGAGTCGCGGTGGATGGCGTTGCACTCGGACTTCTTGAAGTACGGGAGCACGTCGTCGAAACCCCATCCCGGGTTGCCCAACTCGGCCCAGGCGTCGTAGTCCGACCGGTGGCCCCGGGCGTAGATCATGGCGTTGATGGTGCTGGAACCACCCAGCGCCTTTCCCCGGGGCTGGAACCCCCTCCGACCGTTGAACCCG
Organism: Acidimicrobiales bacterium; assembly: GCA_020439505.1. Classification (GTDB taxonomy): domain Bacteria; phylum Actinomycetota; class Acidimicrobiia; order Acidimicrobiales; family Iamiaceae; genus Aquihabitans. The sequence goes on from JAGQSO010000008.1 coordinate 1,210, forward strand.
ACCTGGGGAACGGTCTGGTAGTTCCAGCTGTTCCAGCCCTGCCCGTTGCCCAGGGCGAAACCCAAGGGGGCCCGGATGAACACGTTGCGGCCCTCACCGCCCGCCTCCAGCAGACAAACCCTGACCGAAGGATCCTCGCTCAGCCGAGCAGCCACCACACACCCGGCCGACCCGCCACCCACCACCACATAGTCGAACTCGTCCACAAACCGCACCGTACCCCCACACCACACCCCCATGAACCCCCATGAACCCCCCGGCGCCCCCGGCGCCCCCAGCACCGAAACGCCAGACCCGACCCAGCACCCGAGCAGCTCGACCGACAGGTCACGAGCAGCCTGACCGACAGACTTTGTGACGTTTTCGTCCAGCACAGGCTTCAGAGCGACCAAGTGCGAAAACGTCACAAACCGTCCGGCGCCGCAGCGAAGCGAGGACCTGCCGGGCGGAACAGCAAACAGCGCGCCCCCGGCGCACCAAGAGGAGCCCAGCACCGAAACGTCAAACCCGACCCAGCACCCGAGCAGCTTGACCGAAAGGTCACCTGACGGGAAGGCTTGAGGGTTCATGCTCACCGTCGACTACGCCCGCCTGGGTCTGCAGCCCGGCGACCGGGTCCTCGACATGGGGGCTGGGGCCGGACGCCACGCCTTCGAGGTGTTCCGGCGCGGCGCCGACATCGTGGCCCTCGACTACAACCTGGCCGATCTCAAGGACGTGAACGGCCTGTTCGGGGCCATGATCGAGGCAGGAGAGGTCCCCGACGGGGCCAGCGCGGCGACGGTGAACGGGGACGGGACCCGGCTCCCGTTCCCCGACGACACCTTCGACCGCATCGTCTGCTCGGAGGTCATGGAGCACATCCCCGACGACGCTGCGGCGGCCCGGGAACTGGCCAGGGTGCTGCGACCTGGTGGGACCTTGGCGGTGACGGTGCCAACCTGGCTGCCCGAGCAGATCTGCTGGGCGCTCAGCGACCAGTACCACGCCCCCTACGTCGAGGGCGGCCACGTCCGGATCTTCACCGAGGCCACCCTGCGCCGCCGGTTCCGCGACGCGGGGCTGAAGCCGGGCGACGCCCACCATGCCCACGCCCTGCACTCGCCCTACTGGTGGCTGAAGTGCGCGGTGGGACCCACCAACGACACGCACCCGCTGGTGGCGGCGTACCACAAGCTCCTGGTGTGGGACATCACCTCGGCCCCCAAGCTCACCCGCTGGACCGAGAAGCTCCTGAACCCGGTGCTGGGCAAGAGCCTGGTGCTCTACGCCACCAAACCCTCCGCCCCCCGACACCAGGCGGCCTGACATGACCGATCTCCACCTGCCGACCGTCGACGGGATCATCACCGCCGACCAGGTCCAGGCCACCGTCGACGCCATCGCCGAATGGCAGCTGCCCTCGGGCATGGTGCCGTGGGTGCCCGGCGGTCACGCCGACCCCTGGAACCACGTCGAAGCGGCGATGGCTCTGGCCATCGGCGGCCGCATCGCCGAGGCCGAGCGGGCCTATCAGTGGCTGGTCGACATCCAGCGCCCCGACGGGGCCTGGCACCAGTACTACGTGGAGGACGGTGTCGAGCAGGACAAGCTCGACGCCAACGTGGTGGCCTACATCGCGGCCGGCGTATGGCACCACTGGCTGATCACCGCCGACCACGGTTTCGCCGAGACGATGTGGCCCACCGTGGAACGGGCCATCGACTTCGTGCTCGAGTTGCAAGAACCTCGGGGCGAGATCCTCTGGGCCCGACACGCCGACGGGACTCCGTGGCCCTTCGCCCTGCTCACCGGGTCCTCCAGCATCTGCCACAGCCTGCGATGCGCGGTGGCACTGGCCGGTCTGTTGGGCCACGAGCGCCCCGACTGGGAGCTTTCGGCCGCCCGACTAGCCGACGCCATCCGCCACCACGAGGCCGACGCCTTCGCCCCCAAGCACCGCTGGGCCATGGACTGGTACTACCCGGTACTGGGTGGGGTCCTGCTGGGTGATGCCGGTCGTCAGCGTCTCGCCGACCGCTTCGACACCTTCGTGGACGACGAGCGTGGCGTCCGCTGCGTGAAGGACCGGCCCTGGATCACCGTCGCCGAAACCTGTGAGTGCATGATGGCCCACCTCGCCGTCGGTGAACGGGAGACCGCCGAGCGCCTGTTCACGTGGGCGCAGCAGTACCGGGTGCCCTCGGGCCGGTACTGGACCGGAACCGTGTTCCCCGACCTGAGCCGCTTCCCCGCCGACGAGCAGTCGACCTACACCGCCGCCGCCGTGGTCATGGCGGCCGACGCTCTCGACGGCACCGGTCCGGCGTCGGCGCTGTTCGCCGACCACGACGCGGTGCTACCCCCGCTGCTCGACATCGACGCCCAGTCCTGAGCGTCGGCTCGCCCAATCCTCCTCCCACGGTGGTGACCGAAACGTGATCCTGGCCGGCCTCAGCGACTTCCTCACCGGCGACCTCACCGACTGGGTGATCGACGTCATCGACAAGATGGGTTACCTCGGGGTCGCCTTCTTGGTCGCCCTCGAGAACCTCTTCCCCCCGATCCCCTCCGAGGTGGTGCTTCCGGCGGCTGGCATCTGGGCCAATGACGGGGGTCGCGGTCCGGCCGAACTGGTGGGCATGATCATCGCCGCCACCGTCGGATCGGTGATCGGCGCCTGGCTGCTGTACCTGATCGGCGCCGGAATCGGCGAGGACCGGCTGCGAGGCTTCGTGGCCAAGTGGGGTCGCTGGTTCGGGGTCAAGGAGAAGGACTTCGACACCGCCGACGCCTGGTTCGACCGACACGAGGAACTGGCGGTGCTGGTGTGCCGGGGCGTACCCCTGGTGCGGTCGGTGGTGTCGGTTCCCGCCGGGCTCCGCCGGATGAACCCGGTCCGCTTCACCGTCTACACCGCCATCGGGTCAGGCCTTTGGAACCTGGTGCTGATCATGGTCGGCTACTACGCCCGCGAGCAGTGGGACACGGTCCAGTCGGTCATGAGCTACGCCCAGTACGTGGTGGTGCTGGCCATCCTGGGAGCCGTCGGGTGGTTCGTGTGGCGTCGCATCATCCAGGTTCGCCTCCATCCCGAGAACGCCGATCCCGAACTGGTGCCACCCGACCTCGTCGACGACGTCGAGGAGATCAAGCGTCGTCAGGCCGTCGAGGCCAGGGCCGACACCGACCGACCCTGATCTGATCCACCGTCGCCGCGACGACGAGCTGGAGCTGTCCGCCGGGACCCGCGAGCGACCCGTGTTCTCAGCTCGGGTAGTTCCACTCGACCCAGCCGTCGCCGCGACGGCCATCGGTCGTCTCGAAGCGGCACCAGGCCCGGGGAAATCGGCTGTAGCGCCCGTCGGTGCCGGCGATCCCCACCGGGGCGAACGCCACCGGCTGGACGGCGAGATCGAGCTCACCCACCTGCCACCGGCCCGAAGCGGGTAGGCCGTTGGCGCCGAACGTCTCGTGGTGACCGACCACATCGACACCGGTCACCGTCCAGGCTGGATCGTCACCGTCACCGTCACCGGTGACCGATCGGGCCGGTACCTGGATGTAGCCGGTGCCGTAGAGGTCGAGTCCGTCGAGGTGGACGCTGGTTCCGTGGAAGCGGGTCCCGTCGTCGAGCCAGCCCGCCATCCAGCTCCACGAGTAGGTCCACCAGTCCCTCGTTCCCCACGAGTGGTCCCGTTGTCCGAAGCTGTCGACCTCGATGGTCTCGCCCGCCAGCAGGATCTCGCCATGAACCCGGCAGGGAACCTCGTAGCGGGTTACACCGGGGTAGGCGTAGATGCCTCCCGCCGTCTCCCATTCCAGGTCGAGCCCGAAGGGCACCCGGTTGCCCCGTAGTTCGCCGTACACCGCGGTGGGGTCGTCTACCTCCACCGCGAACGCCTCGACCCCGACCGAGACGTGGTCGAGCGGGGTCTCGACGTTGTAGTCACACCACAACCCTTCGGTTCGGATCTCCAGGCCCCGCCGAGGAAGCGCGATGTCGTGGTCGATCACCGTCACCAGGGGCCGCCCCTCCCCCACCAGGCACGCCCAGTACCAGGCGACCCCCAGGTTGGGGTAGAGCCCGAGCCGGACGTAGGCCGCCACCCCGGCCGAGGGGTCGGCCACGTCGAGATACCAGCTCTCCGACCACAGCTCATCGTCGCCGGGAGGGTGAACGCCCTCGTCGTCGACGGAAACCCGGTCGAAGCGCTGCTCGGGCGACAACTCGGTGGCGGGGGCGAAGGGATCGGTGCTCACCCGCCGGACCGTACCCGTGCCCACGTGATCAGGGAGCCGATAGCGTCACCGCCGTGGTCGACTTCCTAACCCCGGAGTGGCTCGACGCTCTCGACGCTGCGGCCCGGGCCGATAAGACACTGGCCGACACCACCCGCGAACTGGACCTGGTGTTCGAGCAACGGGTCCACGACTCCGACGATGCGACGCCTTTCGTGTACCAGGTGGCCTTCGACCGTGGCACCACCACCGTCTCGGCCGGGGCAACCCGTCCGGCCACGGTCACCTTCACCCAGGACCGGGCCACCGCGGCGGCCATCGCCAGCGGCACGGCCTCGGCCCAGCGGGCCTTCATGACCGGCCAACTCCGGGTGGGTGGTGACCTCCGGGCGCTGGTGGAGGCCCAGGACGCCATGGCCGCCATCGGTGACGTGTTCGCCTCGGTTCGCCAGAGGACCGACTTCGGTCTCCAAGCCGACGGCGCTTGAGGCCCGCCGCCACCACCCATGCCTGAACTGCC
>JAGQSO010000002.1 GCA_020439505.1 Acidimicrobiales bacterium
CTGGCGGCGGAGCGGGAACTGTGGGCGGAGGGCCACGAGGTGGTGGTGGGGGTCGACGAGGTGGGGCGGGGAGCTTGGGCCGGGCCGCTCACCATCGCCGCGGTGGTGCTGCCCCGTGACCGACGGGTCAACAAGGTCCGAGACTCCAAGGCCCTGACCGAGCCCGAGCGTGAGGCGCTCTACGGGCGGCTCACCGACTGGTGTTCGGCTTGGGCGGTGGGCCACGCCAGCGCCCGGGAGTGCGACGAGTTGGGCATGTCCGATGCTCAGCGCCTGGCGGCCCGCCGGGCCCTGGACGGGCTCGGTGTGGCCCCGGACCAGATCCTCATCGACGGAAAGTGGGACTTCGTGGGGGGTGGTTCGACCCGGATGATCGTCAAGGGCGATGCCTCGTGCCTGTCGATCGCCACCGCCTCGATCCTGGCCAAGGTCACCCGCGACCGAATAATGCGAGCCGAGGACCTCGAGTTCCCCGCCTACGACTTCGCCTGGAACAAGGGCTACCCGTGCCCTCGTCATCGCCAGGCCCTCCGGGGCCTAGGCCCATCAGCCATCCACCGCCGAAGCTGGTCCTTCATGGACGAAATAGCCTGGACCGGCGCAGTCCGCTACACCCGCCCCGACCCCCAAGGATCCCTCTTCTGAGTCCCACGGAGTGTCCAGCACCGACATCGCGGAACCCCGCCGCACCGAAACAGCGCGCCCCGCGAGCAGGTGACAAGCGGTGCCGGTGACGGCCGAGAGGCCATCGTTTGCGACGTTTGCCACCCGAACCTGACAGGTCACGAGACAGCTACGGCAAACGTCGCAAACCCGTCCAGGCGCCGCAGCGAAGCGAGGACCGGCCTGGACGGAACCAGCAGGCAGCGCGCGCAAGCGCACCATGAGGCGTCCAGCACCGACATCGAGGAACCCCGCGATCAGGTGGAAAGAGTGCCGGAAACGGCACGGGCGGCAACGTCTGCGACGTTTGCCACCCGAACCTGACACATCACGAAACAGCTACGGCAAACGTCGCAAACCCGTCCTGGCGCCGCAGCGAAGCGAGGACCGGCCTGGACGGAACCAGCAGGCAGCGCGCGCAAGCGCACCAAGAGGCGTCCAGCACCGAAACAGCGCGCCCCGCGAGCAGGTGAACAGAGGTGCCGGTAACGGCACTGAGGTGCCGCAACCGGCACTAGAAGAGGCCCATTTGGAGTCCGCCTCCTAGGTCGGTGAGGGGGATCCACTGCTCGCCTCCCCGGGGGCCGATGATTCGTACCTCGATCTGGTCGAGGGGGATGGCTCGTGCCCGGCCTCGGTCGTCGCGTAGGCCGATGGACCCGTCGGTCTCGCGCCGCAACACCACACCCTCGCGGAAGCGTCGGTCCGATCGGCCGACGAAGCGGACGATCTGGCCGATCTCCAGGCCGATCTCGGCGAGGCGGTCGTCGACGGGGCGGGGCCGGGGGCTCACGATGCGGCGGCGCGCAAGGTGTCGGCGAGAACCTGATGGCGGTCTCCGCCCCAGGGCAGGGGCATCAGCACCGGCACGTCGACCCCGGCTTCGACGTAGGCGGTGACCGTCTGCGACACGGTGTCGGGGGTGCCGATCACGTCGATGGCGTCGCACATCCGGTCCGATACTGAGGCCAGCGCACCGTCGCGGTCGCCGGCGCGGTGGCGTTCGCGGATCTCGGCCACCTCGTCGGCGAAGCCCGCCCGGGCGAAGTTGGCGGCGTAGGAGTCGACCACGGCGTAGGAGAAGAGATCCTTGCGGGCCTTGTCCAAGGCCTGGTCCCGGTCGCCGACCCCGGCGTGGACGTATGCGTAGATCTCGGCTGACCCGCCGGCCCGCACCTGTTCGACCGACCAGGCGACGTGGGAGGCGGGCAGGTAGTTGAGGAGCACCCCGTCGGCGATCTCTCCGGCCAGGCGCAGCATCGCCGGGTTCAACGCCCCGACCACGATTCGAGGTTTGCGGTCTCCGAGCTTCATGCCGAGGCGGAAGCCCTGAACCCTGTAGAAGTCGCCGTCCCAGTCCACCTTCTCGCCTGACAGGCAGGCCCGAACCAGGGCCACGTATTCGCGCACCTGGGCCAGGGGACGGTCGCCGTAGTCGACGCCGTGCCATCGGCTGGTGACCACGGGGGAGGAGATCCCGATCCCGAGGCACACCTCTACTTCGGGGTGGAGGGCCTGGAGGGTGGCCGCACCCATGGCGGCGATCATGGGCGTGCGAAGCTGGAGGGCGAGGACCCCGGTCCCGAGCCCGAGCCCGGGGGCGGCGGCTCCGGCTGCCGCCAGCACCGAGAACGCTTCCGGCCCGGTGGTCTCAGCGGTCCAGAACGACCGGTAGCCGAGCTCGGCCGCCTGGCGGGCGGTGTCGACCGCAACCGACGGTCCGAGGGGCATGAGGCTGGCGAAGGTGACGCCGAGGCGGGGGTGGGTCATGGCCAGACGATACGTCTCGGGAGCCGTGCGGTGACTCTGGTGTGGGGTCGTCGTCGAATTATGTGACCGCCGGTTGTCACGGGTGGCCGGTAAGGTGGAGACGTGACCGAGATCGAAACATCTGAGACCGTGATCGCTGAAGCTCTGGCCGTGATCGACCAGGCCTTGGGAACGTTCCAGCACCGTGAGCTGGTTTCGGCCGACGAGGTGTCGGACCTCCTGTTGGACATTCGTCTGCTCTTGGTGGCTGCTGCCGCTCCGTTGGTCACCGACGACCTGATCGTCGACGAGATCCCGGTTCCCACCGGCGTCTGATCCCGACCGGTACGCCTCGCCTGGTCACTCGGCGAGTGCGAACAACTCTTCGAACGCCGCCTGGATGTCGGCGGCCAACGCCTCCGGGTCCGATACCGCGGCCGCATCGACGTGGAGCCCCATGTCCAGACGACCCCGGTAGCTCATGGTGGTGAGGTTCCAGGCGGTTCCCATCACCGGCCCCATCGGGTAGTTGTGCTCCACCAGGGCCCCGGCGATGTAGAGGTCGAACGGGGCGGCCCGCAGGTTCGAGGTGGTGAAGTCCACCGTGGTGACCTGCTGGCGGGCCAGTCGGACCAGGACCGGCCGGGGGACGACCTTGGCCAGCCCGGCCAGTGATGCCATGACGCCCAGGGTCTTCTCGGTCTTGGTGACGGTCAGCCGCTGGTGGACGGCGGCGAAGCGTTCGGCGGCGTCGATGGTGGTCGGTACCAGGACCCGGGTGGGGGAGAAGGCGTTGCCGGCCATGGTCTTTCCGGTGCGGGTGCTCACCGGCATGTTCATGCGCAGGTCGTTGATCTCTTGGCCTCGTTCCCGGTGATAGCGACCGGCGCCCCCGGTTGCCGCGGTCACGAA
>JAGQSO010000071.1 GCA_020439505.1 Acidimicrobiales bacterium
CGCTCGTGTAGCGCCTGGTAGACGAGGGTGAGCTCACCCTGCTGGAGGTAGCGCAACCCTCCGTGGGCAAGCTTTGAGGACTTGGACGAGGTGCCCGAGGCGAAGTCGTCGCGTTCGATCAATGCGGTTCGCAGACCCCGCGAGGCCGCGTCGAGGGCGACGCCGGCCCCGGTCACCCCACCGCCCACCACCAGCACGTCGAAGGGGTCGTCGGCCAGTCGACGAAGCGAGTCGGACCGGTCGAACCAGCCGCCGTTCACCGGCGATCACCGGTGGTGGGCGAGGGACCGTTCCGTTCGGTGCCGTCGGTGGTTTCGTTCGGGACCATGGGGCGATCCTAGGTAGGCGGGCCGGAACTGCGCATGGTCCGAACCGCTCGTGGCGACACCCTCACCAGTACCCGGAGCCAAGTTTGCGAGAGTGTTAACTCCGTTGCGCCATGTGGACATCGACACAGCCCGGGGGCCATACTCGGCCCCGCCCCGACCGGGACCGTTCGCTCCCGGTTGCCGCTAACCCTCCGCCCACCAGGGCGGTGCCGTCCCCGAAGCCCGAGGGAGCCACCCTCCACCCGATGAACACCTCTTGGCGCGACAAGTCCGCCTGTCACGGACTCGACCCGCAGATCTTCTATCCCGAGACCGACGAAGAGGCCGAGGAAGCCAAGACGGTCTGTGCGGTGTGCCCGGTCCAGGCACTGTGCTTGGAGTACGCCCTGGCCCGACGGGAGAAGGACGGCGTCTGGGGAGGTTGCACCGAGCGGGAGCGCCGCCGGATCATCCGCCAGCGCCGGCGTACCGCCTGAGCGACGCTCGAAGTTCAGTTCCTGGCCGCGGCTCGGTCGGGGTCGACAAAGTCCCGCCATGATCGCTCGGGTGGTCGTACTGTTGGCCGATGGTCGAGGTAAGGCGGATCGCAGGCCACGAAGGTGAGTTGTTGAGGGCCTTGCGCCTCGCGTCTCTGGCCGACTCCCCCGGGGATTCGACGACCTCGCTTCGCCGAGAGGAGGCCCGGGGGGCCGAGCACTGGGCTGAGGCGGCGGCCGCCAACGCCTCGGGGCCACTGCACGCGACCTTCGTCGTCGAAGACGCGGGACTGGTTGGCGCCTACTCCAACCGGGACGGCACCGTGAACGTGGTCGGACTGTGGTCTGCGCCCGGTCATCGTGACGTCGGTGTCGCCAGTGCACTGCTGGAGGCGGTGGCGCGGTGGGCCCTGCGGGAGGCCGGGGCCCGGCGGCTGCGGATCTGGGTGGTGGAGCGGAACAGCTACGCCATGGCCTTCTACGAGAAGGAGGGCTTCGTGGCTACCGGGTGTGAGATCCCCTACCAGCCTGAGCCGGCGATCCGGCAGTTGGAGATGGTGCGGGAGCTCTGATCGGCACATCGCCTCAGCGGCACTACCTTCAGCGGGTATGGACTTCGCTCTCACCGATGAACTGGCCGCGCTCCAGGACACCTGCCGTCGAATCGCCCAGGACAAGGTGAAGCCCCGGGCCCGTGAGATCGACGAGACCGGCGAGTATCCCCAGGACCTGTTCGAGGTGTTCCGCGATGCCGGGCTGCTCGGTCTGTGCATCCCCGAGGACCTCGGCGGTGGGGGAGCAGGGATCCTTGGTCTGACCATCGCCATCGAAGAGGTGGCCAAGTACTCCAACACCGCGGCGTTGATGTTGCTGCTGACCCGTCTGCCCACCGGCCCGGTGATGATCGCCGGGTCCCGGGACCAGAACGAGCGCTACATCGCACCGATCGCCGATGGCTCCAAGCGGGCTGCCTTCTGCCTGAGCGAACCTCAGGCCGGCAGCGACGTGATGGGCATGCGGACCAAGGCGGTTCGCGACGGAGACGAGTGGGTGCTCAACGGCACCAAGTGCTGGATCTCCGGTGTGGTGCAGGCCGACTGGTACACGGTGTTCGCCAAGACCTCAGACGACGTGACCGAACGCAACCACAACTCGATCTCGGCCTTCATCGTCGAGCGGGGCTGGGACGGCGTCGAGGTCGGCTCGGTCGACCGCAAGATGGGCGTGCGCGGCGTCGACACCGGGGAGCTGTTGCTCCACGACGTGAGGGTCCCGGCCGGCAACGTGATCGGTGAGATCGGCGGGTTCCAGCTCGCCATGCAGGGCCTCAACTCGATGCGCCCCATCGTGGCGGCCCGAGGCATCGGCCTGGCCGAGGGGGCGCTCATGTACGCCACCGAGTACGTCAAGGAGCGGGCCGCCTTCCGCAAGACCATCGCCGACATGCAGGGCATCCAGTGGGAGATCGCCAAGGTCGCCACCGAGATCGAGGCGGCCCGTCTGCTCACCTACCGCGCCGCGTGGATGGCCGACCGGGGCGAATACACCAAGGAGCACGTACCTCTGCTGTCGATGTCGAAGTACTACGCCACCGAGGTGGCGGTGAAGGCTTCCAACATCGCCCTTCAGATGCTTGGCGCCGCCGGCTACATGAAGGACCACATGACCGAGCTCTACTACCGCGACGCCAAGCAGCTAACCATCGTGGAGGGCACCACCCAGGTCCAGCTCGGCCTCATCGCCCGCGGCGTCCTGGCTCACGACCTCTGGTGGGACTGACCTCGCCCCGCGGCTGATCCGTCAGGCGACGCGGGCGATGTCGGTCTGGTCGAAATCGGTACCCTTGTAGAGGAGGGGTGATCCAGACCACTTGGCCAGGGCATAGGAAAAGCAGTCGCTGACGTGTTGACCACCGGGTTCACGTGGGCAGGCCGTCATCGTCCCAGCCGAGGATCTCGTCTGGACCACGCCGGTCGATGAGAGGGCGAGCCCGGCCGCGGCGGATCATCTCCTCGAGGCCCAACGTGTGAGAGGGCTGCGCCTTCTGTGACCACAACACTGGGTGGGCTTGGACTGACACCCCGGGGGATGGTTGGAGGTCTGGAGTTGTCCAGCTCGGGTCGAGGGTGGTCAGGTGGGAGCGGAGCTCGGCGGGTGACGCCGCGCCAGGCCCGGTTCCGGCCACCACGGTCAGGGAGCCACCGTTTCCGCCTGCTCCGTTGACTTTCCAGCCCGCCGCGCCCAAGGCTCGCACCTTGTCGATGGCCGCGGTGTGGGCTGGACCTACCAGGCGGGCGTGAAGCTCGGCTTGGGTAACCGTCGACCGGGTCAGGACGTCGGCCCAGCCGTCGATGTCGCCGGCTTCGAGCGCGGCGGCCGCAACGGTGGCCAGTGAGCTCAGCTTGCGGGTGGCCTGGCGGACCCGCAGGTGGGCGTCACCGTCACACGACAACAGGGCGTGGATCACCTCGTCGTGGACCTCAGAGGAGTCGTGGGGGCCGAACACCACAGTCACCAACCGGTCACCCAGTTCGGTGGCGACGGCATCGGCGACAGCGAGCGGTCGGGCCCTCACCTCCGGGTAGGTGTCCACGACTAGGTGTTGGAACCCGCCGAGCGCCGCAGCCCAGTGGTCTTGGACCCCGGCCTGGCGCCCGGCCGGACCGGTCTCCACGATGTGGGCCCGCCGGGCCAACTCGGTCGCCGGTGATACCAGGACCCGGTCGGCATCGTCGCCCGAGCCTTCGGCGGGGGAATGGAGCAGGCGGTCCAAGGCGGCCAGCAACGCCACCATGACCGACGCCGAGGTGCCCAACGATGCTCCGACCGGGACGCCAGAGCGGATCGTCACCCTCAGGTCATGGCCTGGGCCTGTCGCCGTCAGAGCC
>JAGQSO010000072.1 GCA_020439505.1 Acidimicrobiales bacterium
CCACCGTCGGGGATGGTGAATAGATCCTCCGCCCCACGAACCTCGAGCGACACCCCGACCTCGGCCAGCCGGGGCCAAGCGCCGGTCGCAACCACGTCGGCCCCGCTGACCCGGTGACCCATCTCGGCCAGGATCACCGCGATGGCGCTGATCCCCGCACCACCGACACCGACCAGGTGAACGGCCAAAGGCCGCGAGAGGTCCAGGACGTCGTCTTCCCGATCAGCCACGGGCCGCGGCCTCTACCACCTCGGCCGCCCGTTCGGCGGCATCGACGCTGGCCGCGCCCCGCATGGCCACCGACATGTTCGCCCGCTTGTGGGGATCGGCGAGAAGGGATTCGAGCTCACCCATGAGTCGCTTCGAATCCAGTTCCTCGTCGCGCACCACCACCGACCCTCCCGTCGCCGCCACCGCCAAGGCGTTGGCCATCTGGTGGTCGCGGGTGGCGATGGGCAGCGGCACCAGGATCGAAGGCAACCCGGCCGCCATCAACTCGAACACACTCCCCCCAGCCCGCGTCACCGCCACGTCGGATGCGTCCAACAGCAGGTGCATCCGGTCCTCGTACCGCACGGGCTGATAGATCATCCCGTCGTCGGGGGGCTGCGGCGCCGAGGCCATGTAGTCGTGGAAATCACGTGAGCCGATCACATGGCGCACGGCCAGGTCCGAGCGATGACCCCACTCCTCGACCAGCCCCCGTACCGCCTCGTTGATCCGCCGGGAGCCCAACGAGCCCGCGAACACCCCGATGACCGTGCGGTCCTGGGGAAGATCCAGGGCCGCCCGCGCCCCCGCCGGGTCGGGATGCTCGGCCATCGCCCGGATCTCGGGCCGGAGCGGGTTACCGGTGACCACCGAGCGGGGCAGATCGGTTCCGGCGAACGACACCGCCGAGGCACGGGCCACCCGCCGCAGCAACCGGTTGACCGCCCCCGCCTTCTTGTTCTGCTCCAGCAACACGATGGGTACCCGGCACAGCACGGCACCGACGCCGCACGCCGCCGACGCGTACCCGCCCAGGACCACCACCACCGCCGGACGGCGCTTGCGCACGATGACCAGGCCCCGAGCGAAGGCCCGGGCCAGATCGACCACGGCCGAGATGTTGGCCGGGGTGAGGCGCCGCTGGATGCCCCGGCCCGGCAAGAGGTCGACCTTGAACCCGGCCTGGGGGACCATCGCCCCCTCGGGCCCTCTCTCGGATCCGACGAAGTGCAACGAGTCGGGGGCGTGTCCTGCCTCCACCAACGCCCGAGCCAACGCCAGGCCGGGCAGGAGATGCCCGGCCGTACCTCCCCCGGCGATGAGCGCCCAGGTGGGTGTCGGTCGACCGCTCATCAGCGTCCGGCTCGGGTTCCGGGTCGACGCAACCCGGCCCCGGCGGTGGATGGGTTGGCCGGGTGCCGGGCGATGTTGGCGAGCAGCCCCACCGCCGCCAGGTTGACCACCATGGCAGAGCCGCCGACGGAGATGAACGGCAGTGGCACACCGGTGATCGGCACCAGGCTGACCACCGCGGCGATGTTCAGGAACGCCTGGGCGGTGATCCACGCCGTGATGCCAACCGCAAGGAGCATGGAGAAACGGTCGCTGGCCTGGGATGCGATGTACACCCCGACCGCGGCCAGGAGCACGAACAGCACCACCACTGCCATCGCCCCCACGAAGCCGAACTCCTCGGCGATCACCGCGAAGATGAAGTCGGTCCAGGCATAGGGCAGGAAACCCCACTTGACCGTCGAGTTGCCGAGTCCCCGCCCCCACAAGCCGCCGTTGGCGATGGCGATGAACGATTGGACGTTCTGGAGGCCGTCCCCGGTCGGGTCCTTGCGGGGGTCGAGGAACATCAAGAAGCGCCGGGTTCGGAATCGCTCGATGACCATGAACACCGCGCCCGCCAGAGCGAAGCCGACGCCGGTCAGCGCCATCGAGCGCCCGGGCACGCCAGCCGCCCACAACACCGCCATGGTGGTCGCCACGATGATCATGGTGGTACCGAGATTGGGCTGCAACATGATCAGCCCGCCGACCAGGACGACGTAGGCCAGGGTGGGCCCGAGCGCCCACCTCCAGTCGTGGACACGGTGCTCCCGGCGGGCCAACAGGTCGGCCACGAAGATCAACAGCGCGAACTTCGCTGCCTCCGACGGCTGGAACTGGAAGCCGCCCAGGGCGACCCACCGGGTCGCGCCGTTGACCTCGACGCCCACACCGGGGACCAGTACCGCGACCAGGCCCGCCAATGAGATGCCGAGCAGGACCCATCTGATCCGTCGCCAGAAGTCGACCGACACCATCATCGCCGCGACGAGTGCCACCAACCCCACCGCCGTCCAGATCACCTGATCGGTGAAGAGGCTCCACGGCGTGTTGTCGACCCGCACCGAGTGCACCGAGGAGGCCGACATGACCATTATCAGCCCGATCATGTTGAGCACCACCACCACCGCGGCCAACGTCCACATGGCCGGAGTCGACACGCCGAGGAAGGTGAGCCGGCGCCGGGCGACGCCAGCGGAGTGGCCCTTCAGGACGGGATGGGTGATGGTGGTCACGAGTCGGCCCTCAGGGGGTCAGCGGGGGTAGCGGGATGGTCGTGAAGTCGGCGTAGAAAACGCCGAGAGCGAGGGCGGTGGCCAGGCCGGCCACGATCCAGAACCGGACGATCACGGTGGTCTCGGGCCATCCGGAGTTCTCGTAGTGGTGGTGGATCGGAGCCATGCGGAAAACACGACGGCCTCCGAAACCTCGATACGAGATCACCTGGATGATGACCGACATAGTCTCGATCACGAACAGGGCGCCGACCACCGGCAACAGGAGAGCGGTGTTGAGCGTCAGCGCCAGACCGGCCAACCCGGCGCCGATGGCCAGCGAGCCGGTGTCTCCCATGAAGATTCGGGCCGGATGGGCGTTCCACCACAGGAACCCCGTGCACGCACCGAGCATGGCGGCCGACACCACCGCCAGGTCCAGCGCGTGTTCGACGTCGTAGATGGTCGGGTTCCGGAAGGCCCAGAACCCGATGATGGTGAAGGAGGCGAAGGCAAAGATCGACGACCCAGCGGCGAGGCCGTCCAGACCGTCGGTGAGGTTCACACCGTTGGAGCTGGCCATGATCAGCAACACCACCCACACCACCCAGCCCACCTGACCGAGGTCGACGTCCAACCACCTCGAGTTGGCGAAGGAGTTGTACCGGGTGAAGGAGATCGTGGTGTGGACACTGGTCAGGCGAACGCATGCCACTCCGAAGGCCACGGCCACCACCGCCAGACCCATGACCTTCATTCGCTTGTTGAGGCCGGCCGAGCGGGACTTGCCGGGACCGGCGGCCTGGGCCCGTCCGCTCTCGCCCAACTCCCGATCGCGTCTCCATGTGGCTTTCAGCCAGTCGTCGACGAAACCGACGACCGCCGCCCCGATCACCAGAGCCAGTACGAGCATGCCGGTACGGGTGAACACCACCCGGCTGCGCAGGTGAGCGACGGTGTAACCGACAACCGCACCGGCCACGATGGCCACCCCGCCCATGGCCGGGGTTCCGGCCTTTATCTGGTGACCGGTCGGGCCTTCCTCCCGGATCGGTTGACCGATCTTGAGCTTGTGGAGGAGGTCGATCAGATACCGCGTGCCGACCAGGGCGACCGCCATGCTCAAGCCTCCGGCCATGAGCAGCGCTATCACCAGCCGCCCCTTTCCGCTCGGGCCACCAGGGCGGCAGAGAGCACGTCACGGTCCACGAACGGAGTGACCACGTCCCCGACGGTCTGGGTGGTCTCGTGACCTTTGCCTGCCACCAGCACAACGTCGCCCGGGCGGGTTTCGGCGACGGCCAGCTCGATGGCGCGGGCCCGGTCGGGCTCGACCGTGACGTTCGGATGTTCCCTGAGACCTCGGCGCACGGCATCCATGATCGCAGCCGGGTCCTCGTGTCGAGGGTTATCGGTCGTCAGAAACACGACATCGGCCCACCGGGCGACCGCCTCGCCCATCTCGGGCCGCTTGGAGGGGTCCCTGTCACCTCCCGCTCCGAACACCACCACCACCCGGCCCGAACCCGCCAGTTCCCGTGCCGCCCCGAGGAGGTTGTCGAGGCCGTCGGGGGTGTGGGCGAAGTCGACCGCGGCCAGGAACGGCTGGCCCGCATCGACGATCTCGAACCGCCCGGGGATGTGCTTCACGTCGGCCAGGCCCGAGGCGATCACGTCGTGGGGTACCCCCAGTAGGTCAGCCACCGTCGCGGCCGCCAGCGCGTTGAGCACGTTGAAGCGACCGGGGAGGGCGATGGAGACCGGCACTCCCCGCCATCGGAAACTGGATCCGGCGGCGGTGATGACCAGGTCCTCGGCGTCGTCGATCGAGAAACCGGTGCTGGGTACCAGCGCCGCGTCACGCAACAGGCGCCCGTGAGGATCGTCGGTGCACAACACCGCCTGCTCGCACCGGTCGGGTTCGAACAGAGCTGCCTTGGCGTGGAAGTAGGACGCCATGTCGCGGTGATGGTCCAGGTGGTCCCGGCTCAGGTTGGTGAAGACCGCCACCCGGAAGTGGACGCCGTCGACCCGGTGCTGATCGAGGGCGTGGGACGACACCTCCATCGCCACCGACCGGCGGCCCTCGGCCAGAAACGCCCCGAGGAGGTCCTGGAGCTCGGGGGCTTCGGGCGTGGTCCGAACCCCGGAGAGAGTTCCGATCACGCCGCAGTTCCGCCCGGCCCGGTTGAGTATGGCGGCAAGGAGGTGGGTGGTGGTCGTCTTGCCGTTGGTTCCGGTGATCCCGATCACGTCGAGGGTCGACGATGGGTCACCGGCCAGGACCGACGCGATCGGCCCCATCACCCGGCGAACGTCGGGCACCACCAGTTCGGGAACTCCCAGCCCCAGCCGACGCTCGACCAGCAGGGCCGCGGCGCCGGCCGACACCGCCGCAGGCGCGTGGTCGTGTCCGTCGTGGAAACGCCCCGAGACGCAGCAGAACAGGTCGCCGGGCTTCACCTGGCGCGAGTCATGAGCGGCGGCGCGCAGATCCAGCTCCGCCGCCGTCGTGTCACCCAGGCCTTCGACCTCCAGACCCGCCGTGGCGGGAAGGTGCTCGAGGGCGCTCAGCAGTGCGTCCAGTCGCACCTCGTCAGCCTGTCGTCGTGGAGGTCACGGTGCCCGCGTCCTCGTCCCGGCTCGAGCGGGCGGTGGAGCTGAGTTCGGGAACCGCCGACTCCGAGCGCTCCAGCAGCGCCGGAGGCGGGGTCTGGGTGCGCAACAACGCCACGGCGGCGAGTTGGCTGAACACCGGAGCCGCCACCTCACCCCCGTAGGTGGAGGTCTGGGGGTCCTCCAGGGTCACCAGGATCGACAGGTCGGCGCCGCTGATGAACCCGAGGAACGTCGCCTGGTAGTGGTAACGGCCGTCCGCGCCCCGGTAACCGTCGCTGGCGTCCACGCCCTGGGGAATGCGGGCGGTACCGGTCTTCCCGGCGGCGGGATAGTCCGGAACTCGGGCGCGCTTTCCGGTGCCTTCGGTGACGACCTTCTCGAGCATCTCCTGAACGGCCCGAGCGGTGTCGGCCGAAACCACCCTTCGCTGCGCGGCCGCCGGGGTGTCCACCCGACCGGTGCCGTCGTCGGTGGCGGCCACCAGGCGCGGGGGTACGTAGACCCCGTCGTTGGCGATGACGTTGTAGGCGGACAGCATCTGCAACGCGGTGACTGCGATCCCCTGCCCGATGGGGATCGCCCCGATCGAGGTGCCCGACCAGTCCTCGAGCGGGAGCATTATCCCGTCCTCCTCGTACGGGAACCCGAGTTGGGTGTTCTGGCCTAGGCCGAAGTCCCGCAGATAGCGATCGACGTTCTCCCGGCCGAGTTGGCGGGCGAGTTTGATCGTCCCGATGTTGGAGGAGGTGACCAGGATGTCGGTGACCGACCAGGCCCGCACCGGGTGGGGATCGTGATCGCGGAAGGTCTTGTCGTAGATCTGGAGGTGATCGGGGACATCGAGCACCGTGTCGGGTTCGACAAGGCCCTCCTCGATGGCGCCGGCGATGGTGATCACCTTGTTGACCGATCCCGGTTCGAATACCGCGGTGACAGGGCGGTTGTCACGGGTGTTGTGGGCCTTGCCGTCCTCGTCCGATGCGACGCTGGCCATGGCCAGGATCTCACCGGTGCTGGGGCGCATGATCGTCACCATCCCCGCCGCGGCGCCGGTCGCCTCCACCTGACGGGTGATGGCACGTTCGGACTCGTACTGGAGGGACTGGTCCAGGGTCAGGTAGACGTCGGTCCCCGGCTTGCCCGGTTCGACCTGGCGTTCTCCTCCGGCGATGGGGCGCCCGCTCGCGTCCCTCTCATAGATCACCCGGCCCGGCTCGCCGGTCAGGTCCCTCTCGAACTGGCGCTCGATCCCCGAGAGCCCCTCGTGGCCCGTGTCGTCGACCCCGCCGTCGGCGACCGTGCGGCCCACCACCGCCGAGGCGAGGCCTCCGGCCGGGTAGTACCGCACGAAGCGGTAGTCGAAGGCGATCCCGGCCAGCGTCCGCGCCCGTTCTCCTCTGGTCTTGGCCGCCTTGTCCTCGGCCTTGCGGATCGCGGTGATTTTCTCGGCGGTCGCATCCGACACCGTCTCGGCCACCAGCGCGTACCTGCCGTCTCCCTTGAGCTTGGCGGCGATCTCCTCCACCGGGATATCGAGCACGGGGGCCAGTGTCCGGGCCGTGGCGAGCGGGTCCTCGATGATGCTGGGATCGGCAACCACGTCGGGCCGGGCGACGGACAGGGCGAACGGTTGGCCCCGACGGTCGAAGATGGCGCCGCGCCCCGCCGGGACCTCCTGCAAACCGTCGCGCTGATCAATGCCCTTGGTTCGCCACTCCGTGCCCTCGGCCAGGTTGGTGTAGGTCAGCCTGGCGGCCACCGCAGCCGCCGCGGCGACCGTGACAACTACCAGCCAGATGAGGCGTCGGACGGTCTGGCGCCGCGACGTCGCACCGTCGGGCACCGCGACCGGAGCCATACGCCGTCGGGAGCGCGACGCCGCAGGGCGGGCGGAGCGTTGCGCTGAAGCGTTCCGAACGGCGGCGCCGTCGGATCGCCGGGGCGGGGTGACAGGGCTCGCCGGGCGCGTCACCTCCCGCCCGGCGCGGTCCAGGCGCGCCGGGCGGGAGGTGACGGTCCGGGGAGCTCGCTCTTGCCGGTCGGTGGACCGGGTGGTCTTGCGAGCCGACTTCGGCGACGGTGAAACGGCCCGATCGGGCCCCTTCACGCTGGCCTTGCGGTCCCCGTTGGGGCGCGCTGAACGCGTCCGGCCGAAGAACTCGTCAAGACCATCGTCGACATAGGTCACCTACGCGCCTCCCCGGTGGATGCGGATGACTTGGAGGCACCAGTGTTAGCGGTCTCACGCCGCCCGGTGGTGGACCCTTCCCGGTCGCCATCGGCCGAGGAACCGGCGTCGGTCGATCCCTCGTCCGAGCCGCGGTTCGACGTCGGGGCCACGGAGTCACCGGTCACCACCGGCTCCTCGTCGGAGCCGGGACGGATCCAGGTCTGGCGGGGAGCTACGACCAAGCCCATCCGCTCGGCCTCCGCTGCCAACCGCTCGGGAGACGACGCCATCGCGAGGCGGAGTCGTTCGTTGTCCAACGCCCGGTTCTCGAGGCGGATCTGTTGGTCGAGTTCGTCGATCTTGGCCTGGCCACTGACCAGGATCGAGTGCATGCCCGCCACCGCCAGGAGCGAACCGAAGAGCACCATCACGGACAAGGCGAGGCTGACCCGGGCGCCGGTGCGACGCCGAGGGGGCGCGGCCAGCTCGAGAGCCCGCGCCGGCCGCGCTTCGGTCGCGGGCCGACGCGAACGTGATCCGGCGGCCAGGGAGGACCGCACCATTTCCCGGCTCTCGGGCACCGGGCTGAGAGCCCTGGCCCGGGGTCGGGGCGACGGGCGGGGGGCGGAGCGGGGAATAGTTGCGGTAGCGGTAGCGGTCACGGAAGCTTCTCCACGGCTCGAAGGCGGGCACTGGACGCTCGGGGGTTCAGGGAAATCTCGGCGGCAGTGGGAACCCAACCGCCGCGCTTGAGGAGTCGGACGGTGGGGATCGCCCCGCAGCCGCAGGGAAGGCCGGACGGACAGGTACACCCGCCCGACTCGGCTTGGAGGAACCGTCGCTTGACGATGCGGTCCTCGCCCGAGTGGTAGGAGATCACCACCACCCGACCACCGGGGACCACCAGGTCGAGGGCCGCCACCAACATGGGATCGAGGCGTTCGAGCTCACCGTTCACCGCGATGCGCAAGGCCTGGAAGGCCCGCTTGGCCGGGTGGCCACCGCTGCGGCGGGCGGGGGCCGGGATCGACGCCACCACCACGTCGCGGAGCTGGCCGGTGGTGGAGATCGGTCGGGCGGCGACGATGTTGCGGGCGATGCGGAAGGCGAACCGCTCATCGGCGTTGTCCCGCAGGATCCTGGTGAGCTGATCCTCCGAGAGGCTGTTGACGAGGTCGGCGGCCGACGGGCCCGTGGTCGGGTCCATCCGCATGTCGAGCGGGGCATCGTGGCGGTAGGAGAAGCCCCGCTCGGCGTCGTCGAACTGGGGCGAGGAGACACCGAGGTCGGCGAGGACCCCGGTAACCGTTTGGCTGGCGGCGCCGGACGCGGCGACGACCGCGGCCAGCTGGTCGGAGCGGGCGTGGTGCGCCTCGGCCCGGTCCCCGTAAGGGGCCAGTCGAGCCTGCGCCACGGCCAGGGCCTTGGGGTCCCTGTCGATCCCCAGGATCCGCAGATCCGGACGGGAATCCAACAGGGCCGCCGAGTGGCCGGCGCCGCCGAGGGTTACGTCGACCACCGTGCCGGCGGGCACGGTGGCGAAAAGCTCCGTGACCCGGTCCAGCAGGACCGGGCGGTGGACGAAGGAGTCAGGGTCGGCCATCGCGACGGTCACAGCGGATCGAGAGGGAGGCCGGGGTGGGTGGAGAGCGTCAGGTCGCACTCGTCGAAGGACTGCGCCAACTCCTCGAACTTCGATGACGGATAGATGTGGAGCGCCTCGATCTGGCCGCCGAAGACGATCGAGTCGCCGAGCGGCACCTTGCTGCGCAGCTCAGCGGGAAGGACCACCCGGGACTGGCTGTCGATGGTCAGCCGGTGGGTGGACATGAACATCGCCTGACGGGCCTTGGGATTGTTTCCCGGGACGTTTCCGGCCGGGAAGGCGCTGTCGACCAAGAGGTTGAACGACCGGGGGGTGTAGGCGACCAGGCATTCGGGGCTCTGGGCCCGCACCATCATCACCTTGTCGGTGAAGGCGTAGCGGAACTCGGTCGGGATGATGAACCGACCGTTCGCCTCGAGGCGGCCGTAGGCGTGACCGGCAAACGGCTCATGTCCGAAGACCGGAAGACCCGAACCGATGAGCGAGGCCGTCGTGGAATCGACAGCTCGGGTCGCCACCGCGGAGCTGGCCCGGCCGGCCGCTGCCTGACCCTTGCCACCTACCTCTCCCCTCGGCTCCATGAACCGCCATCTTACGCCGATATCTTCCCTTGGCAAGTAACTGAAAGACGCCCGCCACACCGCCCTCTCTTCCGCCGCTTTCCCTGTCTACCGCTTGATTCGAGCTGATGCCTCGAGATGGCCGACCAGCGAGGCGACGAGATCCTCCCCGTCGACAGCCGCGCCCACCGCCACGTCGGCCACCTCGGAGCGGAGACGGGCCCGGTCGTGGTCGGGAATCGCCAGCACCGACACCAGGGGCGACGGGTCCCACCGGTGCAGTACCGCACACTGGAACCGTGCACCGGCCCGCTGGCGACGCTGGGAGATCCCGACGATCTTGCGCCCTGCGGCCAGCACCTCGCCCGGCCCCACACCAGCGAAACAGACGAGGTCAGACCACGGGCCCTTCACGAGCCCGGCCCGGTGAACCTCGAGGTCACCCACCCCGACGTCAGCGAGCACCCGGGACCAGAGTGCCCCGACCCAGTGCATCGACCGGCCGACGTCGCGGTCCCACAGCGGATCCCCCGCCGGAATCACAAGATCCACCCAGGTGGCGTCACCGGGAGCGAGCCACACCGCTCCTCCCCCGCTCCGGCGTCGCACGACTTCCACCCCTGCCGCCTCGGCTCGGTCCGCGTCGACGGTTCCGATCGGCTGGGCCGATCCGGTCACCACCGTCGGCCGCTCCACCTCGAACCACCAAACCGACCGGGTGGTCGGGTCCGACAACTCGCGTTCGTGAAAGCCCCGGGCGTCCCCCACCTGGTGTTCGAAGGACCAGGCATCACCGTTCATCGTGCTTGGGGTGATGAACGGTGATGACGCACCGTCGCATCAGCCAGCCGACCCTCGTCGGGGGTCACGCCTATGCCCGGACCATTGGGGACCAGGAGACGTCCCTCGCCGTCGCATTCGAGCGACTCGGTCAGGTCGTGGGAAAAGTAGTGGCTGGAAGGACCCAGATCGGTTGGGAGGGTCACCGACGGCAGCGCCGCCACCGCCAAGGCCGCGGCCCGCCCGACTCCGGTCTCGAGCATCCCCCCGACGAAAACCCCCCACCCGGCGTCGGTCGCCACCCGGGCCAACCCCGCCGCACCCCGCGGACCCCCCAACCGTGCCGGCTTCACGTTCACCACCGACCCCGACCCCAAAGCCAGCGCGGCCTCCAGCACCGCCACCGAGGTGACCGACTCGTCGAGCGCGAGCGGGCAGGAGAGACGCCGGGCCAGCCCGGCGAGACCGACGAGATCGTCGGCCGGCAGCGGCTGCTCGAGATAGGTGAGTCCGAGCCCGTCGAGCATCGACGCCGACCGAACATCGAGGGTTCCGTTGCCGTCGACGGCCAAGGCCAGATCGGGCCAGGTGGAACGCACCGCGGCGACGGCGTCGATGTCGGAGGCCTGAGGTCCCGCCTTGAGCTTGATCATCGCCGCACCCTGTGCGATCCGCTCGGCCACCACCTCGACCAACCGGTCGACATCATCGGTTCGGCCCACCACCGAGGTACGGGCCACCGCTCCGGCCGGGCGCCCGTGGTTGGAGGCCAGTCGATCGACCAGCGCGGTGTCCGAACTCCGGAGCCTGGCGTCGAGGTGGGCGGTGATGACCGCGGCGACGGCCATCGGGTGACCGATCGGCACGGCCCCGGCCGAACCCAGGAGCCACGGGACCACCTCATCGCGCAACAGGGCGAAGGCGGCAGCGGTGTACTCGTTGGAGTAGGTGGGACGGCTCAGGGTCGGGCACTCACCCCACCCCTCCGAACCGTCAGCCAGCGTGAGCCGGACCACCACCACCTGGCGGTCGACCTCGATCCCGTGGGCAGCGCGGTGCACGTTCAACAGGGGGAGAGAAACCCACCAGAGGTCCACCGCCGCCACCTCACGCCGTTCGGCCAGATCGGCCAGTTCGACCGCCCCCGGCGACGAGATCACCGGAGGGTCCGCCCGACCCCGCCCCGCGACCGCAGGCCACCTTGCCGGCACCATTCCATGTAGTCCACGAGGTCGTGAGGGTCGGGGTCCCGTGTCCCCGAACCTCCGTACTGGGTCTCCAACCGGAACCGGAGGTAGTCGGGGTCGGGAAGGGGCAGGAACGGTGGGCGCCGCCACCACCCCGGCCGGGCCAGGCGCAAGGTGACCGCCACCGTCGTCGCCCACAGCCATGGCCGGCATACCACCGCCGCCACCACCCGCGCCCACCAACGCAGTCCGGGGACCTTCATCGGACCCCCACCTCCACCCCGAGCTTGCGCCAGGCCACCGCACCGGCGCCGACCAGGGGCCCGCTCGAACCCAGGCCACCGGGCACGATCCGGGCACCCCGGGCATGGCCGATGCGACACGACCGGTCGAGTTCGGCCTGGGCGGCAGCGAAGAACACGTCGCCGTAACCCAGAGCCACCGACCCGGCGACACAGGCCAGGCGCAGATCCAACAGGTTGACCACCGACGCCACCGCCCGGCCCACCATCTCGCCGGTGCGGACCCTCACCTCCTCGCTCGCCTCGGCGGGGTGGGCTCCGGTGAAGGCCCTGATGGCGGTCCCCGAGGCCTCGGCCTCCAGACACCCGCGGGCACCACACCCACAAAGACGCCCGCCGGGCTCGACGATCATGTGGCCGATGTGGCCGGCATTACCGGCGTGTCCGTCGAGGAGCCGGCCGTCGACGACGACGCCGCCACCCACGCCGGTCGACACCACCATGGCCAGGTAGTTCCCTGAGCCCCGGGCCGCGCCCTGCCATCCCTCAGCCAGGGCCAGCGCCTTGGCGTCGTTGTCCACCCAAACGTCCATTCCCAACCTCTCGGCCAGCCGGTCACGAAGGGGGAAGTCCCGCCACTGGCCGATGTTCAGAGGTGAGATACGGACACCCCCCGCTGACATCGGGCCACCGCTGCCCACGCCACAGGCGGCCATCGAGTCGAGCTCCGACCCGGCGATTCCTTCGGTCACCACGCCGATCAGCACCTCGAACAGGTCCTCCGCGTCGGCTCCGACGGTTGGCGCCTGGGCCGAGGAAACTATTCGGCCCGCCCTGTCCACCACACCCGCAGCCAGCTTGGTACCGCCGATGTCGATGGCCAGGACCTGGTCACATGCAGGGGTCACCTGGTGAGCATGGCACGCCGTGCCCCAACTCCCGCTGGTCGCCCCCGGCGTTCGCCCGTCACCGCTGTCGCGTATCTTGGATCGTCCCCGCCAGACCAGGAGCACCGTGGCCACCACCACCCAGACGTCGACCGCCGGAGTCGATCGTTTTGCCGATCTGCACCAGGCCCTCACCGCCAACATGGCGTCGGTCATTCACGGCAAGAGCGAGGCCGTCGACCTTGTGGTCCTGTGCCTGATCGCCGAAGGTCACCTCCTGGTGGAAGACGTCCCCGGCGTGGGCAAGACCACGCTGGCCAAGGCACTGGCCCAATCGATCGACGTACCGTTCGGGCGCATCCAGTTCACACCCGATCTGCTTCCTACCGACGTCGTGGGCGTCAGCGTCTGGGACCGGTCCAACAACCGATTCGAATACCGGCCGGGCCCGGTGTTCAACGGGATCGTGCTGGCCGACGAGGTGAACCGGGCCTCACCCAAGACGCAGTCGGCGCTGCTCGAGGCCATGGCGGAACGCCAGGTGACCGTCGACGGGCTGACCCACAAGCTGCCTTCACCCTTCATGGTGGTGGCAACCCAGAACCCCACCGACCACGAAGGGACCTATCCGCTGCCCGAGAGCCAGCTCGACCGGTTCCTCATGCGGATCTCGGTGGGCTACCCCGGACGCGACGCGGAGATCGCCATCCTCCAGGACCCCGACGCCGGCGCCGTGGCCGGCCGCTTGGACCCGGTCCTGGCCATCTCACAGGTCAACGGGCTGATCGCCGCAGCCCGAACCGTGCACCTCGCCCCTGCCCTCCAGGGATATCTGGTCGATCTGGCCGACGCCTCCCGTCACCACCCCTCGGTCTCCATCGGCATCTCACCTCGGGCCACCCTGGCCTTGCAACGGGCCTGTCGCGCCCGGGCCGCCAGCCGGGGACGGTCCTACGTGGTACCCGACGACGTGAAGGAGCTGGCCGAACCGGTGCTGGCCCACCGACTTCGCCTCACACCGGAGGCCAACGTCGGGGGAACCAGGTCGGCCGAGGTGATCGCGGACCTGTTGGCGCGCGTGCCGGTTCCGGCCGCGGAACAACCCTGATCCTGCGACTCCACCGACGCCGGACATGAAACCACCGCTCACCCATGCCGGCTGGCTGGTCGCCTCCGGGTCGCTGCTGGTCGGCGCCATGGGCCGAGCCCTGGCCTTGACCGAGATGTACGTCATGAGCGGTGTGGGATTGAGCCTGGTGGTAGTGGCCGTTGTGATGGTGGCCCGACCGCTGCCCCCGTTGGAGATCGAACGGTCGGTCCGGCCCCGCCGGGTGCACCTGGGTGACCGGAGCCGTGTCGACGTCACCGTCTCCAACACTTCCGGCCGTTCCGCCCCTCAGCTCGAGATCACCGATCCCGTGGCGGGTACCGCCGGCGCCCGACTGACCATGGCTCCCCTGCCATCCGGTCAACACCGTCGGGCCGGCTACGCGTTGCCGACTCGACGTCGAGGTGTGCTTCGGGTCGGACCACTGGAAGCCACCCGAAGCGACCCCTTCGGGCTGGCGGCCCGCACCGTCGAGTTGGCGGGAACGATCGAGCTGACCGTGCTTCCGGTGGTGGAGCCCCTCACCGGTGCCCCCGCCGGTCAGGGCACCGACCAGGCCGTGGACGGACCTTCCCGGGCTCGACCGGGGGCGGTGGGGGGCGAGGACTTCGCCTCGCTGCGCTCCTATGAGGTGGGTGACGATCTCCGACGGATCCACTGGGCGTCGTCGGCTCGGACCGGTGAGCTCCTGGTCCGCCAGGACGATCCCGCCTGGCAGGGCCACCTGACCGTGGTGCTCGACGCCCGACAGGACCGGTTCGGAGCGGTCGAGTTCGAGACCGCGGTTTCGGCCGCGGCGTCGCTGCTCAACTGGGCGGCCGACCACGGGCGCCGGGTGCGCCTGTTGGTCACCGACGGAACCGACACGGGACCGACCGACGCCCGGACCTCGCTGGATCTGCTGCTGGAGAGGTTGGCGGTGGTGGATCTCCAGCCCGGCGGCGACCTGCCGATGCTGGCGGGAACGCGCCGGGCCGATGCCGGCGACGTCGTCTACCTCACCGGTCGTCTCACCGGGGATGACTGGCTCGACCTGGGCCGTCTGCACCGTGACCGGGCGACGACCCAGGTCATCGTGTGTTCCGACGCCGCCATCGCCCCTTCCCCGGCATCGCTGGCCGGGTCGTCGGGCGACCGCCGACGACCGGTCGGCATCGACGTGATCCGGTTGACCCCCGGGCGACCGGTCGCCCCCACATTGACCAGCCGGTGGGGTGCACCCCCATGACCGTGACCGCGACCGTCGAGCCCGAGGCGATCCACGACGCCGATGGCAACCCCGACAGCCAACTGGAGAGCCCCGGTCGGATGCACCTCGCTCTGGCCGAGGCAACCCTCTGGATGGTTCACCTCGCCGCGGCCCTCCAGTTTCGACGGGTGTTCGAGACCGACGACTTCCTCCTTCGGGTCCTAGCCCTTTTCACCGTGACCTCGGCCTCGAGCGTTCTCGCCCGCCTCCGTCGATTGCCGACCGCGGCTTCGACCGCGGCATCAGTGGCGGTCACCCTGGTGGTGGCGGCCTGGCTCTGGTTTCCTTCCACCACCGCCTGGGGTGTCCCGACGGCCGAGACACTGAGGGTTGCCCTCGACTCGCTCGGCGAATCCGCCGAGCAGTTCCGGACCGTCATCGCTCCGACCGAGGCCCTCGTCGGTTTCCAACTACTCGTGGGCCTGGCCCTGTCGGCCTCGGTGCTTTTCGCCGACTGGGCGGCTTTCCGGCTGCGGGCCACGCTGGAGGCCCTCACCCCGGCCACCGTGATCTACCTGTTCACCGCAGTCCTCGCCCCCCGTTACGGCAACACCAGCAGCGCCCTGTGGTTCGCGCCGGCGGCCCTGGTCCACATCGTGTGCCACCGGGCATGGCTGGCTAGCCGGACCATCGCATGGCTGGGGTCCTCACCCGACGAGGGGGCCTCGGGCCTCCGCCTCCGGGGGCTGTTCACGGCTATGGCGGCGATCCTGGTCGCCTTCGCGCTGGTCCCACAGGTGCCTGGACTCCACGATGAACCGATCGTCCGTTGGCGTGAACAGGACGGGGGCAGCACCCAACGCGACACCGTCAGCCCGATCGTCGATGTCCGGGGGAGACTTCTCCGCCAGACGAACCGTGTCATGTTCACCGTCCGCTCGACCTCCCCCGCCTACTGGCGCCTCACCTCTCTCAACAACTTCGACGGTCGGATCTGGTCGAGCAGCGCCGAGTTCCAGGAGGCGGACGGCAGGCTGCCGACCGTCGCCCGCGATGCGGTGAGGAGCCGCCGGGTGATACAGGACTTCCAGGTCGAGTCACTCGGCGCCCTGTGGGCCCCCGCCGCCTTCGAGGCCCGGGAGCTGCCTAGTGCCAGCGGGCCCATGCTCTGGGATTCGGAGTCGTCGACCCTGATCGTCGACGACTCGCTGCCAAGCTCTGACGGGCTCCGGTATTCGGTGGCGTCGGAGGTCCCGGTGCTCGACCCTGAGCTGTTGCGGTTTGCAGGGGGGCCCGAGGACCGGGCATTGCTCGACACCTACCTCGCCCTTCCGGCCGACCTACCCCCGGTGGTGCGCGAGGAGGCGGACCGCGTGGTGGCCGGGCTCGACAATCGCTACGACCGGGCCCGGGCCCTCCAGGACTTCTTCCACTCCAGTCGCTTCCGCTACAGCACCGAGGTGCCTTCGGGTCACGGCAACGACGCGCTGGTCGCCTTCTTGGAGTCCGGTGCCGGTTACTGCGAACAGTTCGCGGGGACCTATGCCGCCATGGCCCGCGCCGTCGGCCTTCCTTCCCGGGTGGCGGTGGGTTTCACCTCGGGGGACGCCGATCCCGAGGACCCGACCTTCTACCGGGTGCGCGGCGTACACGCCCATGCCTGGCCGGAGGTCCACTTCCCGGGCATCGGCTGGGTCCCGTTCGAACCGACGAAGGGCAGAGGGATCCCCGGGGCCGAGTCCTACACGGGCCTGGCCGAAGCCCAAGAGCACGGCCCCGACGACGCCGCAACGACCACCACCGCTTCGACCACCACGACCTCCCCCCTCCGATCGGGCACCTCGGCTCCTTCCCCACCCGCAACCACAGCCCCACCACCGGCCCGAGGAACCTCGGTCGGTGCGTCCGAGGTAACCGAGACGACAGGCCGGCAGTGGGCCGCCCTTGTCATGACCGCCGTACTCGTCGTGATGGTGGGAACGATCCTGGCCGCTCCCTGGCTGCGCCGTCGGCTGCGGAGACGACATGACGATCGCCGGTCCCAGGTACTCGGAGCCTGGGCCGACGTGATGGACCCGTTGCGGTGGCGTACCGGTGTCATCGCAACGGCGAGCGAGACCCACCAGGAGCTGGCCGTCCGAGCCGCCCCTCACCTCGGCGAGCTGTCCCCGACTTTGTCCGAACTGGCCGACCTGGCCACCTCGGCCGCCTGGTCGCCCGAATCCCCCTCCCCAGCCCAAACCGAGCGGGCCACCATCCTGGCGCAGGAGTTCCGCCAGAAAGTGCTGACCGCGCAGCCCCCCTCACAACGTCTGCGCCGCCGCCTCTCCTGGCGCGAGGCCTTCGGCCGGGTCCGCCCGAGTTACTAGGTTCCCGACCTCTCAGATATCGGTTTCGGAGGTGTCGCCTGGCTGGGCCTGCGAATCGGGCCCGGGGTGGACCCGCAGGCCGGGGATCCGCAGCGAGTCGGCAAGCTGATCCATGCCCGCCCGGCCCAGCCGCCGCAGGCTCCGTTCGAACCACAGAGCGGCGACCAGCATCACCAGGAAACCACCGAAGGCCAACGGGAACGGGGATGCGGTGGCCAGGGTCGCGACCAGGATCACGACGCCCACCACGAACACCAGGGCCGCCCGCTTCATGCGGCTTACCGACTCGAGGTAGAGCGAGTGACGGCCGATGTCACCGGCCAACCGAGGATCGTCCGCGTAGAACTGCTGCTCGATCTCCTGGAGGATGCGTTGCTCTTCCTCGGAAAGCGGCACCGGACGACCCCTTCGATCCCTTTCGACACCTCGACCTCCGGCGGGGACCGGCGGCCCGGTAAGTCTCTCACAGCATCACCATGCTCACAACGCGGAGTGTCAAGCCCGGTCGGTCGGTCCCGGGTCGGGTTGGTCTCGAGCCTCAGGCCCCCACTGCTGGGCCCCTTTGCGGGCCACCCGAAGGCCGTCGGGACCGATGAGGCTGGCCGGCCCAACCGCCCGCGATCCGAATCGGGCCCTCACCTCGTCCACGGCGGCCTCCATCTGGCTTTGTCGGGCCGGACCCGCACCTCCCGCACCCCCCGAAGGCTCGGCGAGCAATTCATCGAAGGAGAGCTGACGTGTCGCTCCGGTTCCGAGTTGGGACACGCTCACCCCCAACAGTCGAACTCCGGGGCCGATATCGATTCCGTCGAGCAGCGAACGGGCCACCCGGGTGATCTCGTGGGTCGCGTCGGTCGCTTCGGTGAGGCTCGAGGAGCGGCTGACGGTGTGGAAGTCGCCGTAGCGAACCTTGATCCCGATGGTTCGGCCCACCGTGCCAGATGCCCGCAACCGCGACGCCACCGCGTCAGCCAACCTCGTCAGCTCCACCCGCACCGTCTCCACGTCGGTCAGATCGCGGGGGAACGTCTCCTCGTGGCTGACCGACTTGACGGCCTGGCCGGGCACCACCGAACGAGGGTCGACCAGGTTGGCCAGGGCGTGAAGATGTCGTCCCGAAGCCTGACCTAGCGCGGTGACCAGGGCGGTGAGCGGGGTCTCGGCCAACTGGCCCACCGTGGCGATCCCGAGGCGTTCGAGGCGGCCGAGCGTCGCCGGCCCCACACCCCACAGCGCCTGCACCGCCATGGGATGCAGGAAATCTCTCTCACGGTCCGGCTCGACCACCACCACGCCGGGACCGAACCGCGGACCACCGGGTGAGGCCCGGGGTTTCGCCGCCTGGGAGGCCAGCTTGGCCAGGAACTTCAGCCGTGCCACACCGACCGAGCACGTGAGCCCCTCGGTGTCGTGGATCTCGGAGCGGATCTCACGGGCGATCCGCTCTGGTGAACCGAGGAGGC
>JAGQSO010000073.1 GCA_020439505.1 Acidimicrobiales bacterium
CCTCACCGGGCGGTGGTGGATTGAAGGGCCGGATTCGACGTGTCCAGACAACTTGCGTGCTCCCGTGTCGAGCGGTTTCCAGGCGGATGGAAGTCCCCGAACTCCGATGGGGCTGGAGATCTGGTGCATCAGACCGTAGTGCTGAGCGCGGTGAGCCCGGATCGCGTTCGGTGCCGCTGGGATGGGGGCTGCGGTCGCCGCTCGATCGAGGGATGTCGATTCGGCCGCGGGGTCAGGTTTCGGCGAGCCAGGAGACCAGGGTGGGAGGGAGCGGGTAGCCGAGGGCCAGGCGGCGTTCGACCAGGTCCCGTAGTTCGGCGGTGAGGTTGCCGATCTCGATGGCGTTGGCTTCCAGTCGGGTCTTCTCGGCCTGATCGGCGCGGGCCTGGGCTTGACGGGCCAGGTTGGCGGCGGCTTCGGCCAGAGGAACCTCGGCGGCCCGCTCCACCGCCTCCAGCGGGGTCACCGGTGCGATGTCGGGGGGGATCGAGGTTGGTGCGGGCCGGCCATCCTCGGGAGTGGCGCCCTCGACGGTGCCGGTGCCCGGGGTGTCTTTCCCGGTGGGGATGTGTCCCTGCCCGTCGTGGCCTTCCCTCCACTCCTGTTCCTCGCGGGCGATGAAGCTGGCCAGGCGGGCCTTGCCGCTGGCGGTCAGGTCCTTTGCCGCCTTGACCACCGAGTCGGCGGCTCGTTGGGCCATCGACTCGTCGGGCTCTGACGGGTCGGGCGTCGCCGGCTCGGTGGGCTCGGCCTGGTCAGCCGTCAGGCTCGCAGGGCTGTCGCCGTTGCCATTTCCAGGGCGGTCGGCGGTGCCGACGGTCTCGGCTGGTTCCTCGAACTGGAGGCGAGCCAGGCCGAGAGTGGTGTCGAAGATGGTGGGTACCGGGCCGGCCAGGTGGCGCAGCTCCACCCGGATCCGGGTGATGCGGTCGGTCAGGTCCGCGGCGTCGGGGCCCAGGCGCAGGAGGACGTCGGCGGCCCTCAGGTAGCCGTGGTCGAGGGAGATGGCGATCAACGCGGGGTCGATGGTCATCGAGTCGTGCACGTTGAAGTGGGGGACCACCAAGCGCACCTCGGGCCGCCAGCCGCCGGGCGGATCCAATTCCTTGCGGAGGGTCTCGTTGGGGCCGATCTCGGCGCTGACGCGACGGAGGATGTCGATCATGTTGCGATCAGCGAACGACGGGGCCCGCTTGATGGAGGCCGAGCTCGCCGATACTGCGATCACCCGCTGCACCCCCATGCGCTCGACGAGCAGTTCGAGGGGCAGGATCTCCCGGGCTCCGCCGTCGACGTAGTACTCGTCGTTGAGGACCACCGGAGGAAAGGCCAGTGGGATCGAGGCCGACGCCAGCACGCCCGAGGCAAGGTCCACCGGCGGCTGATCCACCGGTCGGTCGTGGCGGTCGACCAGTTGGCCGGTCTCGGTCACATAGCGGAGCTCACCCGCCTCCAGCGACACCGTGCCCATCCGGAGCGCGATTCCTGAGGAGCGCACCCGGTCGGGCCGCAACTCCCGTCGCACCAGCTCCGCGATGGGAGCCAGCGACAGCAGCGACTGGGCCCTCAACGAATCCCGAATCGCCTCGAGGGTTCCGTCGGTCTCGGGAGGGCGGCGCACCAGGCTGCCCACCACCCGGACCGCCACCCGCACCGCGCTGGCCGCGCTGTCCGAATCGCTCACCTGCTCCCGGAGCTCGGCCGCCCATGACGCCGAAGCCTGGAGGCGCATCAGCCATGGCTCGGGCTCCCACATGTCGGAGTTGATGCGCATCGAACGCCAGATCCGCTCGACCTCGTCGATGGGGCGTTCGCCCTCACCGTCTCCTTCGGCGAGCTTGGCGGCGTTGAGGGCGCCGGCCGAGTTGCCGCTGATCGCCACCGGTCGAACCTTGGTGTGGTCGTAGAGGAAGCGCAGCGCACCGGCCTCGAAGCTGCCCAGCGAGCCGCCGCCGCTGATGGCCAGTCCGACCCGATGGGAATCGAGGTCCGAGCGAAGGTCGCGCAGGGCCGCCACCACGGTCGGGGACCAACCGGCCTCGAGCTCATCGGGGGGGATCGGAGGGTCGGGGGCGATGAGCCCGGGTCCGCCCAACAGACGTTCGGCGTCGGCCCTGGCCAGCTCCTGCGCGGCACGCAGGGCCCTCGCCTCCTTCTCGGCGCGCTCGAGCTCTGCCTGCTCGCGGGCCTGCTCGCGCGCCTTCTCCCGGCTGATCTTGGCGCCGGGGGTTTCGGCGGGCCCGACCGCTACCGACTCTGGCTCGCTGGCCGGTTCCTGGTTGTGGTCGGGTTCGTTGGCGTCGGGCATCTGGTCGGGTCCTCCACCTCGTCGACGGAGCTGGGTCGGTGAGGTTTGGGCGATGGTCGCATTCCGGTGGCCTGATCGGGGCGGGCTGCCCGGTCGGGCCGGTCGTGGTGGCGGATCGACTCGCCCGAGGCTCGTCTTCCCTGGCCCATCATGCCCACTGGACCGGTCCCTGCGGCGTTGCCGGGTCGAGACCGGCTCGACAAAGCGGCCGAAAGGGGCCGTCGTGACATCAAGGCCGCCTTCACGAGCGCACAAAGTTTACCCTCGGCTACAGTGCTCCCGGCCCTGATGCAGCATCACCAACAGGAGAAGCACGTGCCCGCCGAGACCCATGTCGAGCAGTCACCCATGAGCCGCCAGGAGGTGTTCGAGCTGGTGCGCGACCGCCTGGCCGACATCTTGGAGATCGAACCCGGCGGCATCGGAGAGGGCGACTCCTTCAGCGATGACCTGGGCGCCGACTCGCTGGCCTTGATCGAGCTGGTCGAGGAGCTCGAAGAAGAACTGGGCGAGCGCTCGGTGGGTTTCCGCATCGAAGACGAGGACCTCGAAGACCTCAAGACCGTCCGCGACGCCGTCGACTACGTCTTCGAGAAGCTGGACGGCAAGTAGCCGTGCCCGCCGGGCCGGCACGCCACCTGGGACCGACACCGACGGAGCTCCATCGGTGACGGTTTCGCGCACCGCGCCCCAACTCGACTACCCGATCCCGGCCAAGGCCCTGGAGTCCTTCCTGGACCGGCTCGAATACCGGTTCACCGACTCGACGCTGTTGGGTCGGGCCCTGACCCACCGGTCGTGGTGCGCCGAGCATTCGGGGTTCTCGAGCAACGAACGGCTCGAGTTTCTCGGTGACGCCGTACTCGGTCTGGTGGTCACCGCCGACATCTACGCCCGCATCCCCGACGCCTCCGAGGGTCACCTCTCGCGGGTCCGGGCATCGGTGGTGTGTTCACCGGCCTTGGCGGAGATGGCCGCCGAACTGGGGGTCGGGCCGGTTCTGCTCTTGGGCAAGGGAGAGGCGGCGACCGGCGGGCGTGAACGCCAGTCGATCCTGGCCGACGCCATGGAGGCCATCATCGGCGCCGTGTACCTCGACGGCGGCATGGCCGAGGCGGAATCCCTGGTGGGGCGGCTGGTCGCTCCCCGCCTCGATGCCGACGGAGCCCAGGACTTCAAGAGCCGGCTCCACGAACTGGTGGCCCAGACCCATCAGGGCCGTCTCGCGTACCGGATGACCGAGCAGGGCCCCGAGCACGACAAGACGTTCGAGGCCGAGGTATTGCTCGACGGCGAACCGATAGGCACCGGTTTCGGACGATCGAAGAAGACCGCCGAGCAGGAGGCCGCCCAGCAGGCGTGGCTACGGCTCCGCCCCCACAACGGGCAGACAGATCCCCTAGGAGAGAGAACCGATGGCTGAGCAGCCCGAGATGGAAACCCTGCGGCGTGACCTCGACCGCGAGATCGGCGGCAAGCGGATCAAGACCGTGGAGGTACCCGGTTCGGGGCTGATCCCCCGCCACACCAACAAGAAGCAGTTCGCCTCCCTTCTCGAAGGGACCAAGGTCGGCAGCGTTCAGCGCAAGGACCTGCTGCTGGTGGCCAAGCTCGACACCGGTGACGCCCTGGTGATCGACATCCACGACGGTGGCCAGCTCCGGCGCAACGCCGCCAAGGATGTGGTCGAGAAGCCGACCAAGGCCGTCATCACCTTCACCCAAGGCGGCCAGCTCCGCCTTCTCGACACCACCGGCAAGGCCGAGATGTTCGTGGTGGCCTACGACGAGCTCACCACCGCGGTACCCGAACTGGCCGAGTTGGGTTTCGACGTGCTGGACGAACCGGTGTCGTGGACCGCGTTCGGCGAGAAGATGCTGCGCCACCGCGACGTCAAGCTCCGCAACCTGTTGGTCGACCGCTCACTGGTGGCGGGCATCGGCCCGGTCTATGCCGATGAGATCCTCCACGCGTCGGGCCTGCGCCCCGACCGCGAGGTTTCCTCGATGTCGACCCAGGAGATCCGAAGGTTCTTCCGTGCGGTGGTGGAAACGCTGCACGAGGGGGCCAAGCACCGAGGCGTCACCACCTCTGACGGTCAGTACTGCGACCTGGCCGGTCAGCCGGGTGGGTGGACCGCTCAACTTCAGGTCTACGAGCGTGACGGACTGGCCTGCCAGCGTTGCCGGGGCGTGGTCTCGAAGATCAAGTTGACGGGTCGCACCGTCTACCTCTGCGAGTCGTGCCAGGTCTGACCTGACGGTCGGCCTCTCGGAGCATCCCCGTGTTTTTGCGTTCACTGTCAATCAAGGGCTTCAAATCCTTCGCCGACGCCACCACCTTGGTGATGGAGCCCGGCGTGACCGTCGTCGTCGGTCCCAACGGCAGCGGCAAGTCCAACGTCGTCGACGCCATCGGCTGGGTGCTGGGCGCCCAGGCCCCGAGCGCCGTGCGGTCCCAGAAGATGGACGACGTCATCTTCGCCGGAACCCAGAAACGCCCGGCCCTGGGCCGGGCCGAGGTGTCGCTCACCATCGACAACAGCGCCGGGGCTCTTCCGATCGAGTTCACCGAGGTGACGATCACCCGCACCCTGTTCCGCACCGGTGACAGCGAGTACTCGATCAACGGTGTCCCCTGCCGTCTGCTCGACATCCAAGAACTGCTCAGCGACTCGGGCGTCGGCCGCCAACAGCACGTCATCATCAGCCAGGGCCAGATCGACGCGGTGCTCAACGCTCGGCCCGAGGACCGGCGCCTGATAATCGAAGAGGCGGCAGGTGTACTCAAGTTCCGGCGGCGCAAGGAGAAGGCAGAGCGGAGGCTGGCCAACACCGAGGCCAGCCTCACCCGCCTGCAAGACCTGCTCCGCGAGATCCGCCGCCAGGTCCGTCCCTTGGAGAAGCAGGCCGACGCGGCACGCCGTCACGGAGACGTGGTGGCCGAGTTGACCGCGCTTCGCATCTTCTTGGCCGGTCAGGAGCTGACCCGCCTGCGAAGCGCGTTGACCGCCAACCACGCCGCTCGGGCCGACCGCGAGGTCGTGGAGCGCAACCTGCGGGTTCGCCTACGCCAACTCGACACCGAGGTGATGGCCACCGAGGCGCAGCTCGGGGCGATGGGCGGTGGTCACCTCGGTGATGCCCTGGCCCGGTTCGAGGCGTTGAGGGAGCGGGCCCGAGGGCTGGAGGCGGTGCTGGCCGAACGTCGCCGTGGCATCGACAGGGACCGCAACGTCTCGGTCGACAAGGACGTCGTGTCGTCCCTCGAGGCCGAGGCGGCCAAGGTGAACGACGAGATGGTCGACGTGGCTCGGTTGGTGGCCGAGCTCGAGCCGACCGTGTCTGAGCTGCGCTCCGCCGAGGCCGATCTGGTCATGGAGCGCGAGGCATTCGCCCGGGAGTGGTCCGACGGGGCACCGGTGGTGACCGGCGCTGCGGCCGAAGTTCGCGGCGAGCTGGCCGCGGTTCGGGCCGGGGTCGAACGTAACGAGACCGAGCTTCGCCGGGCCCGCGGGCGACAGGAGTCACTGGAACAGCGCCGGGAGCGGCTGAGAGCCGAGGCGCACCGCCTGGACGTCAACTCGGCCGACGGTGCCCTCGGTGACACAGGTGACGGCAGCGGTGCTGTCGGTGTCGCCGGATCAACCGTCACCGCTGAGACGGTCGCCCGGGCCGAGGCTGATCGGGTCGAGGCCGAGGGCGCTCTGGAGTCAGCCGAACAGGCCGCCCGCCAGGCCGAGGCCGACCGGCACCGCTGGTCCGCCCGCGCCGATGCCCTGGCCGATGCCCTGGATCAGGCGCGGGCGAGGGCGGGAGCGGAGCGGCTGGCCGAGGTGGACGGGGTGGTGGGCACCCTGCTCGACGTGGTCGAGATCGATCCCGGCTTCGAGGACGCCTTCGAGGCGGCGGCAGGCGAAGCAATCTCGGCGGTGGTCGTCGCGTCCGTCGATGCCGGCCGCCGGGCCCTGGCCGCCTTGCGCGCCGGTGAGACCACCGGCGCAGTGGTCGCCCTCGGGGCGGCGCGTTCGGGGGGAACTGCACTGCCGGGGTTGGCGGCGCTGCGCTCCCACGTGCGGGGCATCCGGCCCGGCGTGGACGAGCTCCTCGACGTGTTGGTCGGATCGGCTGTGTTGGCTGACGACTGGACCCAAGCCGTCGACACCTCACTCACCCATCCCGGAGCGGTGGTGGTGACCCGTTCGGGAGACCGGTTCGGTCCGGGGGGTTGGCGCCTTGGCTCGAGTGGAACCGGAGCAACCGGGGCCGCGCTCGAAGAAGCCCGGGCTCACGCCGCCGGCGCGGCGGAGGCAGCCGACATCGCAGGAATGGCCGTCGAAGCCTGTCGGAGCACCTTGAAGCAGGCCCGCCAGTCAGAATCGGATCAGTCCCGGGAACTGGCCCGCGTCGCCGCCCAGCGAAAGGCCGATCAGGAGGCGCTGGCCCGGGTGAACCGCGACCGCGGCGACGTCGACGCCGAACTCGACACTCTGTCGGGTCAGCTGGCCGAACTCGAGGAACGGTCCCGTCGCGAGGCGGCCCGGATCGAGGAACTGAGCGCCCGGCTCCCGGCGTTGGAGGCCGAGGAAGCGGCGGTTGCCGAACAGGGCCGAGCCATGGACGAGGCCCGGGCCAGGATCGATGAACGTTCGAGGTCACTGACGTCGCGTCGAGGCCAGATCGATGTCGAGTCGGCCCGTCTCGCCCAACGTCGCCAAAACCTCGAGTCCAGGCTGGCCGAGATCGAGGCCCGCCTCTCCCGCCACGAGTCCGAGCGTGCCCAGGCCGAGGAACGTCGGGTGGAACTGGATCGTCGTGGTGCCGCCACCGACGCGCTCATCGGGTTCGTGAACCGGCGCAGCGAGGTGATCGAGTCCGAACTGGTCGGCCTGCGTGAGCAGCGTCGCCAGCAGGCCGAGGCCAACCGGGCGGTCACCTCCAAGCTGGAGACGCTGCGCCGCGAACGGTCCGAGGCCGAGAAATCCCTGGGGGAGGTGCGCGAGCTGGCCCAGCGCGGCGAGATCGATGAAGCGTCGATCACCATGAAGCTCGAGAGCGCGGTTGAGACGCTGCGACGAGACCTCGACACTGAACCCGATACCGCCATGGCCGCCCCCCGGCCCGAGCTGGCCGAAGGGGTGGCGCCCGGGGCGCGGGTCAGAGAGCTGGAGCGTGACCTGCGCCTGATGGGCCCGATCAATCCGCTGGCCCTGGAGGAGTTCCAGGCCATGCAGGAACGTCACCAGTTCGTGGAATCCCAACTGGAGGACGTGCGGACCACCAGGCGTGACCTGACGAAGGTCATCCGGGCCATCGACGCCGAGATCGTCAGCGTGTTCGCCTCCGCCTTTGCCGAGGTATCGCAGAACTACACCGAGCTGTTCGAGATGCTGTTCCCCGGCGGCAAAGGTCGCTTGAAGCTCACCGATCCTGCCGACCTGCTCACCACCGGTATCGAGGTCGAGGCCCGACCATCGGGCAAGAACGTGCGCAAGCTGTCGCTCCTGTCCGGTGGCGAGCGGTCACTGACCGCCCTGGCCTACCTGTTCGCGGTGTTTCGGGCCCGGCCCAGTCCCTTCTACGTGATGGACGAGGTCGAGGCGGCCCTCGACGACGTCAACCTCTCACGGTTCCTGGGTCTGGTGCAGGAGTTCCGAAACGACGCCCAGCTCATCATCGTGTCGCACCAGAAGCGCACCATGGAGGCCGCCGACTGCCTCTACGGGGTGACCATGCAACCGGGTGGATCGAGCAAGGTCGTCAGCGAGAAGACGACGGGCGCCTGACCTCGCCGGGTATCAGGAACGGAACCCCGAGGTCAGCGGGTGACGACCTTCCAGAGGCCGGCCACCGCCAACAGGCCGCCACCGATGATGAGCAGCGGCGTGTTCTTCTTGGCCTCATCGACGATGTCGCCGATCTTGTCACCGGTGCTCTTGGCCCCTGACCCCGCGGCCTTTCCGGCGTCGGCCGCCTTGGCGCCGGCCTCGAGCGTGGCGCCGTACTCGGTCATCACCTGGGCCGGGGCCGCATGAGCGGCAGGTGAGGGGGCGACCAACCACGCGCCAGCGGTGATGGCCACGGCGGCGAGAAGGCGACGCAGGTTCGAGCTGGCGTGTTCCATCGGGACCCCCTGATCCGGACTCGTTGAGTAGCGACCATCGTACTCTTCGTGAGTGCTCCCTATCTACGCCCCCGGGCGGCGGTCTCAGGGCAGGCGGCTGAACCAGAGCTGGGATCCGATGGCGGCCCCGAAGAGCAGCACCAGCGAAACCCCGACGAAGGTGGTGGTGATGTCGCGGTGTTCGGTGGTGTATCCGATCGAGGAACCGATGTCGCTGTAGACCTGCTCGAGTTGGGCGCCGGTCTCGGCGGTGAACGCCTTGCCGTCGGTGGCGTTGGCTATGGCGGCCAGGGCCTCGGGGTTGACCGCCACCGAGATCGGGCCCTCCTGTCCGGGCAGGTCGATGGTCCCGTACGGGGTTCCGAAGGCGATGGTGTACACCGGTACCCCGGCCCGCTTGGCGGCCGCGGCGGCCTGGGCGTCGGGGCGGCCAACAGTGGTAGACCCATCGCTCATCAACACGATCCGGGCCGGAACCTCCTCCTTGTCGGTAGAGGTCTCCGAGTCGGAGGTACCGACCGACGGATCGGTGGTGTCGACCCCCAGGGCGTCGAGGGAAGCGAAGATCGCCTCACCGATGGCGGTGCGCTCGCCGAGGCGGAGCTGGTCCACCGCGGCGTGAAGTTCCTCGCGGTTGCGGGTGGGAGGTACCGCCACCTTGGCGATTCCGTTGAAGGTAACCAGCCCGACGTTCAGGCGCTCGGGGAGGCCGTCGATGAACGAATGGGCCGCCACCTGGGCCGCCTCCAAGCGGTTGGGTTCGACATCGGTTGCCTTCATCGACAGCGAGGTGTCGATGGCCACCATGATCGTGGCGCGCTCGCGGGGAACCCGGGTCATCCGTCCCGGCTGGGCGAAGGCGCCCACCATCGCGGCCAGCGCCGTCACCATCAACAGCGCCGGCAGATGCCGTCGCCAACCGGGACGGCGAGGCGCGACCTTGTCCAGCAACGCAAGGTTCGTGAAACGCACCGCGTAGCTGCTCCGCCGCATCTGCATGGCGACGTAAGAGACGACCAGGGCCAACACGCCCAGCAGCAGCCAGAGACGCTGGGGCTGGAGGAAGTCCACATCGAGATTCATCAACGCGCTCCCATACCGGCCCGGCGGGCGTGCACCCGGGCACGACGGTCGACCACGAAGCG
>JAGQSO010000074.1 GCA_020439505.1 Acidimicrobiales bacterium
GAGTTCTCGACCTCGCCCGCTCCGACCCGGTAGCCGCCGGTCTTGATCAGGTCTACCGACCGACGCCCGGCGATGACCACCGCGCCGTCGACGCCCCACGTCGCCAGGTCACCGGTCCGGAAGTACCCGTCAGGGGTGAACGCCGCGGTGGTCGCCTCGGGTTGTCCGAGATAGCCGTCGAACAAGGTGGGACCACGCACCTCGATCTCGCCGACCGTCTCCAGGTCGGTGACGGCAACGGGATCGCCGTGATCGGTGACGATCCGAAGGTCCACACCGGGCAGGGGCGGCCCGACCGTGCCCGGAGCACCGCCCCCGTCCACGGTCATGGCGCAGGTGATGAGGGTCTCGCTCATCCCGTATCGCTCCAGGACGGTCAACTCCGTGGCGGTGGCGATCCGGTCCCGGTCGTGGGAGGGCAGTCCCGCCGAACCCGACACCAACAGCCGAGCCCGACCCAGGGTCCGAGCGAGGGTCCCGTCGGCGCTGACGGTGTCGGCTAGGCGGTGGTACATGGTGGGCACGCCGTAGAGGACGGTGGCACCGTCGTCGAAGGTCTCGATGGTTGTCCGGGCGTCGAACCGGCCGAGGTGACGCACCGTCGCGCCCAAGCGGAGGGGGCCGAGGATCCCGAGCACCAGGCCGTGGACGTGGAAGAGGGGAAGGGACTGGACCAGGACGTCGTCGGGGCTCAATCGCCAGGCGAGCGCCAGTGAGTCGAGGTCGTGGGCCAGGGCTCCATGGGAGAGCAGAACTCCCTTGGGCGCTCCGGTGGTGCCCGATGTGTAGACGACCAGGGCGGGGTCGCCGGGGGCCGGAGTCGGTGGGAGCGACCGGGCGTCGTCGGGTTGTGAGGTGGGACCGGTGAGGTGGACGTCGAGCCGTTCGAGGTCGGCAATGCCGTCGGGCAGGACCAGGTTCGGGCCACAGGCCACGAGGGCGGGTCGGCAGTCGTCGACGACGTGGGCCAACTCGGCGACTCCGGCGGAGGGGTTCAGTGGGGCCACCGGAATCCCGACCCGTAGCGCCGCCAGGATGGCGACGACCGTCTCCAGCTCGGCCACCGCCGGGACGGCGACGATCGTCGGTGGTCGTTGGCCGGCTGGCTCATGATCCTCGGATCGGTCCTCCGGGCTCTGGTCGGGTGGGGGCGTGGACGGGAGACCTAGCGCAACCGCCATGGCGTGAGCGGTGGCCCGCACCACGCCGCACAGCTCGTGGTAGGTGAGCCGGCGACCATCGATCTCCAGTGCTAGGCGGTCACCACGGGAGGGATGGTCGGGAACCAGGGGCATGTCCGTCGACGGCATACCCACTTCGGTATCACGGATCACCCGGAGGCGAAGCCTCGGAGTGATCACTCTGGCTGCGCTGGCGAACTTCCCCCGTCGGCTGGTGCCGTAGCGGGGCGACTTTTCATGGCTTGGGAGTCATCGACGCTGCTCGCTGTCCGGTTCTCGTGGCCCGCCTTCGGCGGACGATTTCTGGTTCCGTCGAGCCCGGTCCTCACTTCGTTGCGGCGGCACGACGGCGTTTGCGCAGTGGCTCGCAAGCTCGCAACCGCGCGAACGGTTCTGGGCTGAGCAAGCAGGTGGGTGACAACGCGGAGAGTGGTGGGTAAGGTAGACCCACTACGCTCGGTAAGGGCCCCGGTTCCGTTCGGGGGGCGAGACGGAACCTGAGTCGATCATCGAGGAAGTGCTCACCATGCCCGAACCCA
>JAGQSO010000075.1 GCA_020439505.1 Acidimicrobiales bacterium
ATGCCCCGGCCCGGTCGGGTCCGAATCCAACATGTCGACGGCTCCTGGCGGTGGTTCGAGTACGTCAACTGGAACGCGCTCGCCGACCCGACGGTGCGGGCGGTGGTGACCGAACTGCTCGACGTCGACGAGCAGGTGAGGGTCGAACAGCTCGGAGTCGCCAGCAGTCGAGCCCACGAGCGCCTCGTCCGGGTGCTCGACGAGGTGGACGACATCGTGCTCATGGGACGAGCCGACACCGGACTCGTCTATTGGAACCGGACCGCCGAACGCCACCTGGACGACCTCAGAACCGGCGTCCCCATCGCCGACCTCATGAACCCCGCGATGAGGGAACTGTCCGAATCGGTGATCCGCCCCATGATCGAACGGCTCGAACGCTGGCAGGGCGACATTGACGTGACCTTCCGCGACGGGACGGTCCACACCATGGCCGGCACCGTCACCCCGGTGCTCGACGGGGCGGATGACATCTACTTCGGGGTCATCCTCCGCGACGTCACGGCTGAGCGCAGTCACGCCCAGGAGTTGCGCCAACTGGCCCGCCTCGATCCGTTGACCTCACTCCCCAACCGGCTGGGCCTCGTGGAGCTGCTCC
Organism: Acidimicrobiales bacterium; assembly: GCA_020439505.1. Classification (GTDB taxonomy): domain Bacteria; phylum Actinomycetota; class Acidimicrobiia; order Acidimicrobiales; family Iamiaceae; genus Aquihabitans. Next base: position 599 of record JAGQSO010000075.1, read on the forward strand.
AGGCATCCGAGGCCCGCGACATGACCGTGTGCTTCCTCGATCTCGACCACCTCAAGGTCGTCAACGACGGGCTGGGCCACGGAGCCGGAGACAAGCTTCTGATGGCCACCGCCGACGCCCTGCGCTCGGTGGCCGGCCACGGCACCGTCACCCGCTTCGGCGGGGACGAGTTCGTGGTCATCCACCCCGATCTCGGAGGCGTGGATCAGGCCGTCGTCTTCGCCGAGACCCTGCTGGAGTCGGTACGAGGCATTCAGGTACCCGAGATCTCGCGTCGGGTTTCGGCCAGTTTGGGCGTGGTGTGGACCCAGATCGAAGACCTCGATCCCGAGAAGCTGATCACCGATGCCGATACCGCCATGTACGACGCCAAGAGACGCGGCCGCGGGCGGGTGTCACGCTTCGATTTCGGTCAGCGGGAGTCGATCACCCGGCGATTCGTCATGGAGACCGCGCTCCAGAGCGCCATCGCCAACGACGAGATCGACGTCCATCTCCAACCGGTGGTGCAGGTTCCCGACCGCAGGATCATCGGCTTCGAAGCACTGGCTCGGTGGGGGGTGGTGTCTCCGGCCGAGTTCGTACCCACCGCCGAAGAGTCGGGGCTGATCATCCCGCTCGGCAAGCGGGTCATGGACCTGTCACTGCAACACCTGGCCCGCGTCGACCAACACCTTGCATCGGCGGACCGCTCCGGCGACCTATCCACTCCCCCGCCCCGTGTCGCCGTCAACGTGTCGGGCCGCGAACTCCTCGAGCCCGATTTCGCCGCCCGAACCTTGGAGACCTTGTCCGAGCACGGCTTCGACCCCGAACGGCTCGCACTGGAGATCACCGAGTCGGTCCTCATCGACACGTCCGATGAGGTGGAAGGATCGCTCCGCCTCCTGCGCGACGCCGGTGTCTCTCTCGTTCTCGACGACTTCGGTACCGGTTACTCCTCGATCGCCTACCTACGCCGCTACCCGGTCGACGGGCTCAAGCTCGACAACAGCTACACCCGGGCCTTGCTCAGCCAGACCGACACCAGGGTGATCGCGGAGACGATCATCTCGCTCGCCCACCGCCTCGGGATGTCCATCGTGGCCGAGGGCGTGGAGGACGAGGCCGAACTGGCCGTCCTGGTCGACCTCGGGGTCAGCCTGGTTCAGGGGTACCTGTTGTCGCACCCCCTGCCGATCGACGA
>JAGQSO010000009.1 GCA_020439505.1 Acidimicrobiales bacterium
CCGACGGCGCAGCGCAGACCCGCCGTTCCCCGCTGCGGCCTGAAGCCACCCCTACCGCCCAACCTGGCGGCTTCGACGCGTCTGGGACCGGCGGGAACGCCGGGTCTCAAGCGGAGCCGGCCGAGATCGACGCCCGATCACTCGACCGCTGCCTCGTACGATGCTCCTCATCGCCGGATCGGCTCGAGGTTCGAGGTTTCGCGCAACGTTTCGTTCCGGCCCCGCCCTCGTGGGGCCGGCGCGAAACCTCGAAAGGCCTGGTCAGCGGGTAGGCGGGGGAGGTGCACGGCACGGATTTGTCCGATCTCGGCACGGATCGCGTGTGCGAAAGCGTCCGGATCGGTCGATCTCGGGGGCCGAATTCGCCCGATCTTGCATCGATCACCTGTGTCGCACCGGCGGGTTGGCCATCCTCGGGGAGGGCCCGGACCTGCCCATCGGCCCGGCCCTCACCAGCCTCGGGTGATGGGGCTCAACCAGTCGTGCATGCTCTGTTCCTCGGGGGTAGGTCCTTGCGCTCAGCACCGATGGCCCAACCCTCTCGTTCAACCCGAGGTCGAGGGTTGGGCGGATCGACGAGTGCACCCCGTATGGGTGATCCGCACTGGTTCATTTGGCGCATTCGTGTCTGAATCCCTTGGAACCGGCCTAGGGCTGACCGATGTTCCGCGCATGAACACGGTTCAGCCGACAAAGGCGCCACCGCGCCAGGACCGGTGGCAGCCCAACGCGCGTGCTGCGACGGCCGTTCGGGTGTTCTCGTTCGTGTTCCCGATCGTCGTGTCGGTCGCTTTCGTTGCGATGGTCAGCCGCGTGGTGACCAGGCCCTCGGACCTGCTGGGGACCGCCGCCTGGTGGGTCGGCTTGACCGCGGCAGCGTCGGTGGTCTTGGTGGCGGTGGAGCGCCTCATGCGGCGCCTGTTGCCGCTCGAGACCTACCTCCGCATGTCGCTGGCGTTCCCCGACCAGGCGCCATCGAAGTTCAAGGCGGCGCTGCGCACCAACACGCTGCGCCAGCTCCAGCGGGACATGGACGAGGGAGCCCTGCCCTCCAGCGTCGACGGTCACCAGGAGGCGGCCGAGAAGCTCCTCGCCCTGGCCTCCGCGCTCAACGACCACGACCGGCTGACCCGCGGTCACACCGAGCGAGTCCGTGCCTACTCCCTGATGATCGGCGAGGAAATGGGACTCCCGCAGGAGGACCTTGACAAGCTGCACTGGGCTGGCCTTGTTCATGACATCGGCAAGATCACGGTGCCGCCTGAGATCTTGAACAAGAAGGGGCGGCCCGACGAGAAGGAATGGAAGATCCTTCAGCAGCACCCCGCCGCTGGGCATCGGCTGGTAGAGCCGCTGCGCCCCTGGTTGGGTGAATGGGCCGATGCGGCCAGCCAGCACCATGAGCGGATGGACGGCGCGGGCTACCCGTTCGGGCTGGACGGCTCTCAGATCAGTCTCGCCGGCAAGATCGTGGCCGTCGCCGACGCCTTCGACGTCATGACATCGGTGCGGTCATACAAGAAGGCCATGCCTGCGGAGGAGGCCCGGGCAGAGCTCGTTCGCTGTGCGGGCACCCAGTTCGACCCCGTCGTGGTCCGGGCCTTCCTCGGCATCTCCATCGGGCGCCTGCGTCTGGTCATGGGACCGTTGTCTTGGCTGGCCCAACTGCCGTGGCTGGCGGGTGTGCCAATTGGTCCCGGCCTGGCAACCGGCGTGTCGGTCGGGCTGGCCATGGCCGCATCGATCCTGGGCGGCTGGGCCGGGACCGAGGCACCACCGGCCGCCACCGAGATGGCTGCTCCGTCGGCCGTGATCGTCCCCATCGCGTTCACCGGGGTCGAGGACACCGAGCTGATGATCGGACGGCCGGCGAGCCTTCCTGACGACGTGGTCGGCTGGCGGGTCACCTTGCCCCCGGAAGGGGCCACTGTTCGAGGTTCCGGCGACGACCTCCGGCTGATGCCCGACCCCGACGTCAACGGTCGCATGTCCGGTCGTTACGAGGCCTGTTGGGAGGAGCGCTGTGCCACGTCGTCGCTCGACGTCATGATCGAGCCGGTCAACGACTTCCCGGAGACCCGGCCCGACGAGGCGTCGGTGGCAGAGGACGACGCGATCACGCTCGACCCTGCGGCCAACGATACCGACGTCGAGGACGGCCGCCCGGTGGTGCGGTCCGTCAGCCCCACGGCGACGTTGGCGTCGGCGGATGGCCGCTCGCTGGTGGGCGGCGCGGTCGGGCTGGGAGGCGACGGTCGGGTGTCGTTCCAGCCCCCCCCGGGACTTCGTAGGCACCGCCCGAATCGGCTACGTAGCAGTGGACGCCGATGGCGCCGAAGCTGAAGG
>JAGQSO010000076.1 GCA_020439505.1 Acidimicrobiales bacterium
GCCTCTACATCGCGGCCCGCTGAGGAGGCGAGCTGATAGGCGAGCCGACCCATGAGCACGGCATGGTTAAACCGAGGCGAAGCCTCGGTCTGGTCACCCTCGCAGCAACGAGGACTGGACCTATCCGCTAGGCGCCTAAGGAGGCGAGTTGATAGGCGAGCCGACCCATGAGCACGGCATGGTTAAACCGAGGCGAAGCCTCGGTCTGGTCACCCTCGCAGCCTCGAGGACTGGACCTATCCGCTAGGCGTCTAAGGCGGGAGATTGGAGCGGGTGACGGGAATCGAACCCGCATCTTCAGCTTGGAAGGCTGAAGCTCTAGCCATTGAGCTACACCCGCGGGACGCCGAACCGTACCCGGTCGGGGCAGCGGGATGGAACTCAGCCCGGCCGACCGTCGTCACCTCGGACTGAGGCCCCCGGTCGGCCCAGCCGACCCGACAACAGGAGAGCCATGGCGGCGGCGAGGACCGCCGACATCGCCAGGAGCGGAAGCCCTCGGGCCGGGCTGTTCGCCACCACGTCGGACACCCCTTCCACCGGTGACCAGAGGGTGGAGGAAACCGCAACCGCCACCACGGTGTTCACGGCGACGTGGGTCGCGCCCACCGCGGATCTCGACGAGCCGAAGCACCCGCAATTGGCTTGGGGATCCACCCGCATGAGCCGGAAGGCAAAGGCGGCGAACCCGAGATAGGCGAGGGCGAGGACCCCGGTAAGGAGCGTTCCGCCGATTACGAGAGTCGAGGTCCCGACCACAATCTCACCCACCCCGATCAACCGGGCGAGGGTGGTGCTCGACGGCCCCCGGGCACTGGCCAGCGAACGGGCGGCAGGTCCAGGGTTGGTCACCTTGAGGACCCCCGATACCACGAGCAGGACCGCGGCGGCGATGACAGAACCGGCCAGGGGTGCCACGGGCACTGAAACTAGTTCTCGCGGCGGGGAGGGCTATTTGGTACCGGGCGTTGAGGCCGCCGGTGCGGTACCCCGAGGGCGGCGCCGGTACACTTCCGATCCTCATGAAGGCAACGGTCGAGCCCGTCGAGGGCAACAAGGTGAAGGTGTCTGTCGAAGTCGACAGCGAGGCATTCGAGCGAGAGGTGGATGCCGCGTTCAAGCGGATCGCCCGGGAGGTCCGGATTCCGGGCTTCCGCCAGGGAAAGGCCCCCCGAAAGCTCCTGGAGGCCCGCATCGGCCTGGAGGCGGCTCGGGGTGACGCCATCGAGCACTCGATCCCCCGCTTCTACTCCGAAGCGGTGATCGAGCACGAGGTGGACGTGATCGCGGCCCCCGACTACGACCTCACCAGTTCGGTGGAGGACGACCACCTCACCTTCGAGGCGGTGGTCGAGATCCGCCCGACGGTGAACCCGGCCGGCTACCAATCCCTGCGGGTCACGATCGACAACCCCGCGGTCTCCGACGGCGAGCTCGACGAGCAGATCGAGCGACTGCGCAACGCCTACGCCCAGCTCGAGTCGGTGGAGCGCGCCGCGCAGGACGGTGACTCGGTCCTGATCGACGTGGTCGGCTCGCGCGACGGCGAGGAGCTTCCCGGCCTGGTCGCCGACGGCTACCTCTACGAGGTGGGTAGCGGCACCATCGTGCCCGAGCTCGACGAACGCCTGGTCGGCGCGTCGGCCGACGAGGTGCTCGAGTTCACCGCCGATCACCCCACCGAGGGTGAGGAGCCGATCGACTTCAAGGTGACGGTGTCGGAGGTCCGCGAGAAGAGCCTTCCCGACCTCGATGACGAGTTCGCGGCGGAGGCCAGCGAGTTCGAGACGCTCGACGAGCTGCGTTCGGACCTTCGTGCCCGCCTGACCCCGTTCAAGCGGGCTCAGAGCGCGGTCCAGGTCCGGGCCAAGACGTCGGAGGCCCTGGCCGAGTTGGTCGAGGAAGATGCTCCCCAGGTCTTGGTCGATCAGGACGTGCAGCACCGTCTGGACGAGTTGTTCGGTCGCCTTCAGGCCCAGGGCATCAGCCCCGATCAGTACCTCGGCACCATCGAGGGTGGCCCGCAGGCCTTCCTCGACGAGATGAGGGCCGGATCGGCCCGGGCGGTCAAGGCCAACCTGGCGTTGCGGGCGATCGTGGTCGAACAGGACCTCGATGTCACCCAGGACGAGATCGACGCCCAGGTCGAGCTGATCGCCCGTCAGGCGGGGGAGAAGCCCGCCCGGGTTCACAAGGAGTTCGAGCGGACCGGCCAGATGGCGGCGCTACGCTCGGAGATGAAGATCCAACGAGCGATGGATTGGCTCATCGAACAGGTCGAACTGGTCGATGAGGATGGCAACGCCATCGACCGGACGCTGCTCGAGCCCCCCAGCGATGACGACGGTTCCCCGGAGGACACCGAGTGACCATTCAGCCGGCCTACAACTACCTGGTTCCCACGGTCGTAGAGCAGACCAACCGGGGCGAGCGGGCCTTCGACCTGTACTCGCGGCTGCTGAAGGACAACATCATCTTCCTGGGCACACCCATCGACGACACCATCGCCAACCTGGTGTGCGCCCAGCTCCTCCACCTCGAGTCGGAGAACCCCGACAAGGACATCAACATCTACATCAACAGCCCGGGTGGAGACATCACGGCGCTGTTCGCCATCTACGACACGATGCGCTACGTCAAGGCCGACATCACCACCATCTGCTTCGGGCAGGCGGCCTCGGCCGCGGCGGTGCTGCTGGCGGCGGGTACCCCAGGCAAGCGCCTGGCCCTGCCCCACGCCCGGGTGCTTCTCCACCAGCCGTGGGGGAGCGGTTCGGGGCAGGCCACCGACATCGAGATCCAGGCCCGCGAGATCCTGCGGATGCGGGACCTCCTCGAGGACATCCTGGTGGAGCACACCGGTCAGCCCAAGGACAAGCTCAAGCGCGACACCGACCGCGACTTCGTACTGTCCGCGCAAGAGGCCAAGGAGTACGGCATCATCGATGAGGTGATCTCCACCAGGGAGATCGTCGACAAGAGCGGCCCGATCACGGCCGCTTCCTGAAGTCTCGAACAAGGGGTAGATCGCTGTGGCGAAGTTCGGAGACGGGGGCGAGCTTCTCAAGTGCTCCTTCTGCGGTAAGTCGCAGAAGCAGGTCAAGAAGCTCATCGCCGGACCAGGGGTCTACATCTGCGATGAGTGCATCGACCTGTGCAACGAGATCATCGAGGAGGAGTTGTCGGAGACCACCGACCTCCAGTTCGACGAGCTCCCCAAGCCCCGCGAGATCTACGAGTTCCTGAACGAGTACATCATCGGCCAGGACATCGCCAAGAAGATCCTCGCCGTCGCCGTCTACAACCACTACAAGCGGGTCCAGGTCGGGGCCTTGTCGACCCACGACGATGTCGAGCTGGCCAAGTCCAACATCTTGTTGATCGGCCCGACCGGCTGCGGCAAGACGTTCCTCGCCCAGACGTTGGCGCGGATGTTGAACGTGCCGTTCGCCATCGCCGATGCCACCGCGCTGACCGAGGCCGGTTACGTCGGTGAGGACGTGGAGAACATCCTGCTCAAGCTGATCCAGGCCGCCGATTACGACGTCAAGCGGGCCGAGACCGGGATCATCTACATCGACGAGATCGACAAGGTGGCCCGCAAGGCCGAGAACCCCTCGATCACCCGTGACGTGTCGGGTGAGGGAGTCCAGCAGGCGTTGTTGAAGATCCTGGAGGGCACCACCGCCTCGGTGCCACCTCAGGGGGGACGTAAGCACCCCCACCAGGAGTTCATCCAGATCGACACCACCAACATCTTGTTCATCTGCGGCGGAGCGTTCGCCGGGATCGAGAAGATCATCGAGAGCCGGGCGGGGGCCAAGGGTGTGGGCTTCGGTGCCGACATCCGCCGATCCGAGGACAAGGACATCGGCAACCTCCTCGGTCAGTTGATGCCCGAGGACCTGCACAAGTTCGGGCTCATACCCGAGTTCATCGGGCGCCTACCGGTGGTCGGAGTGGTCGACAACTTGGACCGCGACGCGCTCATGAGGATCCTGGTGGAGCCGCGCAACGCTTTGGTCAAGCAGTACCAGCGGTTCTTCGAGTTGGAGAACGTGGCCCTCGAGATCACCGACGACGCCCTCGAGGCGATCGCCGACCAGGCCATCCTGCGCTCGACCGGGGCCCGGGGTCTGCGGGCCATCCTCGAAGAGGTGTTGCTCGACGTCATGTACGACCTGCCGAGCCGCACCGACATCGAGCGCTGCGTGATCGATGCCAAGGTCGTCCTGGAGAAGGTCAACCCGACCTTGGTTCCTCGTCAGCCCGCCCGGGCCACCCGGCCCCGTCGCGCCGCTTCCTGAGGATCGGCCTCGCCGAGGGGTGGGGCTGATTCGGCGCGCCCGACCCCGTGCACCTGACAGCCGAGGTCGGTTTGGGTACTGCCCTCACACTACGTTGCGTGCTAGAATCTATTTAGCAGCCACGTAGAGCGAATATCCAGGCTTTCTGGAGCGCTCGGCTGTCCACTCCCCCGAATCAGCGACGACAACCAGGAGGCGGGTTCTCCATGGCCATGGAAGCTCAAGACGTCCTCGATGTACTCACCGTGCTGGCCGATGCCGGCGTGTCCCCCACCCTGGAAGGGGGATGGGGCGTAGAAGCTCTCCTCGGTGCCCAGCACCGAGACCATTCCGATGTCGATCTGGTGATCGACCTTCGACAGGTCAAGCCCGCGGTGGAGGCGCTCTCCGAGGTTGGTTTCGAGGTCAGCGAGCACGACGGCGTGTCGAGCATTCGCCTCGAGGACGGCTACGAGCGCGTCATCGACCTGCGTTCGGTGTCCAGCGACATGCACGGCAACGCCTGGGTCGCCGCTCGCGACCCCGAAGAAGGTCCGCCCGATTTCCCCTCGGAGAGCTTCACCTACGGCTGGGTGGCCGGTCGCCAGGTGCCCTGCCTGAGCCCCGACGTTCAGGCCTCGCTCCATCGCGGCTACGAGCCGACCGATGTAGACCGCGAGGACGTGTTGAGACTCGGAGAGCGCTTCAACACTCCGGTTCCGGCCGAGTTCCGCCGTTACTGACCTCATCTGAGGGGCACCTCGGCAGTCCCTGGCATCGGAGCGGTCCGAGGTTGCGGCGGTAGCGTGGTTCCTTCGTGAATCTTTTCGCCGCTCTGGCCTATCTAGACCAACACACCAACCTCGAGGCGACGGCCGGTCGCGCCGAGGGCCTGTCCCTGGACCGCATGGCCCGGTTGGTCAACGCGCTGGCCGACCCCCAAAACGCATACCCGGTGATCCACATCACCGGAACCAACGGCAAGGGCTCGGTCGCTCGCATGGCGAGCGAGTTGCTGCGGGCCGCCGGGCTGTCGGTCGGGACCTACACCAGTCCCCACCTCCAGCTCATCAACGAGCGGATCGCCTGGAACGGGGAACCGATCCGAGACGAGGATCTCGCCCGCTGCATCTCCGCCGTCGCCGGGGTGGAGGTGATCGCCGGTGTCACCCCCAGCTACTTCGAGATCGTCACCGCGGCGGCTTTCACCCACTTCGCCGATGTGGCGGTGGACGTTGCGGTGGTCGAGGTGGGGATGTTGGGCCGCTACGACGCCACCAACGTGGTCGACGCCGAGGTGGCCGTGCTCACCAACGTCGGGCGTGATCACACCGATGGGGTCGGTGCATGGCGGGCGGCGATAGCGGGGGAGAAGGTCGGCATCGTGAAGCCGGGATGTACGTTCGTGTGCGGCGAGGCCGACCCCGAGCTCGGTGACCTCCTGTCGGCCACCGACGCCGCGGCCACCTGGTGGCGGGGTGAGGAATTCGACTGCGACCAGGAGTTGTTGGCCCTGGGCGGCCGCTCGGTCACCTTGCACACCCCTTACGGGGTGGTCGAGGACGTGTACGTCCCGTTGCACGGTAGGCATCAGAGCGACAACGCGGCGGTGGCCCTGACCGCGGTCGAAGCCTTCTTCGGCCGCCAACTCGACGCCGATGTGGTGCGAGAGGGGTTCGCCGCGGTGAAGGTCCCGGGCCGTTTCGAGGTGGTGGGACGTGAACCCACCGTGGTCCTCGACGGCGCCCACAACCTCGACGGGGCGACGGCGTGTGCCGAGACGTTGCGTGACGAGTTCACCCTGAGCGGTTCGGTGGTGATGGTGGTCGGGTTCCTCGAGGGCCGGGACCCCGCCGAGATGCTTCAGGCACTCGGAGCGGCCGACGCCGCGATGGTCATCGCCTGTACGCCGGATTCGCCCCGGGCCATTCCTGCTCCGGTCGTGGCGGCAGTCGGCGACGGTCTGGGTCTGGTGGCCGAGGCGGTTCCCAGCGTCGAGGAGGCCGTTCGCCGTGCGTTGGCGGTGGCCGGCCCTGACGATCTGGTGTTGGTGTCGGGATCGTTTTACGTGGTGGGGGAAGCGCGAGGGTTCCTCGCCAGGCTCGATGACCCGACCCAGGACCACCAGTGACCGGAGTAGCCCCGTGAACATGTCGAACCCCGGGGCCCGCCCCGTGGTGCCGTTGTCCAAGATGAAGCCCAACGACGTCTGCTTCTGCGGGAGCGGGCTCAAGTTCAAGCGCTGCCACCGGGCCACCACCGAACGGGTGACGCCCGGGGTGGTCAGTCCGCTTCGTGAGGTCCCCGAGGCCATCGAGCGACCCCACTACGTAGTGACCGGCGGGACCGACGACCGTGACGAGTCGATGGTCAAGTCGACCGACGTGTTGGAGCGGATGCGCCGGACCGGTGCCGCTGCGGCCGAGATCTTGCGCCAGGTCGGTGACGCCATCGCTCCCGGCGTGACGACCGACGAGCTGGACGTGTTGTGCCACGACCTGTGTGTGGCCGCCGGTGGGTACCCAAGCCCGCTCAACTACGGCGCCTCCTCACCGTTCCCCAAGTCGGTCTGCTCATCGGTGAACGAGGTGATCTGCCACGGCATCCCCGACTCACGGCCGTTGCGGGACGGTGATGTGGTCAACCTCGACGTCACCCTGTTCCGGGAGGGGGTGCACGGCGACACCAACGCCACCTGGGAGGTGGGGACGGTCGATCCCGAGTCACGCCGGCTGATCGAGGTGACTAAGCAGTGCGCGTGGTTCGGAATGGCGGCGGTCAAGCCGGGGCGTCCGGTGTCCGACATCGGACGTGCCATCCAGGGCCACGCAGAGTCCCACGGGTTCAGCGTGGTCCGTGCCTTCGTCGGTCACGGGATCGGTACCGAGTTCCACACCCGACCGGAGATCCTTCACTACTTCCATCCCCGTAACGACACGGTCATGGAGGTCGGGATGACCTTCACCGTCGAGCCGATGATCGCGGTGGGGGCGTGGCAGCACCAGCTCTGGGATGACGGGTGGACCGCCGCCACCGTCGACGGCAAGCGCACCGCCCAGTTCGAACACACCCTGGTCGTGACCGAGCAAGGTCCGGAGCTGTTGACGTTGCACCCCGACGGCCACTGGTCGGGTTCGGGGGGCGACCCTTCCATCTGAGGGTGGAACGTGGATCGGCCGGCCGCCGGTTCGCGTCGGGTAGAGGTCGGCCGGTATCGTGCGGCCCCTATGACCAACCAGACCTTCATCATGTGCAAGCCCGACGCCGTGGAGCGGGGGCTGGTCGGAGAGATCGTTTCTCGCTTCGAGCGCAAGGGCCTGCGCCTGGTGGCCGCCGAGTTGCGCACCGCGGACCGCGCTCTGGCCGAAGCCCACTACGCCGAGCACGTCGACAAGCCGTTCTTCGGTGAGCTGGTCGACTTCCTGACCCGGTCACCGGTGTTCGCCATGATCGTGGAAGGGCCGTCGGACAACACCTGGGAGCTCGGCCGAATCCTGATCGGCAAGACCCAGGTGACCGACGCTCAACCCGGCTCGATTCGGGGCGACCTTGCCACCACCACCAACGAGAACCTGGTCCACGGATCCGACGGGCCCGAGTCCGCCGCCCGCGAGATCGCCCTCTGGTTCCCCGGCCGCTGACCGGCGCATCCGCCCGAGGGCCCGGCCGCCCGGAGGATCCAGGTCCTGGCTCAGCGCGCCGCTAGCGCCGTGTCCGAGCGGGTGAGTGGGTCGAAGGACCCAGAGGTGCCCGCGGACGGTCACCTTGGGGTCCGCGAGTTGGGTCTCACCGTCTGCTAGAGGGCGATTGTTGCAGTTCCTTTACGACGGCTACCATGACGTCGATGTCGAACGAGAACCCGCTCAGCTCGATCATGGGTCGCGACATGGCGGTGGATCTCGGAACCGCCAACACCCTCGTGTACGTGAGGGGGCGCGGCATCGTCCTCAACGAGCCGTCGGTGGTGGCGGTCAACGTCAAGGACGGTCGTCCGTTGGCGGTGGGGCTGGAAGCCAAGCGGATGATCGGGCGCACTCCCGCTCACATCCAGGCCATCCGTCCCCTCAAGGACGGCGTGATCGCGGACTTCGAGATCTGCGAGAAGATGCTGCGGTACTTCATCCACCGGGTGCATCAGCGGCGCTGGGCCAAGCCGCGCATGGTGATCTGCGTGCCTTCTGGCATAACCGGGGTCGAGCAGCGCGCCGTGCGCGAGGCGGCGGAGTACGCCGGAGCCCGCAAGCCGGCCTACATCATCGAAGAACCGATGGCCGCGGCGATCGGTGCCGGTCTGCCGGTTCAGGAGCCGGCGGGCAACATGATCGTCGACATCGGTGGCGGCACCACCGAGGTGGCGGTGATCTCCCTCGGCGGGATCGTCTCCAGCCAGTCGGTACGCGTCGGTGGCGATGAACTCGACGACGCGATCATCCAGTTCATCAAGAAGGAGTACAGCCTGGCGTTGGGCGAGCGCACCGCCGAAGAGGTCAAGATCGCCCTCGGATCGGCCTGGCCCCTCCAAGAGGAGCTGCACGCCGAGATCCGGGGCCGCGACCTGATCACCGGGCTGCCCAAGACCATCGTGACCACCACCGAGGAGATCCGCGAAGCCATCGAGGAACCGGTGGCGGCGATCTGCGATGCGGTCAAGGTCACGCTGGACAAGACTCCGCCGGAGTTGGCCGCCGACATCATGGAGACCGGCATCGTGCTGGCGGGCGGTGGCGCCCTGCTGCACGGCCTCGACGCCCGCCTCACCCATGAGACCGGTATGCCGATCGTGATCGCGCCCAACCCGCTGGACTGCGTGGCGATAGGTTCGGGGCAGTCGCTAGAGGAGTTCGAGGCGCTCAAGGGCGTCCTCTTCTCCGCCAACACCCTGCACTGATCCCGGCCTTACCGTCGGGAGCCACACCCCTCAGCCCCTTCCCCCTGGTCCGTGGTCTTTCCCCGTCGTTCTTCGCGCACCCCCCGTTCCCGGGCCACGTTCGGTCTGTTGGTGCTGACCGCGGTGTCGCTGCTGGTGCTGGACCTGCCTGGTACCGGTCCGTTGCGACCGATCCGCAACGTTCTGGCCAGTGCGTTCAATCCGGTTCGCTCCGCGGCGGACAGCCTGCTGGAGCCGTTCTCGAACGGGTGGAAGGGTGCCTTCGGCTACGGCGACCTGAAGGCCGAGAACGACCGGCTGCGGGCCGAACTGGCCGCCACCGCCGGACAGGAGGCCGACATCAAACGGCTTCAGGCCAAGGTGCGCGACCTGGAACGACTTAACGGGATCTCCGCCGAGAACCTGCGTCTGTTGACCGCCGAGGTGATCTCGGCGCCGTTGAGCAACTTCGACCAGTCGGTCGAGATCGACCAGGGCAGCGGGGCCGGGGTGAAATCGGGCATGGCGGTGGTCACCACCGGCAACGCCGTCTTCGGCCGCATAAAGACCACCACCGGGGGGCGATCCACCGTCACCCTGATCACGACCGCTGACTTCCAGGTAGGCGTGCGGTTGGCTGACGGGACCCGCGCCGTGGCCCAGGGGCAGGGTCGCAACCGCCCGCTGGTGGTGGATTCGGTGGAGGTCACGAGGGCCAAGGTGGGCGACTGGGTGTACACGAGTGGGGTTGAACGCTCACCGTTCCCCAAGGACCTCAAGATCGGCAAGGTCACCAAGGTGACAACCATTCCCGGTCAGGGAACCACCCTCGAGATCGACCCGCTGGCAGACCTCGCCTCGGTCTACGTGAAGGTCGTGCTGAAGGATCCTCCCCGTTGATCCCGGCCCGACTGGCGACGGTGCTCATCGTCACCTTGCTATTGCAGGTGTCGCTGATGGCCACGTTCTCATTCGACGGAGCCCGGCCAGACCTGATGATCCTGGTGGCGGTGGTCGGCGGTTTCGTGGGCGGTGCCGAGCGGGGGGCGGTGGTCGGGTTCGCCGCCGGGCTGACCTATGACATCGTGCTGACGACGCCGTTCGGACTGTCCGCTCTGGTGTACACCCTGGTCGGCTACTCCGTCGGTGCGGTGGGGGCGTCGGTCGTCCGGTCGGCCTCCTGGATCGGGCCGGTGGTGGTGGCGGCGGGCTCGGCGGCGGGGATGGTCCTCTACGCCGTCGTAGCGGCGGTTCTCGGGCAGGCCGCGTTCTCCGGGCCACCCCTCACCGCTATCGTCGTCGTGGTCGCCGCCGTGAACACCGCTCTGGCGCCGCTGATGGTGCGGGCCATGAGGTGGGCTCGACGTGACGACGCCGACGCCCGACACCCGTACTTCTTGCGATGACCACCCCCGACCACCGCCACCGCCTCGGCCTCTTGGCGGTCGCGTCCCTGTCGCTGTTCGGGGCGCTGTTCGCCCGCTTGTGGCTACTTCAGGTGGTCGAGGAGGTGAAGGCCGACCTAGAGGTGGCCAGCAACGCCACCCGCACGGTCATCGTCCCTGCTCCCCGAGGCCGGATACTCGACCGTCACAACGTGGTGCTCGTCGACAACCGGGTGTCGGTGGTGGTGGCCATCGACTGGCAGGAGTACCGCGACCTCGAGCCGGAGGTTCAACGGACGATGCTGGAACGCCTGGCTTCGACGTTGAACCGCGACCCCGCAGGCGACCCGGGCGAGGAGGACGAGGGCGGGTCGTCGTCAGGGACAGATTCGGGGTCGGGTGAATCGGAGGCCGGCGACTCCGTCCCCGAGGGTGCCGAGGGCGAGCGGGCTGATCCGAAGGTGACGGTCAAGTTCCTGCAGAAGCGGTTGAACGACAGTCGCTTCAACCACCTGCGTCCGATTCCGGTGGCCGAGGACATCCCGGTCGAGACCGAGATATTCCTGCGGGAACAGGCGCAGCTATTCCCCACCGTGGTGGTCGAGCGCCAGACCGTGCGCGCCTACCCCTACGGGTCCCTGGCCGCCCATCTGCTGGGCTACGTCGGTCCCTTGTCCGATGAGCAGTGGGCGAAGTTCGACAAGAAGAACGATCCGGCCAAGCCCTACGAGCAGTCCGACGAGATCGGCAAGACCGGGGTGGAGGCAACCTACGAGCGGTTCCTGCGGGGCACGCCGGGGCGTCAGGTCTTCGAGGTCGACGCCGCGGGGCGGATCGTGCGGGAACTAGTCGACCGTCGGGTCGAGCCCCAGCCCGGCGACGACGTGCACCTGTCGATCGACATCCGCATCCAGTACAAGACCGAGGAGGCTCTCGCCGCCCAGTTGGCGCGGTCGGGATCTCGGGCGACGTCGGGTGCCGCGGTGGTGGTGGACCCCCGCAACGGCCAGGTCCGGGCCATGGCTTCGTGGCCGACCTATGACCCCGCCGAACTGGTGGGGGGCATCAGCCAGGAGCTGTGGGCCGAGCTGACCGATCCCGATACCAAGGTGTTGTCGAACCGGGCCATCCAGGAGGCCTATCCGGCGGCGTCGACGTTCAAGTTGGCCTCCAGCTACGCCGGGTTGAGCCTTGGGATCATCCAGCCCGACGTGGCGGTGGCCGATCCCGGCACGCACCAGCTGTGCTCGCCACCCCGGACCACCGACGGCTGTCTCAAGAAGAACTCGGGTGGGGGAGCGGGCCACGGCTACATCACCTTGCCCACCGCCCTGACGGTGTCGAGCGACGTCTATTACTACAAGATCGGCGAGGCGGCCTACTACCTGAGCGCCCGCGGTGACGCCCCCGAGGATGCGTTTCAGCAAGAGATCATGAGGCTCGGTTACGGCGCCCGAACCGGGATCGACCTGACCGGTGAGAGCGCCGGTCGCGTTCCCACCCCCGAGAGCAACCGCCAGTTGGCCGACTCGTTGTGGGAGCGCAGCCGGGAGAACTACGACAACGACGAGGCGGCCTGGCAGGACGCCCGTCGGTGGAAGGTGGGCTACAGCGCGGATGTCGCCATCGGCCAGTTCGACACCTTGGTCACGCCGCTCCAGACCGCCATGGCCTACAGCACCTTGGCCAACGCCGATGGTCGCCTATACCAGCCGTCGATCCTGAGCCACGTCGCCCGGTCCAACAGCGCCACCCTGGTCAAACCCTTCGAGGCCGTGATCACCCGAACCATCGACTGGAGAGACTGGCGACCGGCGTTCCTGGAGGGATTCGCCGGGGTCACCCAGTCGCCTTCGGGGACCGCCTACAGCACCTTCTCGTCCTTCCCGATGGACCGGTTCGCGGTGTCGGGCAAGACCGGTACCGCCGAGGTGGGCGACGGAAGCAACCAGAAGCGCGACAACTCGCTGTTCGTGGCCTACGGCCCCAACCCCGACAACAATCTGGTGGTCTCGGTGATGATCGAAGGTGGCGGGTTCGGCTCCCAGTCTGCTGCGCCGGCCGCCTACATGATTCTCGAGCCGGTGGCCACGGGCGAGTTCGTCCAGGATCGGCCCGGCGGGTTCACCGTCCCTCGTCGGGGCTACATCGATGCCGACTCGGCGGCGGAGCGAACCTCCTCCATCGGTCAGGGCGGGGCGGACTGATGACCTCGACCCGATACGGCGTCCGCACCCCGCCCCCGAGGTCCGCCCCGGTCGGTGGTGGGCGATCCCGCGGGGGTGGCGTTCCGTTGTGGCGCCACATCGACTGGGTGCTGGTGGGGGCGGTTGCGCTGGTAACCAGTTTCGGGGCGTTGATGGTCTACAGCGTGACCCGGGGGCCGGTTCCGCCCTATGACACCAGTTTCGTCAAGCGGGTGATCATGTTCATGGTCATCGGTGCGGTGCTTATGGCGGCGACCGCCATGGTCGACTACCGCCGACTCAGGGACTACTGGCCCTTCATCTACGGCGGGTCGGTCCTCATGTTGGTCCTGGTCCTGATACCGGGTGTGGGCGAGAGTCGCAGCGGTACCCAGGGTTGGTTCCAGCTCGGCCCCTTCCAGCTTCAACCATCAGAGATGGCCAAGCTGGGCATGATCATCGGGTTCGCGGGCCTGGCGTCGCAGTTCCGAGGCGACCTCGACAACCCCCGGATCCTCATGCTGCTGGGGCTTTGTGGCCTGCCGATGGGCCTGGTCATGCTCCAGCCCGACCTGGGCACGACGTTGGTGTCGGTGGCGGTTGCCTTTGCCCTTCTACTCGTCGCCGGGGTACGGCCCCGTCTGCTCGGGGTGCTGGCGCTGGGTGCGGTGGTCGTCACCACCCTGGTGCTGACGTCGGGGGTGCTCAAGGAGTACCAGGTGGCCCGGTTGACCACCTACGTGCGTCAGGATCAGGAGGCCACCTCGGAGAAGGACGAGGAGACCCGCTACAACCTGGAACAGGCAAAGCTGGCCATCGGCTCGGGCGGGTTCACGGGCCAGGGTCTGTTCCGAGGGACCCAGACCAACAACGCCTTCGTGCCAGAGCAGCGCACCGACTTCATCTTCACCGCGGTGGGAGAACAACTCGGTTTCCTCGGCGCTGCCGGGCTCCTGACCGCCTTGGGGGTGATCGTGTGGAGGATCTGGCGTACGGCCCAGTTGGCCCGTGACGACTTCGGGATGTTGCTGTGCACCGGGATCATGGTGATGATCGTGATCCAGAGCTTCGAGAACATCGGGATGACGGTGGGGATCATGCCGATCACCGGCATCCCGCTGCCTTTCATGAGCTACGGCGGCTCCGCGTTGTTGACCATGTGCATCAGCATCGGCATGGTCCTGAGCGTCCACATGCGCCGCTTCAGCTAGGTCTTTTGGCCTGTGGTGATGTTGTCACCGAGGGTGAGCGTAGGTATTCTGTCCCATGTCGTCGCCGACATGGACCGACAACGCAAATGCCCGAAGGGAAGTCGTACCGGTGAAGAAGATCTTGACGCTCGCAGTCGCGGTAGCCGTGGCCCTGCTGGTCAGCGCCTGTGTGCCCATGTTCGACCAGAACCCGTCGTTGACCGCGGTCGACGACGAGTTCGGTACCGAGATCACCTGGTCCTCGGCTACCCCGCCGTCGGCGGATCCGCCCGCTGACCCGCCCTACATCACCGACTACCGCATCGACGTCGACGGCGTTCAGGTTGCCATGGTCCCCGGGTACATCAACAACTGCTGGCTCAAGGGCCTCGAGCCGTCGACCACCTACACGATCGAGGTGACGGCCTACGACAGCAACGGGAAGTGGAGCGGCCAGCTCACCGGTGACTACGCCGCCCTCGGCACGCTCACCGTGGACCACACCACGCCCGGCTACGTGCCCGAAGCGCCCGAGCTGATTTGCGAGCCCCCCGGCGTCGGCTGACGCAGGCCACCTCACCGACGGGCACTGGGCGCACCGAGCAGACCGCGACCCTCCCACGGTCGGGGCCAGCCGCGGTCCCTGCCCGGCGGAAGGCTGTACGGTCAGCGGTCGGGTCCTCGGCCGGTCCGGCGCTAGAATCCCGCTCGTCATGACTATCTGGAACCAACTCGAGCCCCTGCTCGGCAAGGTCCAGAAACCAGCCCGCTACATCGGATGCGAGGATGGGGCCCAGTCCCCCGAGCACCATCCCCAGGCGGCCGCCTGGTTGCTGGGCTATCCCGACACCTACGAAATCGGTCTTCCCAACCAGGGTCTCCAGATCCTGCGCGAGATCATCAACGAGCACCCGGCGGGGCTGGCCGAGCGCACCTACGCACCCTGGACCGACCTCGAGGAGCTGATGAGGGCCAACGGGGTGCCGCTGTTCTCGGTGGACAGCCACCGGCCGGCGTCGGACTTCGACATCATGGCCTTCAACCTGTCGGCCGAGCTCACCTACACCAACCTGGTCAACCTGATCGATCTGGCCGGTTGTCCCATCCGCGCCGCGGACCGATCGGCCGGTGACCTCCTTATCGGGGTTGGCGGTCACTGTGCCTTCAATCCCGAGCCCATAGCCGCGTTCGTCGACTTCGTGGTGCTGGGTGACGGAGAAGAGGTGGTTGGTGAGGTCACCGAAGCGGTGGCCGAATGGAAGCAGGCGGGCAAGCCGGACCGTTCGAGCATCTGGCGCGCCCTGGCCGGTATCGCCGGGGTGTACGTGCCCGGCCTCTACGAGGCGGTCTACGACGAGGACGGTCGGCTTGTCGAAACGATCCCCACCGATCCCGCCGCCCCCGCCCAGGTGGAGAAGCGCACGCTGCCCGACCTGGCCGAGTGGCCCTACCCTCGCCGCCAGCTGGTACCCCTGACCGAGGTGGTCCACGACCGCCTGAACGTCGAGGTGTTCCGGGGCTGCACCCGGGGATGTCGTTTCTGCCAGGCCGGCATGGTCACCCGCCCGGTGCGGGAACGCCCCGCCGACCAGGTCCGAACCATGATCTCCGACGGCCTCAAACGGACCGGTTATGACGAGGTGGCGCTCACTTCGCTGTCCACCGCCGACTTCTCCGGCGTCGACCAGGTCGTGCACGACACCGTCAACGACCCCGAATGCGGCGGTCAGGTGTCGGTGTCGTTGCCGTCGCTGCGGGTAGACGCCTTCACCGTCGGGATCGCGGCCCAGATCGGCAAGGCCCGTCGGACCGGTCTCACCTTCGCCCCCGAAGCGGGGACGTGGCGGATGCGCCAGGTGATCAACAAGCTGGTGCGCGAGGAGGACCTCTACGACGCGGTGCGCTCGGCCTACTCCCAGGGCTGGCGCCGGATGAAGCTGTACTTCCTCACCGGCCTTCCGACCGAGACCGACGAGGACACCCTGGGCATCGCCCGCCTGGCCCGCAACGTGGTCGCCATCGGCCGCGAGTACCACCGCAGTCCGTCGGTCACCATCAGCGTCGGCGGATTCGTCCCCAAGGTGTTCACGCCGTTCCAGTGGTTCGGTCAGAACACCCAGGAGGAGTTACGGCGCAAGATCAACCTGTTGCGCGACGAACTCCGGCGCGAGTCGGCGGTCAAGCTCAAATGGCACGATCCCCGGGCGTCGGTGGCCGAGGGAATCGTCAGCCGAGGTGATCGTCGCCTCGCGGCGGTGATCGAGGACGTGTGGCGGGCGGGCGGCACCTTCCAGGAGTGGTCCGAGAAGTTCGACCTCCAACTGTGGCTCGATTCCCTCGAACGACACGGCCTCACCATGGAGGAGTACGTCTACCGCCACCGCGCCGAGGACGAAGCCCTTCCCTGGGACCACATCTCGGCCGGGCTCCACCGTGACTTCTTGTGGATGGAATGGCGAGACGCCCTGAACGAGGTGGGCCTAGAGGACTGTCGCTGGACCCCCTGCTATGACTGCGGGGCGTGCACCGGATACGGCGTCGAACACGTGGTGGCCTCCGCCGTTCCCCCTGCCGGTGGCTCGCAGGGAACCGGTCAGGACCTGGCGGTCGGTGGCGAGATCCCGGTGGAGTTGACCTCCAAGCCGGCCGGACGGTCGCGAGAGGTCGCTTCGGCGGCGTCTCCGGGCGCGGGTTGACGGTGACGCCATGAGGGTCAGGATTCGGTTTCAGAAGGTGGGCAAGGTGCGCTGGACCAGCCACCGCGATCTGGCTCGGATCTGGGAACGGGCCATTCGGCGTGTAAACCTCCCGGTGGCCTACTCGCAAGGCTTCTCGCCCCGACCCCGCCTCCACTTCGGTCTGGCGTTGTCGACGGGACACGAGTCCCTGGCCGAGTACCTCGACGTGGACCTCGTACCGGATGCCGCGAACCTCCCGTGCGAAGAGAACCTCGACGTTCTCGTCGGTCCGCTCAGCGAGGCGCTACCAGTCGGCATAGACGTGGTTGCGCTCGCGGAGATCTCCACGTCGGTGCCTTCACTCCAACAGGCGGTGACCAGTTGCCGCTGGGAGATCGAGGTTCGGGGCGGGACGGCCGAGGACGTGGCCGATCAGGTCGACCGCCTGCTGGCCACCCCCGAAATCCTCCTGACCCGGGAACGCAAGTCAAAGTCATTCACCGACGACGTCAGGCCCTACCTGCTCGAGTTGTCGGTATCTGGGCCAACCGAGTCCGGAACCATCGTTCGTGCCCACCTGGCCACCCAACCGCGGGGTCTGCGCAGCAGCGAGTTCATCGCGCTGCTGGACCCCGAATGGGAGGAAGGCCTGGTGCGGCGAACCAACCAGTTGATGCTGCTCGACGGCGCCCTTTGTGAACCTCTGGAGGTTCACAGCGCGGCCGCGTCGGCGCCGTACGCCCAAGTGCGTGCGTCATGAGAAGGGATCTCCAACATGTCCGACTCCGACAGCGGGTCACGTCCCGATCGGTCCGACTCGCCTGGCTCGACCCAGGCAACCCCGTCCGACCGACCTGAAAAGAACCAGCCCGGCGATCCCGGCCGGGACACCGACCGAGAAGCATCGGGATCGACTCCTGGCACCGCGGCGGACGTTTCGTCGGGGGCGACGGGACGCGCCGGTGGTCGCGGCGACGGGCGCGACAGGCGCCCGGAGACACCGGAACGGGCTGCGGTCGACCCCGGCTCGACCCCCGGGGCCGAGCCGGGGTCAGGCCAGAGCGAGGGCTCGGCGGAAGGCCCCGGCACCAACGCGGCTCGTCGCCGCCGGCGCGGGTCGCGAGGTGGAAAGAACCGAAACCGACCTCGTCCCGAGGGTGACGCGTCCGCCGACGGAGCCGACGGCGGTGGGCCCGACGGACCTACCGGGACGGCCGGTTCCGCGGGGCCCGGATCCGCCGCGGCTCGCGCCGACACCACCACGTCGACCTCGGTCCGTCGTGGGCCGGGATCCGAGGCGCGTGCCGGGGGGGACTCCGAGGTAGGGGCGGAGAGCGCGGCGCCAGCAGCGTCCAGCCCATCGTCGGCCGTGCCCAGGTCATCGTCAGGCGGACCTGCGCCGCTGCGCAAACCTCAGATCGGCGACAGCCGACCCGCACCGATTCCAGCCTCGGACCTGACCGGCGAACCAGCCGGTTCCGGTTCCGGCGGTGACGGTCAGGACGGTGCCGGCAGGCGCAAGCGGCGTCGAGGTGGTCGGGGCAGGGGAGGGTCGGGCGGTGCGGCCGCGGCTTCATCGGGATCGAGCGCCGCAGGTGCCCCCGGTTCATCTGGTTCGCGGGGTCAGAGTGGGGCCGCGAAAGCCCGAGCCGAGGCACCACGCCAGAGGGGCACCAAGGTCGGAGCGGCCGGCCCGCCCGTCACCGCGGTGACCGACGACGAACCGGTCGATCTCGACGAGAAGACCCTGCGCAAGCGCCGGGGCAAGGAACGCAAGGGTCGGCCTGTGGGTCGGTACCTGATGGCGGTCCACGTGCAACCCGCCGCCACCCAGATCGCTGTGCTCGAGGGTCGCTCCCTCATCGAGCATTACGTCTCGCGGCCCACCGACGGCGTCAGCCAGATCCACGGCAACATCTATCTGGGCAAGGTGCAGAACGTCCTGCCCGGCATGGAGGCCGCCTTCGTCGATATCGGCACACCCAAGAACGCGGTGCTGTACCGAGGCGATACCCGCCACGATCCCGACGACCTCGAGGACAAGGGCGCCGACCTGCGCATCGAGCAGATCCTCCGACCCCGCCAGACCATCTTGTGTCAGGTCACCAAGAACCCGATCGGCGCCAAGGGAGCTCGCCTCACCCAGGAGGTGTCGCTTCCGGGACGTTTCGTGGTTCTGGTTCCCAACAGCACCACCTACGGCATTTCGAAGCGCCTTCCCGATAACGAGCGCAAGCGTCTGCGCAACGTGTTGGACAAGGTTCGGCCGGCGGGCCACGGGTTGATCGTGCGGACCGCGGCGGAGGGCATCTCGGCCGAGGAGTTGGAGCGTGACGTCCAGCGGCTGGCCACCCAGTGGTCCCAGATCGAGGAGCTGGCGGCCCGCTCCCAGGCCCCGGCTCTGCTGTACCAGGAGCCCGACATGGCGGTTCGGGTGATCCGCGAGGAGTTCAACCAGGACTACCGCCAGGTCGTGATAGACGACGACCACCTCTACGAGGAGGTTCGGGATTACGTCCGCAGCATCTCCCCAGCCTTGGTGGAGCGAGTCGAGCGCTACGACCCCGAGGTCCACGGTGGCTTACCGATCTTTGAGACCCACCACGTCCACGAGCAACTTCACAAGGCCCTGGACCGCAAGGTCTGGCTCCCGTCGGGTGGGTCGCTGATCATCGAACGCACCGAGGCGTTGACGGTGATCGACGTCAACACCGGCAAGAACGTGGGTAAGTCCAGCCTCGAGGAGACGGTGTTCCGCAACAACCTCGAGGCCGCCGATGAGGTGGCGCGACAGCTGCGGCTACGCGACATCGGCGGCATCATCGTCATCGACTTCATCGACATGGAGATCAAGGCCAACCGTGACGCGGTGATAGCGGCGTTCCGCAAGGCCCTGTCCCGGGATAAGACCCGGACCCAGGTCTTTGACATCTCAGAACTGGGCTTGGTGGAGATGACCCGCAAACGCATCGGTGAGGGCCTGATGGAGTCCCTCTCGGGCCCGTGCCCCACCTGTGAAGGCCGCGGAATGATCTTCGACAAAGACCTGATCGGCGAGTAGTACCCGACCTTGCCTGGTGCCGGGTTGGTCGGGGACGGGCTGCACTCCTAAGCTTGTCCACCGGCCCCACGGGCCCAACGTTCTAACGCGCAGAGGCAACGCATCATGTACGCAGTCATCAAGACCGGTGGAAAGCAGTACCGGGTCAGCGAGGGTCAGGAGCTCCAGGTCGAGCGCCTCGGTGTCACCGAGGGTGAGGTGAGCCTCACCCCGATCCTGTTGGTCGACGGCGACACCGTGGTGTCATCGCCCGATGCTCTGGCCAAGGCCTCGGTAACCGCCAACGTCATGGGTGAGGTGCGCGGCCCCAAGATCACGGGGTTCACCTACAAGAACAAGACCAACCAGCGCAAGCGTTGGGGTCACCGTCAGAACTACGCCACCATCCAGATCACCGGCATCAAGAAGGGCTGATCAATGTCGAAGACCAAGGGCGGCGGTTCAACCCGCAACGGCCGCGATTCAAACGCACAGCGCCTCGGCGTCAAGGCCTACGACGGCACCGTGGTATCGGCGGGGTCGATCCTCGTCCGTCAACGGGGCACCCACTTCCACCCCGGTGAGAACGTGGGCCGCGGCGGTGACGACACCCTGTTCGCCACCGTCGACGGCAAGGTCAAGTTCGGTCGCCGGGCCGGCCGCAAGCTGGTGGACGTCCTCCCCGTCACCGACTGAGAACAAATCCGGCCGAATGGTCCGGGTCCAGTACTTGACGAGCCCCCGCTTCGGCGGGGGCTCGTTGCGTTTCGGGAGCGAGCAAGATGGGATCTCGAGGGGCGTGGATGGTGCGCCCTTGGTGGCTCAGGTGCGGGGGAGGGCGTCGGGCGACCAGCCGAGGAGGTTCAGGGCGGCCTGGTTGGCAAAGCGGTCGGTCATGCCCGACACGTAGCGGACCGCTTCCGCTCGGGCCTTGACCGAACCTGGCGCGACACCGAGTCCCTCGCCGGTCATCTCGGGGTGGTCGATGAAGTACTCGGTGAGCGACGAGATCAGGCGGGCGGCGCGGTCGGCCTGCTCGACCGAGTCGGGGCGAAGGTAGATCCGTTCGTAGTTGAAGGCCCGGAATGCCGCCAGGGCCTCGGCCTCGACGTGGCGCATCGCGACCACGCCGGACGCGGCGATGGTTTCCACCATGGCGGTGATGAACCCGTGCAGTTGGAGCCGTCGGGTGGTTCCCACCACTTCGGCCACCTCGGCGGGGAGATCTTCGGGTCGGACGATCCCGGCCGTCACCGCGTCCTCGAAGTCATGGCATACGTAGGCGATGCGGTCGGCCCAGGCCACTACCTCGCCCTCGGGGGTCATCGGGGCGGGGCGGTTCCAGGAGTGGTTGCGGATGGCGTCGAGCGTCTCCACGCACAAGTTGAGTGGTTCGAGCACGACGTCGGCCCCGTACACGGCGTGGTGGTATCCCCCGTCCAGATAGGGCGACAGGGCACCCTCCGACGCATGGCCGGCGGGGCCGTGGCCGCAGTCGTGGCCGGTGGCCGCTGCCGCGGTCAGGGCAACGTTCAGACCCACCGGCCGGGCGATGGACACCGCCACCTGGCTGACCTCGATGGCATGGGTGAGTCGGGTGCGAAGGTGGTCGTCGTCGGGGGCGACGAACACCTGGCACTTGCCGGCCAGCCGCCGGAACGCCTTGGAGTGCTGGATGCGGTCGAGGTCGCGTTCGAAACAGGTCCGGAACCGGTCCGGGGATTCGACGATTGCCCGGTTGCCGGCTCCGGTGGAGCGGGTCGCTCCCGGTGCGAGGTGTAGGTGCTCGCGATCCTCCCGTTCGGCTCGTTCGGGCAGGTCTCTCGATGCGGTCCCCACGGCCAACGGAGCGTGGGCGAGGGCTGGAGGTGGGACGCTGCTCATGGTCTGATCCTACGAATCGGCACCGACAGGGAGCGTTCCCCCTGAACAGACCCTTGGTTCCTGATGCCCCCTTAAGGTTGACCGCTATGAGTGAAGAAAAACCTCGTTGCGTAGCGGCGGGCCCTAGTCACATGTCACTGGTGCTGGTACCGTCGACGGGGACAGGCATGTAGTGGCCGGTTCGGTCTGTCTGTCGGAGGGGGCACCGAGCGCCCTTTCTCATGTTCGTCGACCACTCTGCCGATGGGGAACACCGTGAAGCTTCAGCACACAAGGCGAAGTCACCCCACCAATGCGGCTGTGCCGTACCGGTACCCCTCCTGGGTCAGTCGAGTTCGGGCCCGATCGAACGAGAATCGGGGTGTGGCCCTGATCGAGGCCGCCATCGTCACCCCGATCTTCTTGATGTTGATCATGGCGCTGGCCGAGGGCGGTCTGTTCATGCGCAACTACCTCGGCCTGTCGAGCACCGTCCGGGCTGGGGCACGCAGCGCCAGCGCGGTTGGTGTCGATTCGTCGGCGGACCTCTACATCGTCAGGTCCATCGCCCAGGAGTCGGCGGCACTCCCTCGAAATGCAATCCAGTACATCGTGGTCTACAAGGCGACCGGCTTCGGCGCTGGCCCGCCCGACGACGGCGCTGCCGGTGTGCCCGGTGGCTGCATCGCTGGCCAACCTCGGGCCGGGGTGTGCAACGTGTACGTACCCTCCGACTTCATCAAGGCCGAGACCCAGATCGCCGAGGAGACCCGCCACCGCGCCGCGGTCGACGGTGGCAACACCGGCGATGTTCTGGACCTCAACAAGATCTGGTTTGGATGCCTCACCACCGGCCCTCATGCCAACGCCACTCCCGACCGGTACTGGTGCCCCAGCACCCGCAACAACACCCTTCGCTACGGCGACTACGTGGGTGTGTACATGAAGATCAAGCACGACTGGTTGACGAACATCTTCGGTAGCGCCAAGACGATCAGCGACCAGTCGGTGATTCGGATGGAGCCCCAGTACCGATGAGCACCTCCACCTCAGCCCGGTTCGGGCACCGTCGTCGCCAGCAGGCCGACTCGGCCGGTGGGTTCGCCACCCGTGTCATGGAGCGCGGCGTCACCCTGGTCGAGTTCGCCTTCGTCTCGGTGATCATGTTCTCACTTGTCGCCGCCACGGTGGACTACGGGCGAGGTTGGCAATCCGGCATGGCGATCACCGAGGCCGCCCGGGCCGGGGCCCGCGTGGGTTCGAGCCAGGCCAAGAACTCCGATGCCGACTTCAACGCGCTCATGAGCATCCGGGCGTCGCTGACCGCGTCGGACAAGCTGAACGACGTCGAGTTGGTGGTGATCTACCGAGCCGACAACGCCAACGGCGTGCCCCCGTCCAGCTGTGTGGGGACTGGCTCGTTCAGCGGTACCTGCAACGTGTTCACCAAGGCTCAGTTGGAAGCCCTGACCCTTTCGAGCTTCAACATCGTCGACAACAGCCCCAACCCGCCAACCGGCAACGGATGCGCCAAGTCGGGGTACGCGTCGAGGGCTGGGTGGTGCCCGACGAGCCGTGTCAACTCGCCCCAGGGCAGCGCCGAGTACATCGGTGTCTACATCCGCTACCGGCAGAACAACCTGTTCCCCCTGTCCGGGCCGTCCCGCACCATTTCCCGTACCGCCGTGATGCGGCTCGAACCCCCGACGATGTGAGGTGACCATGATGAAGCTGAGCCACCACTCCGCCGAGCGGTCCGGCGGCCAACGCCGACCCTCCCGGACCCAGAAGGGCTACATCCTGGTGATGTTCGCCCTGCTGTTGATCCCCATGTTGTTCATCGTCGGCATGTCGGTCGACGTCGGACTCTGGTACAACCGGGCGGCTGACATGCGCAAGGCCGCCGATGCCGGGGCTCTGGCCGGCGTGGTGTGGCTGCCGGACGAGAACGCGGCTCGGACCGCGGCCCTAGCGGCTGTGGCCCGCAACGGTTTCACCACCGGCGGATCGATCACCGTGGACGCCGGTGCCAGCGCCAACGCCCAGCGACGGATGCGGGTGAGCATCACCGACTCCCAGGTCGGGAGCTTCTTCTATGAGAACCTCGGTGGCCGCAAGGTCCCCATCACCCGGACTTCCTTCGCCGAGTACACCCTGCCGGTCCCCATGGGCAGCCCCATGAACTACTTCGGTACCGGTCGGATCCTGGCCACCGACAACCCGAATCGCCCATCGGGCCTTTCGAGTACGGCCTTCCCCTCCGAGGAGCTCTACCAGTCGATCAACACCTACTGCTCGAACAAGGTCAACGGTGACCGCCACCAGCCGATGTCCAACGTGGGATCCCGCTGCAGCGGTACCCAGAACGAGCGCAAGGACTACGAGCTGTACATCGAAGCCAAGCCCGGCCGACCCGGACCCATCGACGTGTTGCTCCTCGACCCCGGCCTCCGCCCGATCAGGCGCGGTGCTATCAACATGTTCGGTACCGCCAACATGGACCGGAACTTCTCTGGTGACGCTTCGGATGAGAACTTCACCTTCTCGCTGTACGCCGCCGACAACACGCCGTTGACCGACGCCGACAACCCGCTGCTCGTCCAACGTACCTACAACGGCACCACCTCCTGGAACTACGGCCCCTATCTGGGAAGCAGCCGGTGGAACCGGCTGTACACCATTCCCGCCGGTGCCACCAGCGGCAAGTACATCCTCCGGCTCCACAACTCTGGTACCAACAGCCCGTTCAACGACGGAGAGAACAGCTGGGGGCTGGTGGCCCGCTACTCCAACATCAACACCAACCAGGGCCTGTGCAACGGTCGGACCGACTCCATGTGCCCCCGGGTGTACGGCAAGGATGCGATCTCGATCCGGGCCGCGGCGGGCACCAGCCTGGCCTCGTTCTACCTGGCCGAGATCGAAGGCATCCACGAGGGCAAGATCCTCGACCTGGAGCTGTTCGACCCCGGTGAGGGTGGCTACACCATCGAGATCATGAAGCCGACCGGCACCAACTCGTGGGCCCCCAACGGCCTCAAGTGGCAGGCCTCCGGTGTCAACGGCGGCAACTGGTCGAACACCGTCACCAGCATCGATGTGACCCAGAGCAAGTTCAACGGCAAGGTGCTGCACATCCAGATCCCCCTCGCCGGCTACAACCCGCCATCGGACAACCAGTGGTGGAAGGTTCGATACAGCTTCTCCGGTTCGGTCACCGACCGCACCACCTGGACCGCAGCGGTGCTCGGCGACCCGGTTCACCTGGTCGACGAGACCTGACCGGGATTCCCCGTAAGTCACAACTTGGAGGCCCCCGCTGCGGCGGGGGCCTCTTCGCGTCCGGGGCCCGGGCCAGGGGTGGAGTCATGGCGCCAAGTAGCCTGGCGTCCTCATGTCCGGGTTCGTCGATGAAGCTCAACTGAACGGCCGGGGTGGCGACGGGGGCGCCGGGTGCGTGTCGTTCCGGCGGGAGGCCCACGTCCCCAAAGGAGGACCCGACGGCGGTGACGGCGGCAAGGGCGGTGACGTGTGGTTGGTGGCCGACCGCAACGTGGCGTCGTTGCTGGCCTTCCGGGACCATCCTCACCGCAAGGCCACTAGCGGGGTTCACGGGCAAGGCAAGAAGAAGCACGGCCACAGTGGCTCGGACCTCGAGGTGGCGGTACCCGAGGGAACCGTGGTCTATGACTTCGACGGGCGGGTGCTGGCCGATCTGGTCCGCGCCGGCGACCGCTACCTGGCGGCGGCGGGCGGCCGTGGTGGGCGGGGCAACACCCGGTTCCTGTCCAACAAGCGTCGGGCCCCCACCTTCGCCGAACAGGGCGAGGCGGGTGAGGAACGCTGGATGCGACTCGAGCTCAAGCTCCTGGCCGACGTGGCCCTGGTCGGATTCCCCAACGTGGGCAAGAGCACCCTGATCTCGCGGATCTCGGCCGCCAAACCCAAGATCGCCGATTACCCCTTCACCACCCTGGAACCGAACCTGGGCGTGGTGCGCATGGACGACGGGGTGGAGTTCGTGGTCGCCGACATCCCCGGCCTCATAGAAGGAGCGGCGGAGGGCAAGGGGCTGGGTCACCAGTTCCTCCGCCACGTGGAGCGGGCCCGGGCCCTGGTGGTGTTGATCGACCTGGCCCCCACCGCCCCCCATGACCCCGCCACCCAGGAGCGGATCCTGCTGGAAGAGCTCGGCGCCTACCGGCCCGAACTGTTGGATCGCCCCCGCCTGGTGGTGGGCAGCCGGGCCGACATCGCCGATCCGAGCGCTCTGGCCGCCTTCTCGGGCCTGACGTTCTCAGCCGTCACCGGCGAGGGCCTGGCCGCCGTCACCGGCGCCATGGCCGAGGTGGTGCGGACCGCCCGAGACGCCGAGCCCGAACCCGAGCCGTTCGTGGTCCACCGTCCCCTCCCGGTGGGCATCACCGTCGAGCGCCTGGACTCGGGGGCCTTCGTGGTGCAGGGCCGGGCGGCCGAGCGGGCGGTGGCCCTGTCGGACCTCACCAACCTGGAGGCCCTGGCCTACGTACAAGAACGCCTCCGCAAGCTCGGCGTCGACAAGGCCCTGGCCAAGGCCGGAGCGGTCGAAGGGTCGCCGGTCCAAGTCGGCGGGTTCCACTTCGAGTTCATACCCGACTGAGCTCCACCCCCGGTGGGGACCTCCGGAGGGCGGCTTGGACCACCCCCCGGTTGAGGTCAGCTGCGGGGCAGGAGAAGGTCCCGGGGCCCCCGCCGCAACGCCGCGGCGACGGCGGGAACCACGCTCCAACCGATCCCGATGGCGACGGCGGGCAGCAACAGCATCGGGATGAGCTCCCACCCGGGTAGGACGAGCCAGTCGGGGTAGCCGCGGGCGAAGCTCTCGTCGCCCCGGGCGCCGGCCAGCACCGAGGTGACCGGTAGCCATCCCAGGGGAAGGGCCAGCAATGCCCCCAGCAAGGCGAGGACCGTTCCCTCGAAGGCGCTCTGGCGTCGCATCCGCGCCGGTGGAGCCCCGGCGGCCAAAGCGGCCCGATGGTCCTCGGCGCTGTCGACGGCCCGCAGCGAGAGGGTCACCGTCAGCACCCCGACGGCCAGCAGGCCGGTGACCCCGGCCAGACCCAACAGCCAGCGCTGCTCCTCATCGGAGCGGTCCTTGCTGCCGTCTGAGCCGATTCCGTAGTCGATAACGACGTCGTGGTCGATCACCTGGGCCCAGGCGTTCCCGAACCCTTCGGTGTTCACCGGTGGCGTCGTCACCGAAGTACCCGGGTCTGTGGCGCCGGGGCGCCCGGTCTCCAACTCGGCGAGGGTCGGCACCCGACCCCGGTTGAAGTCCATGGGGTCCTCGAGAGCCGACAGGTCGGCCCTGGTCGCCGGCTTGGAGCGGACCAACACCAAGTTGAGGGGGGGAAGGTCGGGTGCTACCCGGGCCATGACCTCGGTCGAGACCAGGTAGTCGACCTCGAGGTTGAAGCCCAGATCGGCGGGGCCACCATCGGGGGCCGGGGTTGCGGTCACGCTGCGGGTGTCAGGGGGCGATCCGGGGTTGGCATCGGGGTTGGTGCCCTCGGTGGTTCCGCCCCCCAGGTTCACCGTCCCGGGAGCCCCGTCCAATGCCACCGCCCGGCCTTCGGTCACCGCCTGGGCCGCCCAGCCTGCCAGCAGGCCGTTGGCCTGAGCGGCGTCGACGGTGGCCACCACGTACCAGCCGCCCTTGCCGTCAGCCAGGCCGTAGTAGGTGATCGGGCTCAAGGGGCCGACGCTGTTCTGAACCCGGTCGGTCACCGCCTGGGCGTCGGGAGAACCGAGCTCACCCTGGATCTGCACCGCCAGTCCCTTGGGGTTGGAAAGGACAGAGGTGGCGTTGGGGGCGGTGGTGTCAGCCTCGGGGAGGGTCCCTGGGGCGCTGGTGGGTTCGAGGTCGGTGCTGGATGCCTCCACTACCCGGTCTTCGGCGGAGGTGACCGCGCTGCGGGCGGTGAGGACCCCGACCGGGATGGACAGGCACACCGCCAGGGCCCCGACGGTGGCCGACGCCTGGGTGCGGTGGCGGGCGATACCCCGCAGGCCGAGCCGCACCAGGCCACCGGTGCGGTTGGCCAGTCGACCCGTCATCGCCACCAGGGTGGGGGCCACGGCGATGCCACCCAGGACGGTGGCCAGCACCGCCACCAGCACCAGGATCGAGATGAACGGGCTACCGCCCATACCGTGGGTGACCAACCGCGTGATGAAGGCCAGGAGCAGAGCACCGGTTCCGGTGATCGCCACCCCGACCAGCGGCACCCGGGTCGGGACCGGGCCGAGGGGTCGACGTCCGGCCAGGGCGCTGAGCACCGGCACCCGGCTGGCGGTACGGGCCGGTTGCCAGGCGGCCACGATGCCGGCCACCACACCCAGGGTGACCGCCACCAGGACCCCTCCGACGGGGATGGTGAGCTCGAGCCCGAACTGGTGGCTCAGATCCTGGACCACGCCGGTGCGGTTGAGGACCGTGGTCACCGCGACGGCGGTCGCCACCGCCAGACCGCCGGCGATCAGGCCGGGGATGGCACCTTGGGCCACCAGGGCCCGTCGAACGATACGAGGGTCGGCACCGGCGCAGGCCAACAGCCCCACGTCTCGCAGTTGGCGCCGTGAGGCGATGGCGAACGCCGCCGAGCTGACCACCGCCACCACTGCGGCGAATCCGGCCATGAGCACGGTGATGCCCATGCCGACGATGGTGGTCGCAGCGTTGACGGAGTTGAGTTCGGGTCGTTGCACATAGCCGAGGTCCCAGCCGGGGAAGTCCCGGGTGAACGCGGCGTTCATGTCCTCGGGATTGAAGCTCCCGCTATTCGGGTCGCCGGTGAGAAAGGTCAAGGCGTCGGTCACCGCCTCGTGATGTTCTGGTGGTGCCCACACCCGGATCCTCAGATCGGGTCGAGCCGTCCGAGAATCGACCCGGGTGGCCCCGTCGGGGGGGAGCTCGCCGCTGGGCAGCGGGTCACGTGAGATCATGACCTCACCGCCGACGGGAGCGGCCAACCAGTAGTCGGCGGGCATGATCGCGACCACGGCGGCGATCTCGTCGGTGTGGTCGCCGGCCAACCCGATACCGCTCACCTCGAAGGTCCGCCCCGACCATCCCGACGTCACGGTGTCGCCGATGTGCCACCGACCGTTGTCGGCTAGGGGGCGGGTCAGGAAGATCTCGTCCGGATTGCGGGGTAGGTGACCAGACTCGACCACCCACCGCCGGGCCCACCTCGAACCCTCGGGGGCTTCGCTGACCCTGGTACCGACCAGTCGGGGTCCGGCCCCGTCGGGTTGTTGTTCCTGGGTGGCGAGCCAGTCGGCTCCTTCGAGGGAAGCCTCGACCGTCGCCGTGCCATCGCTGGCCTCGGAGACCCTGCGGGAGATCTGGGTCACCGCGTCAGCCGAGAGGCTCGCCGGCGGGTGTGCGGTCAGCTTCTCGGGGATGGGATCGGCCAGGGTCATGTTGACTGTGGCCACCGCGTCGTTGGAGTTGTACCGGCGGTCGGCGGTCTCGCCCACCTCCCAGGTGCGCTGGAGGGTGAAGGCGGCGATGGCGGCCAGCACCGGGACCATGATCATCAGCGTGACCAGGGCGTGGCGCCAGGGGTGGCGGCGGACCTGGCGGCGGGCCAGCCGCAGGGCCAGGCCCCAAACCGCCAGGTGGCTGGTCGAGGGACGAGTGCGGTCGGCGCTCGAAGGGGTTGGGGAGGTCTCGGGCGGTGGCGGGGGAGGCGACGTCTGGGTGCTCATCGGATCACCGCCGTCGGGTCGGATGGGTCAGAGGGGTTGGAACCCTCGGTGGCAGGTCGTGGGGCGACGGTCGGGTCGCTGTCGGCATCGGGGGTGGCGGGACGGGCCCACGCCTCATCGAGGCTGGCGGTGTCGGCGGGGCGGACGGCATCGGCAGGTCGTGCGGGGGGTGTCCAGGTGTCTCTGGGGTCGGTCGCGGCGGGGGGACGGCTGGGGCGGTTGGCGGTGTCGCTGACCACCCGCCCGTCGCGCAGGGTCACCACCCGGTCGGCGAATCCGGCCACCCGGGGCTCGTGGGTCACCACCAGCACCGCTGCTCCGGCCTCGGCCAGCTCGGTGAACAGGTCCATGATCCGGTCACCGGTCTGGGTGTCGAGAGCCCCGGTCGGCTCGTCGGCTAGGACCAGGCGGCGGGGGACCGCCACCGCCCTGGCGATGGCGACACGCTGCTGCTGACCACCGGAGAGGTCGTCGGGGAAGCGGTCGAAGGGGCGCTCGATGCCCACCCGCTCCAGGGCCTCCTCGGCCACGCCGCGGGCCTGGCGCAGGCTCATCCCGTCCAACTCCAGGGGCAGGGTCACGTTCTCGAGGGCGGTCAGGGTGGGCAGCAGGTTGTACTGCTGGAACACGACTCCTACCTCGGTTCGACGAAGTCGGGCCAGTTGGGCGGGGTTGCAGCGGCCGACGTCGATGCTGCCCGCCACCACCACCTGTCCGGCGGTGGGCATGACCATTCCGGCCGCCAGGTGCAGCAGTGTCGACTTGCCCGATCCGCTCGGGCCCATGATGGCGGTGATCGATCCGGCCATCAGGTCGAGGTCGACCTCGCGAAGGGCGGGGACTTCCACGATCCCGTGACGGAAGATCTTGGTGGCACCTCGGAAGCTGAGGGTTGGTGTGGTCATTGGTTCCGCCCTTCGGGGTTGGAGATGAGGACTGACTCGCAGTGGTCGAGCCAGCGGAGATCGGCTTCGTGTCGGGCCGAGATCGCCTCGGCCATGAGGTCCGCGGTCAACCGGGCCAACGCTGCGACCCGGGGGTCTGCGGTGGGATCCGGTTGCTGGTTGGCGGCTCGGGTGCGGGAGCGGCGGTGGGCCTGGGTCTGGCGGTAGAGCTCGACTCGCTGGCGGTCGATCACCGCCAGGGCCTCCGACGGTGAGCGGCCGAAGGCCAACAGGACCTTCACCAGTAGCTCGTCGCGAGGAGGGCTGGCGGTGGCCGGTCCTTCGTCGAACCAGTCGTCGAGGGCACCCTTGCCGGCCGGGGTGAGCTCCCACCGCCGACGGTCCCGGCTGCCCTGGTCGGCGCCGGTGGCCTCGTCGGTGACCGGTTGCACCAGGCCGTCGGCGTGGAGGCGGTCCAAGGTGGTGTACACCTGCCCGACGTTGACGGTCCACACTCCGCCGGTCCGGGCTTCGAAGGCCCCCTTGAGGTGGTATCCGTGTGCCGGACCCTCCTCCAGGAGGGCGAGTAGACCCATTCGCACTGACATAGTTACGCAGTATGCATACCGAGTAACTAAGAGTCAAGGGATTGGGCGTTCCTCACGCACCTCGAGCGCTTAGGAGGCGAGCCGAAAGGTGAGCCGACCCATAAGCACGGCATGGGTCAACCGAGGCGAAGCCTCGGTCTGATTACCCTCGCAGCGACGACGGCTGGACCTATCCGCAAGGTCCCTTGGGGACGGGTGGCCAGACAGCCGGCAACGACGGGGTGCCCTTGTCGCGGTGTACCTTCTGCCCGTTCAGATCGAGGGCTGCGGGTACCGGTCCACGAACAGCTGGGAGCTCCCATGCGCATGCCAGGAAGTCGGTCAACTGACGGCACGGTCAGTAGGGGAGCGGCGGTTGAGGGCAGAACCGCTGGTGCTCGACGGGTGGTCCCGGCGGGGGCGCTGGCGGTGCTCGTCTTTGCTGGCGTTGCCCACGCTGGTGGTCTGACGCTTACCCCGGGGGGAGGGCCACCCGGCTCGCGAGCGGTGGCTTCGATCGACTGCGAGATGCCACCGGAGTTCCGAAGCCGCTCGCTGTCACCCGGTGCACCCCCCGCGACGCTCATGGCCTACCCCGGCCAAGAGGATGGTCGCGGGACCTGGACCACGGCGATCGAGGCCGGTGACTGGGATGTGGTGGTGACCGCCGCCTGTGACGACAGGGCTGAGTCCGCCCGCTTCGACGTCGATAACCCCCAACTCGCTCCGGGACCGTCATGGGCACACATCGGGGCCTGGCGACCCCAGTTGGACGGCACCACCGTCATCGGAACCGACTGCCCGAGCGGAACCACGGTCACGGTCGAGTTCTCGGTCGGGGGAAGGGCCGTGCGCACCGAGATCATCGACATCGATTCCTACGGTGACTGGGAGGTGCCGATCCCGGGGGTCGAGGGTAGGCCCGCCCTGGAGGTGACCGCGTCTTGCGGTGACCTGGTCTACGAGCCGATCACCGTGGCGAGCATGGAACCCGAGGTGACCCCGACCGTCCCCGGCCCCACCGGCCCTGACCTGCCCGTCACCCCTCAAGCCCCGCCGACCAACCCCCCGGCCCCGCCGGCCCAGCCGGTCATCGCCCGCCCCGGCTACACCGGCTGACATCCAACTGGTTCGACTCCCCGGCGGCCCAGCGGGCAACCTTGGCGCCGTGACATCCCAGACCGTGGTGGCCAAGATCGGGACGTCGTCGATCACCGACGAACATGGCGACATCCGCCCCGACGCGGTAGCCAAGTTTTGTGCCGAGGTGGCGACGCTGCGCTCGGACGGGCACCGTGTCGTGGTGGTCACCTCGGGGGCCATCGCCGCCGGACTGCCCGCCATCGGCTTGGGGGGAGACCTGCGACCCTCCGATGCCCAGACCCTCCAGGCCGTGTCGGCCATCGGTCAGAGCCGCCTGATGCGGGTCTATGACGACTGCTTTGCCGGGCACGGGCTGGTTTCGGGTCAGGTGTTGCTGGCGCCGTTGGACTTCGCCCTTCGCCAGCAGTACCTGCATGCCCGGGGCACGCTCAGCCGGCTGCTCGACCTGGGGGTGGTCCCGGTGATCAACGAGAACGATGCCATCGCCGATGACGAGATCCGCTTCGGTGACAACGACCGGCTGTCGGCGTTGGTCGCCCACCTGGTCGGAGCGGACCTGTTGGTGCTGCTCACCGATGCCGCCGGTCTGCTGACCGCCGACCCGCGCATCGACTCCGATGCCTCGCTCATCGAGGAGATCGTCGAGTTCGACGCCGAGCTCGAAGCCCTGGCTGGTGGCTCGGGTACCGCCCGGGGCAGCGGGGGCATGGCCTCCAAGATCACTGCGGCCAAGATCGCCTCCTGGTCCGGGGTGCGAGCCGTGATCGCCGCCG
Source organism: Acidimicrobiales bacterium (assembly GCA_020439505.1). GTDB lineage: Bacteria > Actinomycetota > Acidimicrobiia > Acidimicrobiales > Iamiaceae > Aquihabitans. The sequence goes on from JAGQSO010000076.1 coordinate 32,596, forward strand.
CCGCCCGTGACCGAGTACTGGTCGATGCGGTCGACGGTGTGGCCGGGATCGGTACGGTCGTCCAACCTCGCCCCACCCGGATGTCGGCCCGCAAGCTCTGGATCGCCTTTGCGGTGGCCTCTGCCGGGCGGGTGACGGTGGATGACGGGGCCCGCTGGGCCCTCACCCAGCGCGGCGTGTCGCTCCTGCCCGCTGGAGTGGTGGCCGTGGATGGTGATTTCGCCGAGGGTGACGCGGTGGAGCTGGCCGGGCCCGATGGGGTGGTGTTCGCCAAGGGGCTAGCCCGAGTCACCGCTAGCGACCTGACCCGCGCCGCCGGTCGCCGCACCGCGGATCTCCCCGACGGCATGCCCCACGAGGTAGTCCACCGCGACGACCTAGTGATAGTCCCCTGAACCAGTAATCGTCCGCCGAAGGCGGTCCACGAGAACCGGCCCGTGTGCAGCGTCGACGCGTCCCCAAGCCCGGCAGAAGGATGCCGGTAACGGCACTGACGTTCCGTCACCCACCGAAGGTGGTCGACGAGGGCTGGACCGCGTGCCGCGTCGACGCGACCCCAAGCCCGGCAGAAGGATGCCGGCAACGGCACTGACGTTCCGTCACCCACCGAAGGTGGTCGACGAGGGCTGGACCGCGTGCCGCGTCGATAGCCCCGAAGCGTCTCCAGGGATGCTGGTAACGGCATCGGCGATGCCCGTGTCGGCACATATCGTTTGCGCGGTTGCGAGCTTGCGAGTAACTGGGCAAACGCCGTCGAGCCGCCGCAACGAAGTGAGGACCGGGCTCGACGGAACCAGGAATCGTCCGCCGAAGGCGGTCCACGAGAACTGGCCCGCGTGCAGCGTCGACGCGACCCCAAGCCCGGCAGAAGGATGCCGGTAACGGCATCGGAGATGCCGTTACCGGCACTAGAGTCGCCGCCATGATCAAGTTCTTCAAGCGGTTCTGGAACTACATCACCGCTGGCGCCAACCAGAAGTTCAACGAGAAGGCCGATCCCAAGATCCAGTTGGAACAGGCCATCAACGAGGCCCAGGACCAGCATCGGCGGCTCAAGGAACACGCCGCCAACGTGATCGCCCAACAGAAGCAGACCGAGCTCCAGCTCAACCGGGCGCTCGAACACTTGGGCAAGCTCAACGCCAACGCCCGTCAGGCCGTGACCATGGCCGACCAGGCCGCCAAGTCCGGTGACGCCGCCAAGGCGGCCGAGTACACCCGGGCGGCAGAGACCATCGCCACCCAGCTGGTGGAGGTCGAGTCCTCGGTGGAGGACCTCAAGACCATGCACTACAACGCCACCCAGTCGGCCGACCAGGCCAAGGCGGCGGTGGCCACCAACGGTCAGCTCCTCCAGCAGAAGCTGGCCGAGCGCAACAAGCTTCTGAGCCAGCTCGAGCAGGCCAAGATGCAAGAGCAGATGAACGCGGCCATGTCCTCGTTGTCCGAGACCGTCGGACAGGACGTCCCCACCCTCAACGAGGTGCGCGACAAGATCGAGCAGCGCTACGCCCGAGCCAAGGGGATGAGCGAGCTCACCGAGACCAACGTCGAGACCCGCATGGTCGAGATCGAGGCCGCCGCCCAGAACTGGGAAGCCCAGAA
>JAGQSO010000077.1 GCA_020439505.1 Acidimicrobiales bacterium
CTTGCGCTCGTCGAGCAGCGCCTCGACCACGGGAGCGACCATTCGGGTGGCCCCCGCGATGTTGGGATGGACGCCGTCACCCTCCCGGACCTTCACCTCTGTCCCGTCGCGGTCGCGGAGGTACTGGGAGTAGACGCCCTCGGGACTGAGGATCTCCCTGGTGTCGATGAAGTGGGCCCAGGGGCGGGCGGAGATCTCGGCTTTGACCGCGGCGATCTGGGCGGGGGCGATCGCCTCGATGTCGGCCCGGGCGGTGAGGGGCAGGCCGATCCAGTAGACGGTGCGATTCGGGGCCTCGACGGTGTTGAGCACCTGGGCCACCCGTCGCTGGTACTCGAGCTTCCACTCTCGGCTTCCCGCCTTGAGCCAGCCGCTTTCGGTCTCGATGTCCTGCATGTCGTTGCCGCCGAAGCCCACGATCACCACTTCGGGGTCCTTCTGGGCCATGTCGGCGCGGAGTTGGGCGGGCCAGTTGAAGAAGTCCGGGCGGGCCAGGCCGGTGGCCACCACCCAGTCTTCGGTCACGTCGATCGGGTAGCCCTCCAGGGAATCCACGAGGGCCGGTCCGATCCACCCCATGAGCGAGTCGCCGGCCACCAGGATGCGGACCGGTTCCTCGGTCGACGGGACCCGGAAGTCGGGGGGACGGGTGGTGGTCGTCGTCCCGGCTCCCTGGGGGTTGACGATGTCGATGTCATCGGTGTCCTCGGGCGGCGGGGGGTCCTCGTTGTCGACGAGGGCGGCGATGAACTTGCGGGGACGGTTGAGGCGCAGACCGTCGCTGACCGAGGTCAATCCTCCGGTGATGCGGACCGCCACCGTTCGTTGCCACCCGTGGCTCTGGGACCGGGCGGTGTAGGCCAGCCGGTCGGCGTTCAAGAACGCGGCACCGATCAGGCAGGCGAGCATCACCACCAGCGCCTGACCGGCGGGGATCCGTTGGCGCCTGACCGGTTCAGGAGGGAAGACGCCGCCGTGGTCGTGGTCGCCGTCGTCATGGGCGGAGTCGGGCCCGGTCGGGTCGGGTCGGTCGGAAGGGTGACGGGTGTCCATCAGAACGCGAAGTAGATGAACGGGGCCACGCCCGACGGGCTGAGGGCACTGGTGAACATGACGAACCCGGCCAAGGCGACGCCCTGCTGCCAGGGGGCCAGCCGGGAGAAGAACGCCTGGGCCCGGCCGACGGCGTCACTCGGGACGTACTGGGTGGCGATGAACAACGCGATGGTGGCTATGACCACCAGGTTGATCCCGCTCCCGGTACCGAAGCTGAACAGGCGCCCGAGAACCTCGAACGCGTCGCTGATGGTGGGCGAGCGGAAGAACACCCAACCGAGGCAAACCACATGGAACGTGGCGATGCGACCGGTCCAGGTCTTGCGGGCAGGCGACACCTCGGGGCGAGCCGCCTGCCAGGTCCGAACCCGGCTCAACAGCGCGATCCCGCCCGGCTCGATCCCGCCCGGCTCAATGGCGGCCGAGGCTGGTGTACCCGCCTCCTCGACATCGGTCCGATCCCCGTCTGAGGGCAACGGCATCGGGGCGTCCATCGGATCCGAAGGTGGTTGGGGCACCGGCCTCGAGGTCCACCAGCGTTCGGCGGCCAGGTATCCGCCGTGGAGAGCGCCCCACACCACGAAGGTCCAGGCGGCACCGTGCCAC
>JAGQSO010000078.1 GCA_020439505.1 Acidimicrobiales bacterium
CGCTGGGCGAGGTGCGCGGACTGGGCTTTTTCTGGGCCGTCGAGTTGGTCCGGGACCGGACCACGCGTGAGCCGCTGGTTCCGTTCAACGCTGCCGGAGGAGACGCAGCCCCGGTGGCGGCGGTGGTGGCGGCCTGCAAGGAACGGGGGTTGCTGGTGTTCTCCCACTTCAACCGGATCCACGTCGCACCCCCGCTGGTGACCTCCGAGGACGACCTCCTCCACGGGGTCGGCGTGATCGACGAGGCGCTGGCCCTGGCCGACGCCCATTGCCGGTGACACCGTCCGACGAGACCCGGTACCTCCCCGGGGGTAGAACGGGCGACACATCGGTGTGGTCGAGGAACGGCTGACACCGCTGGAGGGTTCCCGATGAACGACCTGACCACCGAGACCGCGCCGCTGGACAAGCGGGGACGCATCGAAAAGGCCTTCTACGAGCGGGAGCTGGTCCGCCTCCAGCGCGAGCTGGTGAAGCTCCAGGAGTGGGTCCGCTCCCGCGGTTTGCGGGTCTGTGTCCTGTTCGAGGGGCGAGACGCGGCCGGAAAGGGCGGAACCATCAAACGCATCGTCGACCGCACCAACCCGCGGGTGGTGAGGGTGGTGGCGTTGGGTACGCCGACCGAGCGGGAACGGTCCCAGTGGTACTTCCAGCGTTACGTCGCTCATCTCCCGGCGGCCGGGGAGATCGTCCTGTTCGACCGGAGCTGGTACAACCGGGCCGGGGTCGAGCGGGTCATGGGGTTCTGTACCGACGACGAGTACGACGAGTTCCTCTTGTCGTGCCCTGAGTTCGAGAACCTGCTGTTGCGGTCAGGGATCGTCCTCGTCAAGTACTGGTTCTCGGTGAGCGACCACGAGCAGGAGCGACGGTTCCTCGAGCGGGCCGAGAACCCGGCGAAACGGTGGAAGCTGAGCCCCATGGACCTGGAAGCCAGGGCGCACTGGGCGGACTACTCCCGGGCCAAGGACGCCATGTTCGCCACGACCGATACCGACATCTCACCGTGGTGGGTGGTCGACGCCGACGACAAGCGCCGTGCCCGCCTCAACTGCATCAGCCATCTGCTCGATCAGGTCCCCTACGAGGACCTCACCAGCGATCCCTTGACCCTCCCACCCCGCCAGGTCAGCGACTACGTACGACCGCCCAAGCAGCATCAGCGCTTCGTCCCCGATCGTTATTGACCGACCCACCACTTCCACAGCTAGGACTCCCGAACATGCAGATCACATTCTGGGGCGCGGCGGAGACCGTTACCGGCTCACGCTTCATCGTCGAGACCGACCGGGCCCGGGTGCTCGTCGATTGCGGCCTGTTCCAGGGGATCAAGCGGCTCCGTCAACTGAACTGGGAGAAGTTCCCGGTCGATCCGGCCTCGCTGGATGCCGTGGTGCTGACCCACGCCCACGTCGACCACACCGGCTATCTCCCCGCCCTGGTGCGGGACGGGTTCGACGGACGGATCTGGTGCACCCACTCGACCGCGGCCCTGGCCGGCATCCTCCTGCCCGACACCGCCCACCTTCAAGAGGAGGACGCCCGCTACGCCAACAAGCACCGCTCGACCCGTCACGACCCAGCCCTGCCCCTATTCACCGGAGAGGACGCGGCCCGCGCCCTCGAACATCTTCACCCCCACGACTTCGACCACCCCTTCGAACCCGCCCCGGGTCTGACCGGTCATTTCAGTCGGGCCGGGCACATCTTGGGTGCCTCTTCGGTGCATCTGAGCGACGGAAGCCGTTCGGTCCTGTTCAGCGGTGACCTCGGCCGAGACGACGACCAGATCATGATGCCGCCCTCGGCGCCGCCGGCCGCCGACCACATCGTGGTCGAGTCCACTTACGGCAACCGCACCCACCCCGACGAGGACCCCGCCGACGTGCTGGCCGAGGTGATCACCCGCACCGCGAAGCGGGGCGGGACCGTTCTGATCCCGGTGTTCGCGGTGGGAAGGGCCCAACTGCTGACCCATCTGATCACCACCCTGCGCTCCGAGGGCCGGATCCCCGACGTCCCCGTGTTCCTGAACAGCCCGATGGCGGTCGACGCCACCCGGATCTTCATGGCCGCCCCCGAGGACCACCGCCTCAGCCAGGACCAACTCAGCGCCATGTCGCGGACGGTCAAGCTCGTTCGGACGGTCCAGGAATCGATGGACCTGACCACCCGCATCGGCCCCATGGTCGTGCTCTCGGCCAGCGGAATGCTCACCGGCGGGCGGGTCCTCCATCACCTGATGCAGTTGGGACGGGACCATCGGAACACGATCGTGCTCGCCGGTTTCCAGGCCGCCGGAACCCGCGGCGATCAGCTCTACCGGGGTGCCCGCAGCCTCCGAATCTTCGGCCAGACCATTCCGATCAGAGCCGACGTCGTTTCGCTGGAGAGCATGTCAGCCCACGCCGACGCCGACGGCCTGATGGCGTGGCTCGCCTCGATCCCGTCGGCCCCCTCGATGGTGAGCGTGGTACACGGCGAGGCCAGCGCCGCCGACACGCTGCGCCAGCGGATATCGGCCGAACTCGGCTGGGAGGCATGGGTCCCCATGGCCGGTGAGACGGTGGAGGTCCAAAGAGGGGGAGGACCGGTCGACAGGACCCCTCAGCCGCCCGCCGAGCCGGCGCGGGATCGACTTCGAGGAGCCGGGGCCCCGCCCGGGGTGGGTTCGTCAGACCTCGCCTCTTCGACGACTGGCGACCGAGCGACGCCAGAGCCAGATGAGGCCCCAAGTGAAGCACTGACCGTGGTCAGGCGGTTGTGGGACGCCCTCGCCGTACGCGACTTCGACGCGGTGGGCACCCTCATGGCCGATGACGGCCACTACGTGGACGTGGCGGTCAAAGACATCGACCCCGGGGCGGTGGGGCCGGCGGAGACCATGGCTCGGCTACGGCTCGGTCTCGGTCCGCTCCAGGCCTACGAACTGCACGACGGCCCCACGGTCGCCACCGGGGACACGGTGGTCACCGAGCACTCAGAGACCTGGACGTGGGAGGAGGGCATATCGGTGACGCTGCCGTTCACGTCGGTGGTTCAGGTGAGCAACGGACTCATCACCCGCTGGTGGGACTACTTCGACCTCGGCACCCTCACCGACGCCGCTCCCGAATGGTGGCTGACCCACATCGCCCAGGGATATCGGTGACCGTCACCGCCGACCGGCGCCTCCACCGGCCGTCGGTTCAGCGCCGGGGCGGGGCCAGGTCTTCGTAGTCCTCTCGGGCCACGGGGTCCGACGTCAGGGCGCCGCTGCCGTCGGGTACGTCGACCGGTTCGCCGTCGATGGTGAAGGAGACCCGACCGATGCCGGGGCGGGCGGTAAGGGTGAAGACCATCTGGGCGACGGACAGGGCCTGGTCGTCGCTGCGCCCGTCGCCAACCGTCCGGGTCAGGTTGACGGTGGCCACTCCGCGGGTGACCTTCACCGAGCCGATGGAGGTTGCCTCGGGTACCGCGGTGCGCAGCCCCGAGCGGAACTCGGCCCTCGTAGGCCCGACCAGGAGTGCTTCCAGCACCTCCGCCGGAGCGGCCTCGGTGGCAACCTCCCGGAACACCGGTTCGAGACGGTCTCCCTTCACGAAGAAGAGCGCCGCCACCTCCTCGGCGGGTTCGGTGTTGACCGGCTCCACCTCGGTGCGCTCGAGCAGACCGAACGGGACCTGTGATCTCGGGATGTCGGTGGCACCCTTGTCGGGCCCGACCCCGCACGCCCCGCCAACGACCCCCAGAAAGAGCACCAGGGCCAGGGACCGTGTGACCCGGAACGACAGAATGGTCATAGCTCCCCCCGAGGCAGACGGATGGTGAACCTGGCCCCGCCGCCGGGTGCGTCGTCAAGGTTGACGGCCCCGCCGTGCAGTCGCACGTGCTCGTGGACGAGTGCCAGTCCCAGCCCGGTGCCGGGGGCGTCCACGTCGTCGCCGCGGGCGAAGCGCTCGAAGACGTAGCTGCGCTGGTGGTCGGGAATCCCAGGACCCGCGTCATCGACGGTGATGCGCACCTCCCCGGGTGGGTCGCTCACGGTGACCCGGGTCGGACCGCCGGCATAGTTGTCGGCGTTGGCCAACAGATTGGTCAGGACCTGGCCGATTCGACGCTTGTCGAGAGCCACCCTCAGGTCGGGGTCGCAGTTGGCATCGAGGGGCAGGTCAGCCCGACCCGTCGACTCGAGCAGGCGGCGGGTGAAGTCCACCGGGTCCACCAATTCCAGGTTGACCTCGGCGACACCTGCCTCAGCCCGGGAGATCTCCAGCAGATCGGTGACCAACTCGTTGAACCGGTCGACCTCCCCCTCGAGCAGGCTCAGGGCCTCCAGTCCTGCCTCGTCTTTGACCCTGCGCCGGGTCACCGACAGGGCTGCGGCCATGGTGGCCAGCGGGGAGCGGAGCTCATGGCTGACGTCGGAAGCGAAGCGGGCCTCGCGCTCGATCCGGTCGTGGAGCTCGGAGACCATGAGGTTGAACGAGTCGACCAACGGTTCGAGGTCGGCGTCGCCGTCGGCCTCCAGCCGTTGGTCCAATTCACCCGCCCCGATGGCGTTGGCGGCGTCGGCCATTCGACGGACCGGTCGCAGCAGGCGACCGCTGGTCGCCCATCCGGCCAGCGCCCCCAGGCTGGCGGCACCCACGACGGCCATGGCCAGGGACTGGCGCAACCTCCGCAGCGTTCCCGCCACGTCTGACATGGGGACCAGCTCCACGTAGACGGCATCCGCGTCGACCACCGGGGTGGCGACGACCACCACCGGCTCACCGTTGCGAACCACCGTCTGGTGGCCTGCCGATCCCCGGGCGGCGACCGCCATGAGGTCGGCGGGGACGTCCGCCCCGCTGAACCCGACCGAACTGGCGAACCACCTTCCGTCGATCCGCAGCAGGGCCACGCCGTCGGGACTGGTCTGAACCCTCGACAGGGCGTCGAGGGGCAGGGCGCCCTCGGTTCTCAGTTCCGAACGGGCCGCCCGAGCGTTGAGGAACATCTGGCGCTCGGCCCCCTCCTGGCGTTGGCGGACCAGGGTCTCACGGGTCACCAGGAAACAGACCAGCGCCACCAGCGCCGACACGCCGAAGGCGATGATCCCGAACGCGATGGTGGTCCGCAGGCGCATCGGGGCGCGAAAGCGACGCCCAGTCCGCCCGTGTCGGGCCGTCGCGCTCACGTCGCCTGAGGTCATGGGGACCCGAACCTACCCGCCATCTGACGACGGGGGTCGTCGTACCCGGGTGGGACGAGTCGGTCCGAGCCGGGACGCATCGGTAATGTCCGACGTCGATCTGGAGGGCCATCGGGCCCTCCCCCGGCTCCGACGGAGGACACCGTGAGCAAGACCAACCCCGGCAACTTTTTCGAGGACTTCTCGGTCGGTCAGGTCATCGAACACGCCACGCCTCGTACCCTCACCGAGGGCGACCGTGCCCTCTACGGAGCGCTGTACCCGACCCGTTTCTCCATCCCTTCCTCAGCCGTGTTCGCGGCCTCCTGCGGTCTGGCCTCGGCGCCGGTGGAGGAGCTGATCGGCTTCCACATCGCATTCGGCAAGACCGTCCCCGACGTGTCGCTCAATGCCGTCGCCAACCTGGGCTATGCCGAGTTGCGCTTCCACCGGCCGCTGAGCCCCGGTGACACCCTCCAGACCAGTTCCGAGGTGATCGGTCTCAAGGAGAACTCCAACGGCAAGACCGGCGTGGTCTATGTGCGTTCGACCGCCGTCGACCAGAACGGCGCCACCGCCATCGACTGGGCCCGTTGGGTGATGGTCAACAAGCGGGACCATTCCGCCCCGGCCCCGACGACGGTGGTACCCGATCTGGCTCCGGTGCTGGCGGCCGATGACCTGATCATCCCCGACGGGTTGGACTTCTCCGCCTACGACTTCGCGGCCGCCGGTGAACCTCACCGCTGGGGCGACTACGAGGTGGGCGAGAAGATCGACCACGTCGACGGTGTGACCCTCACCGACGCCGAGCACATGATGGCCACCCGCCTGTGGCAGAACACCGCCAAGGTCCACTTCAACACCGAGGCCCGGCCTGACGGCAACCGTCTCATCTACGGCGGCCACATCATCTCGATGGCGCGTGCCCTCTCCTTCAACGGACTGGCCAACGCCCAGCTCATCTCGGCCATCAACGGTGGAGCCCACACCGCTCCGGCCTTCGCCGGTGACACCGTCTACGCGTGGTCCGAGGTGCTGGACAAGGCCGAGACCACCGCTGCGGGGGTCGGGGCCATCCGTCTCCGCCTGGTAGCCACCAAGGGCCGCGATCAGTCGATGACCCTCAAAGGCGAGGACGGCAAGTACGCCCCCGGGGTTCTGCTCGACCTCGACCTGTGGGCACTCTGCCCCCGCTGATCCAGGTCCCCCGCGGTACGGCGCGGCTCCACCGACGGTCCCCAGAAATTCAGGTAGTCGTTCGACGTGTACTGGGCACCGCGGTCCGCTTGAGCGATCACACCGGTGATGTTGTCTGAACCTCTACGCGCTGCGATGGCCATGCGCAGCGAGTCCAACACGAGGTCGGTGCGCATGTGGTCGGCCATCGAGTAGCCCAGCAGCCGTCGGCTACCGAGATCGACAGTCGACTGGTGAGCACTTTGGGAGCCTGAACGTTGAGTTCTCTTGGCAGAGCGTGCCCCGGTCGACGGTCGGGAGAGCCACGAGCGCTGGTGGGATGTCGTGCCCCGAGCACTGTCCATTAGGTCACGCCCGTTCTCTCGCAGCTCAGATGTCAGGTCATCGACGCGAAGGAGAGCGATGTTGTTCGTAGGGATCGAATGGGCGGAAGATCATCACGATCTTGGCGGCTACCACGACGACAACTGGATCTTCCCCCGACTCGACGGCACGCCGATCCACCCCGAGCGGTTCAGCCGGGAGTTCCTCCGTAAGCAGTAGGCCTACAACAAGGTCAATCCCAACGACTCGCTCCCGCGGCTGAAGCTCCACGTGCTGCGCCACGGGCGACCCTCGCCCTGGAGGAAGGCATCGACATCCATGTCGTGAGCGACCACCTCGGCCACAGCACGAGCCATATCTACACCCACGTCACGAGGCGAAGGCAGTCCGACGCCGCCGACCGAGTGGCCAGCAAGACCCTCGAGCACAGATCCGGGCCGGCGCCGACCGTGGGCACCTGAGCCTTCGCTGCGGTACCTTCTTCGCTATGGGACCGATCGAGAAGGCCATCCGAGGTAGCTGCTCGGATGGCATGAGGCTGTCGACTCCGACCGGCCGAGGCGAATTCTCGATCGCCCGGGTCGACTCGAAGGGAATCGTCCTGCTACTCGGTGCCAAGGAGGCCTGGACTCCCCTGCCGTGGTCGTGCATAGAGGGGGTCGGGGCCTTCTTGGCTCCGCGCGAGTGGGTGCCGATCGGAAGCAAGTACGAGACGACAGCCGACGCGCGGACGCTCGACGGCTACCTGAAGGGCTACATGAAGCGAGCAACCGCCGGATGGGTCGCCGCGGTCCTCGAGCGCGCCGGTGTCATCGAGATCGACCGCAGTCGGCCTGCCCGAGTCCGGCTGCGCTAAGCGGGGTCGGACTCACGCCGGGGAAGCTCGCCTACGGACGCCGAATCCGAGCCAACGATCGGTCATTACTCCCACTCAATTCCTGAGCCGAGTTCTCGGTCGTGTGACCTGAGGTTTCGCTCACCTTGGCAGTCCGATGATCGCGAACGGCTACGCGATGTCAAGGTAGTAGCGGAGCGCTCTGCGGACAATTTCGCTCACGGTGTGCTGTTCAGATGCAGCGCGCGCCTCGATCGCGGACTTGAGATCGGGATCGAGGCGAACTGGGACGATCTCGGCAGGGCCCGAACCAAGCAATGGTCGTCCCCGTCGCCGGGTCCGGTGGCTGGACGAGATCGAGCCAGCCGGCCCCGGTAGGTCTCCCGGCACTTGATGCGGGAGTGCATCACGCCGGGCCGCCGCACACCTAGGGGCTACCTCTGTTCAAGCCTGTGGACCAAGTACGGATGGAAGCGGACCAGATGGATCGGCGGTGGAATCGCGGCGGCCGCCTGGATCCCACCCGATCTCCTCCGGGCGATCCACCTGTCAGGCGGGTTGTTGAGCAACGCCACCGCCCTTGTCGCTCGGCTCTTGGACTGGGAGCCTCCCGAGGCTGGCCAACCGGTACCCGCGGTCGAACCGACGGCGCGGGATGGTGGGCCGGGTCATCGAGGTCGCCACAGCGGTGACCACCAACGACGGGGAGGTACCGCTCACGGAGCCGATCGAGATCCGACGTCACTGTTCCGAGGCGATCGCCCAGCAACACCAGGACCCGAAACCTGCTCGTCTACACGCTCGTCCAGGAGGGTGCGGAGCGGGTGGTGACCCTCTTCGACGTCGACGACACGAAAGTGGAGTCCCTGCTGCACCTACCCGAGCAGAGCTCGGCGAGCGAACCGAGGTGCGGCTGCGCTACAACGCCTGGCTCATCGGCGTTGGCTCGGTCTTCGTAGGCCGGCGCGCCGTGGCGATCATCTGAGCTCGGCCTCGACGTCGGTACGCTATTGGGCGATATCAGCAATGTCGCCCTCATGTCCGAGCCGTCAGGTATCGGGGGCGATGAGCGTAACCGTGGGGAAGTACGTCCGGTACCGGCCGACGTCTCTAGTCAAGAGATCCCAGCCGGCTATCGCGGCGTGGGCTCCGATGAAGAAGTCCGGCAGAGTCGTCACCTTCGTGCCTCCGCTCCGTCGGTAGTCGAGGAACACCTTTCCGGCTAGGAACGCCGCCGGCCACGGGATCGCTTCGCGACGGTAGTCCTGCGGTGGAAGGGCCGCGTCGAGCGCTTCGACGGTGCTGAACCGAATCGACACCTCCGAATAGACGATCGGGTTGATGTAGACGGGCCCGGCCTCGGCGGCGCTGGCCAACGCGTTGGTGGACCAGTTCTCCCACACCGGGTCCTCGGTCATGATGTCCAACAGCACGTTGCTGTCGACCAAGGTGCCATCGGCCATATCAGGTGCCCCGGGTGAGGGCCATGATCTCGTCGGTGGTCATA
>JAGQSO010000079.1 GCA_020439505.1 Acidimicrobiales bacterium
ATTCCGCCGTCGGGGTTCAGATCAACGTTGGCATCACCGCCGACCTCGTTCTCGATCGCCTCCTCGGTGGCCTTCTCCGCCACCTTCTCAGCGGCCTTGCCGCAACCGGCGACAAACACCATCGACAGCGCCACCGAAACCGCGGCGATCTTGCGGGGGGACTTGGGCGAAGTGGTCATGAGAACAGTCTGCACCCACACATCTCCCGATGGAAGCCCTACGGAGTCACAGGTTCACACCGGCGGGGCTTTGGCTTTCTTGGGGGGCGGGGGCGGCATCCGCTTGGGGAACCCGATGGCGGTCTCGGGCCAGCGGTTACGGCTGTTGCGGCTGAGACGGGCCATCAGCTTGATGGCGTCGGGGTCGTCCTCCTCGGCCGGACGGGTGACGATCCGACCCGCCGCGATCATGCGGTCGATGATCGCCTTGCCCAACTCGGTGCGCACCACGGTGAGGGTCCAGTCCGAGAACTTCCCGATCCCGCCGGTGGAGATGTCTGCGTGTTCGGCGGCGAAGTCCGGGCAGTGGTTGCAGCCTTCCCGCGTCCAGGCATGGCACTCCTTGAGCGGGATCTCGTGGTAGCCACCATCGTGGGTCCAGATCTGGAACACGCCCTTGATGTTCACCTTCTTGATGGTCGCCCGAGAGATGCCGTACTTGGCCTCGAACAGCTCCTCGAAGATCCGGTCGTCGAAGGTCTTGGAGCACAACAGGCCGATGGTCACCTGGATCGGTTTGCCCACCTTGCCGATCTTGCGGCTCCACATCACCGGGGCGGCCGACGTCTGGCAGCCCATGCCGACCAGCGCCAGCTTTTCCAGGCCGCGCTCACGGGCCTCGTCGTAGGCCAACCAGTTGGCCGAATAGGTGTAGCGGCTGCCGGCGGCATCGAGCACCTCCTCGGGCGTGGTCGCCACCCCCGGCTTGGCCCGCCACGACGATCCGTCGCCCTCGAGCTGGCTCACCAGGGCGCCGTCGATGTAGCCCTCCTCCAGCAGCCAGATCAAGATGGCCGACACCAGTCCGCCGTCCTGGCCCCGTTGGTGGACGTCGTCGTCGGCGGCGCGCACCAACAGGACCTGCTCGGCAATCCCCCAGATCTCGTCCTTCTCCCGGGCCCGGGCGAAAAGGTGCTCCTCGGCGGTGGGCTCCCAGTCCCGGAACCGAGGGCAGGCCCGGGTGCACGAGGTGCAGCCCTTCTGACCGTGAACGCAATCGGTGGGGCCCAGCTCGTCTTCCAGGTGGAAAGGCCGGTAGCCGCCCTCCCGGTGGTGGTAACCGATCACGTCGTGAGGACACGAGATCACACAGGCCGAACACCCGGTGCACAGACCCGAGTCGATCACCTCGGCGTACAACTCGGCCCATTGGTGGGTCCAGCGCCCTTCCTGGCGGGTGAAGTCCGGGGCGGGGGCAGGCTGGTCGGCGGCGGAGTCGATCGCGGGGTCGGTGACCGTCATGGCGTCCGATGGTACGGCCACCGGCGACCGTCGCGCCCTACTCCGCCGCTTCGGTCAGGGCTTCGGCCAGCGCAGGGTGGACCAGGATGCTCTCGGCCAGGTCCACCACCTTGAGCCCGGCGGTCACCGCCAGGGCGATGACCGAGATCAACTCGGCGGCATGGCGGCCGACGATCGAGCCGCCCAGCACCACTCCGGTGGCCGGATCCGACACGATCTTCACGAAACCCCGGGGGTCGTTGTTGATCAATGCCTTGGCCGACGCCGAGAAGGGAACCTTTGTTACCCGCACCTTGCGGCCCTCGGCGAAGGCGTCGGCCTCGGCCAGACCGACATCGGCGATCTCGGGGTCGGTGAAGATGGCCGACGCCGCCTTCTCGTAGTCGAGGTGGCGGTGGGGTCCGGCGTGCAGACCTAGGGCGTGCTCGGCGATCTTGCGACCCTGGATCGACGCCACCGACGACAGCGGCAGCTTCCCCGACAGGTCACCGGCGGCGTAGATGTGGGGGATGGACGACTTGCAGTTGTGGTCGACCTTGACGTAACCGCCGTCGGTCTCGACTCCGACGTCATCGAGGCCGAGGGTTTCGGAGTTGGGGATCGACCCGATGCACAGCAGTACGTGGGACCCCCGGGCAACGCGCCCATCGTCGCATCGGACCGCCACGCCGTCGTCGGCCACGTCGATGCCTTCGGCCCGAGCCCCCTTGAACAGGCGCACCCCACGACCGAGGAAGTCGTCCTCGAGGACGGCAGCGACCTCTGGGTCCTTCTGGGGCAGGACCTGCTGACGGCTAACGATCAGGGTGACGTCGCACCCGAAGGCCGAGAACATGTGAACGAACTCCACCCCCGTGACCCCCGACCCCACCACCACCAGGTGATCGGGCAACGTCGGCGGCGGGTAGGCGTGCCGGGTGGTCAGGACCCGCTCACCGTCGATCGGGGCCCACTCGGGGATGCGGGGGCGGCTACCCGTCGCCAACACCACCGTGTCGGCGGGGATGACGCTGACCGTTCCGTCCTTCTCGGTGACCTCCACCTCGTGGGGTCCGACCAACCTCCCGGTCCCGGCCATCAGCCGGACGCCCTGGCTGGCCAGAAGGCCCGACACCGAGGTCTCCAGGCGAGACTCGATGGCGGTGATCCGGGCTCGGAGGGCATCGAAGTCGAGGCGGGCTTCCACGTCACGCAGGCCCATGTCTCCGGCCTGGCGCAACATGGTCATGGCGTCACCGGTGGCGATCATGGCCTTGGAGGGGATGCAGTCCCACAGGTGCGCGGCACCGCCCACCACATCACGTTCGATCACCGTCACCTCGGCTCCCAGCCGGGCGGCGGTGGTGGCCGCCTGGTTTCCTGCCGGACCGCCGCCGATCACCACGAACCTGTGTGCCATGCCGGTGCAGGCTAAATCGCCTCGTGCCGTGACCGGCAACCTTCGCAAGGTGCTGGGCGTCATCGACGCTGCACGCTGGTCAGTTCTCGTGGGCCGCCTTCGGCGGACGACTTCTGGTTCCGTCGAGCCCGGTCCTCACTTCGTTGCGGGGGCTCGACGGCGTTTGCCCAGTGGCTCGCAAGCTCGCAACAGTGCAAACGGAAGTGCCGTGACCGGCAACCCTGCCAGGGCCTGGGACTTACCCCCGCTTCACACCC
>JAGQSO010000080.1 GCA_020439505.1 Acidimicrobiales bacterium
CCTACTTCCGCAACGCCTTCTTCGAGCCCCGTCGCTACGACCTCAGCCGGGTCGGCCGCTACAAGCTGGACCGCAAGCTGGGTCACGAGCTCGACAAGATCGCCGAGCTGTTCCCCATGGTCGAGCTTGACCGGCCCGAGCCCGGTCAGCCCGTGCTCAGCCGCTGCGAAGTCCTCGCCGCCTGCACCTACCTCCTGCACCTGGTCCAGGCCACGCCCGGCTACCGCCTCGACGATCAGGACCACTTCGCCAACCGTCGCATCCGCTCGGTCGGTGAGCTGATCCAAAACCAGGTCCGCATCGGCCTGTCGCGCATGGAGCGGGTCGTGCGTGAGCGCATGACCACCCAAGACGTCGAGGCCATCACCCCTCAGACGCTCATCAACATCCGTCCCGTGGTGGCTGCCATCAAGGAGTTCTTCGGAACCTCTCAGCTCAGCCAATTCATGGACCAGGTCAACCCGCTGTCGGGCCTCACCCACCGCCGTCGCCTGTCCGCCCTCGGCCCCGGTGGCCTCAGCCGTGAACGGGCCGGCTTCGAGGTCCGTGACGTGCACTTCAGCCACTACGGCCGCATGTGCCCGATCGAGACCCCAGAAGGCCCCAACATCGGCCTGATCGGCGGTCTCGCCACCTTCGCCCGGGTCAACGAGTTCGGCTTCATCGAGTCGCCGTACCGCAAGGTGGTCGACGGTCGCGTCACCGACGACATCGTCTACCTGGCTGCCGACGAGGAGGAGGAGTACGTCGTCGCCCAGGCCAACACGCCGGTGAACGCCGACGGTTCCTTCGCCGAGGAGCGCGTCCTCGTGCGTCGCTCGCCCCAGGCCGCGTCGCTGGAAGACCTTCGCCTCCAGCTCGAGCGCGACATCTTCTTCGGTGCCACCACCGACATCCAGTACGTCCCCGGCAGCGAGGTCCAGCTCATGGACGTCTCGCCCCGCCAAATCGTGTCGGTCGGTACCGCGCTCATCCCGTTCCTCGAGCACGACGACGCCAACCGGGCCCTCATGGGCGCCAACATGCAGAAGCAGGCCGTCCCGCTGATCCGGGCCGAAGCCCCCTACATCGCCACCGGTATCGAGGGCCGTGCTGCCCGCGACGCTGCCGACATGATCATCGCCACCGACGACGGTGAGGTGGTCGAGGTCGACGGGAAGGTCATCACCGTCCAGTACAAGACCCAGGGGCGCAAGGTCTACAAGCTGGCCAAGTTCGAGCGGTCCAACCAGGACACCTGCATCAACCAGCGGCCGATCGTGTCGGTCGGACAGAAGCTCCACAAGGGCGACATCCTCGCCAACGGGCCCTCGACCGACAACGGCGAGTTGGCCCTGGGCAAGAACCTCCTGGTGGCCTTCATGCCTTGGGAGGGTTACAACTTCGAGGACGCCATCATCCTCTCCGAGCGCCTGGTCAAGGACGACGTGCTCACGTCGATCCACATCAAGGAGCACGAGATCGATGCCCGTGACACCAAGCTGGGCCCCGAGGAGATCACCCGCGACATCCCCAACCTGAGCGACGACATCCTCGCCGACCTCGACGAGCGGGGAATCATCCGCATCGGCGCCGAGGTCGAGGCGGGCGACGTGCTGGTCGGCAAGGTCACCCCCAAGGGTGAGACCGAGCTGACCCCCGAGGAGCGCCTGTTGCGAGCCATCTTCGGCGAGAAGGCCCGCGAGGTGCGCGACACCTCCCTCAAGGTGCCCCACGGCGAGACCGGCAAGGTCATCGACGTCAAGGTCCAGAACCGCGCCGACGGCCACGAACTGCCCCCCGGGGTGAACCAGCTGGTCAAGGTGTACGTGGGCCAGCGCCGCAAGATCAGCGTGGGCGACAAGCTGGCCGGCCGTCACGGCAACAAGGGCGTCATCAGCCGGATCCTGCCGATCGAGGACATGCCGTTCCTCGCCGACGGCACCCCCGTCGACATCATCTTGAACCCGCTGGGCGTCCCGTCCCGCATGAACGTGGGCCAGGTCATGGAGTCCCACCTGGGCTACGCCGCCCGATGGGGCTGGGATCACGAGAAGTCCGGTCCGGTCGGCGACGAGCCGGTCCGCACCGAGCGCAAGACCCGTCCGGCCACCCCTCCGGCCAAGCTGATCGCCACCCCGGTGTTCGACGGTGCCTACTGGGACGAGGAGGAGGGTGCCCGCAAGCACCCCACCATCCAGCAGATCCTGGAGAACCTCAACCCCGAGTCCCCCTATGAGGAGTACGGCGACGGCGGGCGTCTCATCCAGAACAACGGAAAGACGACCCTCTACAACGGCCGAACCGGCGATGCCTACGACAACCCGATCACCGTCGGGTACATGTACATCCTCAAGCTGGCCCACCTCGTCGACGACAAGATCCACGCCCGCTCGACCGGTCCGTACTCGATGATCACCCAGCAGCCGCTCGGTGGTAAGGCCCAGTTCGGTGGTCAGCGCTTCGGCGAGATGGAGGTGTGGGCCCTGGAGGCCTACGGCGCCGCCTACTGCCTGCAAGAACTGCTGACCATCAAGTCCGACGACGTGTTGGGCCGGGTCAAGGTGTACGAGGCCATCGTCAAGGGCGAGAACATCCCCGAGCCGGGCATCCCCGAGAGCTTCAAGGTGCTCATCAAGGAGATGCAGGCCCTGTGCCTCAACGTCGAGGTCCTGGCCAAGACCGGCGAGGAGATCGAGATGCGTGAGCTCGACGAGGACATCTTCCGCACCGCCGAGGAGCTGGGCATCGACCTGAGCCGACCCGAGAGGGGTTCGGACGAAGAAGACGAGCGGCGCCGAGCCGGACGGCTCTGACGGAACTGATCGAGGACCCTCAGCAGATGAACACCGAACGAATCCGGCCAACGGCCGGACCGGTCAGCCGTCGAGCGCAGCGAGCTTGGGTGACCGGAACCAGAGATCACGACGGCGAAGCCGTCTCCATGCAGTTTGGGTGCGACCGAAGGGAGCACGACCGTGCTTGACGTCAACAACTTCGACCAGCTCCGGATCGGCCTGGCCACCGCGGACTCGATCCGCATGTGGTCCAACGGCGAGGTCAAGAAGCCGGAGACCATCAACTACCGCACCCTCAAGCCCGAGAAGGACGGACTCTTCTGCGAGAAGATCTTCGGTCCGACCAAGGACTGGGAGTGCTACTGCGGCAAGTACAAGCGGGTGCGCTTCAAGGGCATCATCTGTGAGCGCTGCGGCGTCGAGGTGACCCGCTCCAAGGTGCGCCGTGAGCGCATGGGCCACATCGAACTGGCCGCCCCGGCCGTGCACATCTGGTACCTGCGCGGTACCCGTTCCTGGCTGGCGTACCTGCTGATGGGCACCGAGCCCCGCGAGGAGCTCAAGGCCAAGCAGCTCGAGAAGGTCATCTACTTCGCCGCCAACCTGGTGGTGTCGGTCGACGAGGAGAAGCGCGACGCCGATCTCCCCAACCTCGAGGCCGAGGTGTTGGCCGAACGCGAGGAACTGGAGAACGAGCGCGAGCTGGAACTGGCCCGCCGCCTGGAGGAGCTCGAGGCCGAGATCGCGGCGCTCGAGGCAGAAGGCGCCAAGGATGCCGACATCAAGGCCCGTCAGAAGCAGGCCGACAAGGACCTGGCGCTGATCCGTGAGCGTTGGGAGCTGGAGCTCGATGTTCTCCAGCGTTCCTTCGACGAGTTCAAGAGCCTGTTCTCCCGCCAGATCATCGAAGACGAGATGCTGTGGCGCGAGCTCGAGGACCGCTACGGCGACTACTTCGAGGGTGGCATGGGCGCCGAGACCATCAAGGCCCTCATCAACGAGCTCGACCTCGACGTGGAGGAGGAGAAGCTCCGCGCCGCCATCGATCCCCAGGAAGGCCAAAAGCCCCTCTCGGCCCAGCGCAAGCAGAAGGCCATCAAGCGCCTCAAGATCGTGGCCTCGTTCAACCAACGAGACGAGAACGGCCGTCGGATCAACGACCCTCGGGCCATGATCCTCGACGTGGTGCCGGTGATCCCGCCGGAGCTGCGCCCGATGGTGCAGCTCGACGGCGGCCGCTTCGCCACCTCGGACCTCAACGACCTGTACCGCCGGGTCATCAACCGCAACAACCGCCTCAAGCGTCTGTTGGACCTCGGAGCCCCCGAGATCATCGTCAACAACGAGAAGCGGATGCTCCAAGAGGCGGTTGACGCCCTCTTCGACAACGGCCGCCGGGGACGACCGGTGACCGGGCCGGGCAACCGCCCGCTCAAGTCGCTGTCTGACATGTTGAAGGGCAAGCAGGGTCGGTTCCGCCAGAACCTGCTCGGCAAGCGCGTCGACTACTCGGGCCGTTCGGTCATCGTGGTCGGCCCCACCCTCAAGCTGCACCAGTGCGGACTTCCCAAGCTGATGGCCCTGGAGCTGTTCAAGCCCTTCGTCATGAAGAAGCTGGTCGACGCCGAGCTGGCCCAGAACATCAAGTCGGCCAAGCGCATGGTCGAACGCCGCAAGCCCCAGGTTTGGGACGTGCTGGAAGAGGCCATCAAGGAGCACCCGGTCATGTTGAACCGGGCCCCCACGCTGCACCGCCTCGGCATCCAGGCCTTCGAGCCCGTGCTGGTCGAGGGCAAGGCCATCCAGATCCACCCGCTGGTGTGCACCGCCTTCAACGCCGACTTCGACGGCGACCAGATGGCTGTACACCTGCCCCTGTCGGCAGAAGCTCAGGCCGAAGCCCGGGTGCTGATGCTGTCGGCCAACAACGTGCTGTCGCCCGCCCACGGCCGTCCGCTGGTCACCCCCACCCAGGACATGATCATCGGCGCCTACTACCTGACCGAACAGGTGGAGGGCGCCAAGGGCGAGGGACGCGTCTTCCGGCACCTCTACGAGGTCGAACGCGCCTACGAGTCGGGTGATCTGGCCCTTCACGCCCTCATCGAGTTCCGGGGTCTGGACGCCGACGGACAACGTCTGATCGAGGACAAGACCACCGCTGGACGACTCCTGTTCAACACCGCTCTGCCGGACTCCTTCGAGTTCATCAACCGACGGGTGGACAAGAAGATCATGGGCAACGTGGTCGACCGTCTGGCCAACGAGGAGGCCAAGGGCGTGGTGGCGACCAGCCTGGACGCCATCAAGAACCTCTGCTTCCGCTTCGCGGCGCAGTCGGGCATCACCATCTCCATCGACGACGTCCGCACGCCCGAGGAGAAGGCCCAGATCCTCGAAGACCACGAGGCGGCCGCCCAGAAGGTCGAGGAGCAGTTCCGCAAGGGCATCATCACCGACGGTGAACGCCGTCAGAAGGAGGTGGAGATCTGGACCGACGCCACCGAGAAGGTGCGCGCCGAGATGGAGAAGAACCTCAAGGCCCAGCAGTTCAACCCCATCGACATGATGGTCGGCTCGGGTGCCCGCGGAAACATGATGCAGGTACGTCAGATCGCCGGCATGCGTGGCCTGGTGGCCAACCCTCGCGGCGACATGATCCCCCGTCCGATCAAGTCCAACTTCCGTGAGGGGTTGGAGATGCTCGAGTACTTCATCGCCACCCCCGGTGCCCGCAAGGGTCTGGTCGACACCGCCCTGCGGACCGCCGACTCGGGGTACCTGACCCGCCGCCTGGTCGACGTGGCCCAGGAGTTGATCATCAACGACGAGGACCCCTTCGCCCGTGCCGACGCCACCGGTTCGCCGATCCGCGGCATCTGGGTCGAGAAGGTCTACCCCGACGGCTACGTCGACGCCGATGGCACCTACGTCGGGCCCCGGCCCACCAGCGCCACGGACCGCATGGAGCGCACCTACCTGGAGACCCGGCTCTACAGCCGGACCCTGGCCGCCGACGTCACCTGTGGCGACGGCACCGTCATCGCCCGTGGAACGGTGGTGGACCAGGACCTGATGGAGAAGCTCCGCGACGACGACTCGGTGACCCGGGTCCGTGTCCTTTCTCCCCTCACCGACGACTCGGTGGCGGGCATCTCGGGGGCCAGCTACGGCATGTCGCTGGCCACCGGTAAGGACATCGAGGTCGGCGAGGCGGTCGGAGTGATCGCCGCCCAGTCGATCGGCGAGCCTGGTACCCAGCTCACCATGCGTACCTTCCACACCGGTGGTGTGGCAGGGTCCGACATCGCCGGTGGTCTCCCTCGTGTCGTCGAGCTCTTCGAGGCCCGATCCCCCAAGGGCAAGGCCACCCTGGCCCGCACCTCGGGCGTGGTGCGCATCGGCGAGGACGAAGGCAAGGGTCGCGTGATCACCATCGTGGGTGATGACGGCACCGAGGACGCCTACACGGTGCCCATGGCCGCCCGCCTCGAGGTCGCCGACGGGGCCGAGATCGAGGCCGGCGACGCCCTCGTGGAAGGCCCGCATGACCCCAAGGAACTGCTGGAGATCCGCGGTGTGCGTGAGACCCAGGAGTACCTGGTCAAGGAGGTGCAGAAGGTGTACCGCGAGCAGGGCGTGTCGATCCACGACAAGCACATCGAGCTCATCGTGCGCCAGATGACCCGCCGGGTCAGTGTCTTGGAGGCCAACGACTCCGACTTCCTGCCCGGAGAGCGAGTCGACCAGAAGGCATTCGCCGACGCCAACAAGCTCCTGGTCGAGGAGGGCAAGCGTCCCGCCGAAGGTCGTGTCGAGCTGATGGGCATCACCAAGGCCTCGCTGGCCACCGACTCGTGGCTGTCGGCAGCCTCCTTCCAGGAGACCACCCGGGTGCTCACCGAGGCGGCGATCGACTCCCGGTCCGACTCGCTGGTCGGGCTCAAGGAGAACATCATCATCGGCAAGCTCATCCCGGCCGGTACCGGCATGCTCCAGTACCGCAACATCGACACGGTGGCTCCCCACTACGAGCCGATGGCCTTCTACTCGTCAGACGATGAGAGCACCGAGCTCGACCCATCCGAATGGTTGGCGGCTCAGGCCGACCAGGCCACTTCGTCGGTGGGTGATGCGGCCGACGGTACCGAGGGCTGAGATCGGGCGGTTCCACCGCCTGAGCCTGAACTGACGGTGAGGCGCCCGGGAGGGCGCCTCACCCGCGTCTAGATCTGGGTAGCGTGCCGCCTGTGGATGAGGAGGAAGTGGTCGCAACCGAGGCTGCGGCGGAGGTGGAAGGCCGCCGTGCCCGGAACCGTCGCGAGCGTGAGCGGGCCTACCTGGACGCCGCCATGGCCATCGCCGGGCGGGAGGGCGTCGGCGCCTTGACCATGCAGCGCCTGGCCGAGGCCACCGATGCTGCGGTGGGCACCGTCTACACCTACTTCCCGTCCAAAGGGGCGTTGGTCGCCGAACTCCAGCGAGAGTCGATCGAGCGGATCACCCGGTCCTATCACCTGACCCGCGATCGCAGCCGTGCCATCCTGGCCGAGTGGCACGAGCCGCGGGCCGAGGCGGTAGCCCGGCTGATGGTGTTCGGCCGCTTCTGGATCGCCAGCGCCGAGTCCCTTCCCCACGAGTCCCGGTTCCTCCACGCCCTGATCGGTGAGACCGAGCAGATTGTGCCCCCCGAGGAGTTCCACCGAGCCGCGCCAGCGGCCCTTGCCCTACTAGCTGAAGCCGCCGGTGAGGTCGTGGCTGCTGGGGCGGTTGACGCGGTGAGGGTCACAGACCCGATGGACGTCGTCATCCGCTGGGCCGCGGCGTTGACCGGGGTCCTGCTGACTGCCAACCTGGCGTCCCTCAACCCTCGGGCATTCGACGGTGCCCGCCTGGCTCCAATCCTCCAGCGCGACCTCCTCGCCGGCTGGGGCGCTCCCCCTGATCTGATCGACCGGGCCGAAGCCCACGTCGCAGAGCTGCAGGAGAAGGGCCAGCTCGCTCCCGTGACGCCGTCATAGGTGACGGCGTCACCTCGGCGTTTGCGACACCTCGGCGCGGCCCTTTAGCATGGCTCCTCGGCTCGGCGACGGATATGTCGCGTGCCACCCATCGCAGAGACGCTTCGAGAGGTTCGTTCGTGCCCACCATCCAGCAGTTGGTCCGCAAGGGCCGCCAGGACAAGCCCACCAAGGGCAAGACGCCCGCCCTGAAGGGCGCGCCTCAGCGTCGTGGTGTCTGCACCCGCGTCTACACCAATACCCCCAAGAAGCCGAACTCCGCTCTGCGCAAGGTCGCTCGTGTGCGCCTGTCCAGCGGCGTCGAGGTCACGGCCTACATCCCCGGTGAGGGCCACAACCTCCAAGAGCACTCCATCGTCATGGTGCGCGGCGGTCGTGTGAAGGACCTGCCCGGCGTCCGTTACAAGATCATCCGCGGCACCCTCGACACCTCCGGGGTCAAGGATCGCAAGCAGGCCCGTAGCCGTTACGGCGCCAAGAAGGAAGGCTGACCATGCCCCGCAAGGGTCCCGCACCCCGCCGTGAGCTCATGCCCGACCCGATCTACCACTCGGTCGTGGTCACCCAGATCGTCAACAAGGTCCTGCAGCGTGGCAAGCGCTCCACCGCTGAGCGCATCGTCTACACCGCTCTTGACATCGTGGCCGACAAGGCCGGCACCGATGATCCGGTTTCGGTGCTCAAGCGGGCGGTAGAGAACGTCAAGCCCCAACTCGAGGTGCGCAGCCGCCGGGTCGGTGGCGCCACCTACCAGGTGCCGGTCGAGGTCAAGCCCCGCAGGGCCAACACCCTCGCCGTGCGTTGGCTGGTCGGCTACTCCCGCCAGCGCCGGGAGAAGACCATGGCCGAGCGCCTAGCGAACGAGATCCTCGATGCTTCCAACGGCATCGGTGCCTCGGCCAAGCGACGTGAAGACCTCCACAAGATGGCCGAATCCAACAAGGCATTCGCCCACTACCGCTGGTAGGGGCATCAATAACTCCACCGACGGGGCGCCTCACCCGGCAGCCCCTCCCTCGACCGGGTCCGCTCTGGCGGTGCCCGGTCGTGGCATGTAACCGCACAGCACGTACACCCCTAGAACCGAACGAGATCCAGAGATGCCTGAAGTAGTCCCAATCCCCAAGTACCGCAACATCGGGATCATGGCCCACATCGACGCGGGCAAGACCACCACCACCGAGCGGATCCTCTACTACACGGGCAAGACCTACAAGATCGGTGAGGTCCACGAGGGTGCTGCCACCATGGACCACATGGTCCAGGAGCAGGAGCGGGGCATCACCATCACCTCGGCGGCGACCACCACCTTCTGGCGCGATCACCGAATCAACATCATCGACACCCCCGGCCACGTGGATTTCACCGTCGAGGTGGAGCGTTCGCTCCGCGTCCTCGACGGCGCGGTGGCGGTGTTCGACGGTGTGGCGGGTGTGGAACCCCAGACCGAGACCGTGTGGCGTCAGGCCGACAAGTACGGCGTGCCCCGCATGTGCTTCGTCAACAAGCTCGACCGTACCGGTGCCGACTTCTTCAAGGCCTACGCCTCGATCAAGGACCGGCTCACCCCGAACGCCGTGGCCATCCAGATCCCCATCGGGGCCGAGGCCGACTTCAAGGGTGTGGTCGACCTCATCAAGATGAAGGCCATCGTCTGGTCGGGTGAGGAGCTCGGCGCCAAGTACGACGAGGTCGACATCCCCGCCGACCTGGCCGACGCCGCCGACGAGTACCGCCAAGAACTGATCGACGCCGTCAGCCACCACGACGACACCATCCTCGAGAAGTTCCTCTCCGATGAGGAGATCACCGAGGACGACATCAAGAGCGCGCTGCGTCGGGCCACCATCGCCAACGAGCTGGTGCCCGTGCTCACCGGTTCTTCGTTCAAGAACAAGGGTGTCCAGCCCCTGCTCGACGCCGTCGTCGACTTCCTTCCCTCTCCCGTCGACCTCCCCCCGGTCAAGGGCGAAGCCCTCAAGGGTGGTGGTGAAGTCGAGCGCAAGGCTGATACCAAGGAGCCCTTCGCCGCGCTGGCCTTCAAGATCGTGGCTGACCCTCACGGGAAGCTCACCTACTTCCGCGTGTACTCGGGCCGCCTCAACAAGGGCGACTCGGTGCTCAACAGCCGTACCGGCCAGAAGGAGCGGGTCGGTCGCCTGCTCCTGATGCACGCCAACAACCGTGAGGATCTCGACTTCGTCGAGGCCGGCGACATCATCGCTGGTATCGGCCTCAAGAACACCCGTACCGGTGACACCCTCTCCGACGAGAAGGAAGGCCTGGTGCTCGAGTCCCTCGAGTTCCCCGAGCCGGTCATCCAGGTAGCGGTCGAGCCCAAGACCAAGAACGACCAGGACAAGATGGGCAAGGCGCTCTACGCGCTGTCCGAGGAGGACCCGACCTTCCAGGTGAAGTCCGACGAGGAGACCGGTCAGACCCTGATCTCGGGCATGGGCGAGCTGCACCTCGAGGTGATCGTCGACCGAATGCTGCGCGAGTTCAACGTGGACGCCACCGTGGGCAAGCCCCAGGTCGCCTACCGCGAGACGATCACCGCCGCGGTCGAGAACTACCGCTACACCCACAAGAAGCAGACCGGTGGTTCGGGCCAGTACGCGGATGTCATCATCACCCTCGAGCCTGCCAAGCCGGGCGAGGGCTACTCCTTCAGCGACACCATCACCGGTGGTCGGGTACCCAAGGAGTACATCGGACCGGTCGATCAGGGTATTCAGGCGTCGTTGGCTTCGGGCATCATCGCCGGCTACCCGGTGGTGGACATCAAGGCCACCCTGGTGGACGGGTCCTACCACGACGTCGACTCCTCGGAGATGGCGTTCAAGATCGCCGGCACCATGGCGTTCAAGGAGGCTGCCCGTAAGGGCAAGCCCGTCCTGCTCGAGCCGATCATGGCCGTCGAGGTCGTCACTCCCGAGGACTACATGGGTGACGTCATGGGTGACCTTTCCTCCCGTCGAGGCAAGGTCGGTGGCATGGAGCAGCGGGGTAACGCCCAGGTGGTCCGGGCTGAGGTGCCGTTGTCGGAGATGTTCGGCTACGCCACCGATCTTCGGTCCCGCACCCAGGGCCGCGCCGTCTACACCATGCAGTTCGACAGCTACCAGCAGATGCCGGCCAACATCCAAGAAGAGATCGTGGCCCGAGTCCGGGGCGAGTAGCCCCGCCAACCACCTCAGTTCTCAACGAATAACAACAACACCACGAGAGAAAGGCTCCAGGGTCAAACCATGGGCAAGGAAAAGTTCGAGCGCAACAAGCCGCACCTGAACATTGGGACCATGGGGCATATTGACCATGGTAAGACGACGTTGACGGCGGCGATCACCAAGACGTTGCATGATGCGGATCCGACG
>JAGQSO010000081.1 GCA_020439505.1 Acidimicrobiales bacterium
GGACACCGGACCCTGCACCGCCACCGCATCGGCGGGTTCCGGATCGCTTTCGTGATGGTCGCACTGGCCACCATGGGCTTGGCGGTGGGGATCACCACCAAGCTCGATCCGCGGGTCTGACGGGTTCATCCCGCCTGGGTTCAGGTCGGTTGAAGGGAGCGGGCCAACTCGACCAGTGCTGTCGGTGAGCTGTCGACTATCCGTTCTCGCACGGCAGATCGGGCGGTGGACAAGACAGCGCGGGCGGCCAGGGCCCGAACGTCGGGATCGAGGGTCTCGATGTCTGAGGTCTTGGCCAGGCCCACGATGCGTCGAGCCATCTTGGCCGCCGCGAACAGCCAGGCATCCTGGCGCCAGTGGGCCACCAGATGCTCGAGCAGGTCGTCGTGCCACACCCTGGGGTCCACCCGGTTCGGCCACCGCTCCCTGATCTCGGACTCGAACGACGTCCATGTGTTGACGACCAGGTCGAGACACCATTCCTGGTGGACGGCGTCACCGAGGGCCGCGCCTCGGGTGGCGGCGATCAGGTAGTTGGCCCACAGAGCCCCCAGATCGAACGCCACCGGACCGCAGAACCCGAACTCGCTGTCGATCGCCCGAGCCGTCGACGGCTGAGCGCCCGGTTTGCCGTCGGGGTCGGAGCCACGCACCATCACCGATCCGGTGTGGAGGTCGCCGTGGATGATCGCCTCACCCTCGGTCATGAACTTCCACTTGGCCAGCCCCATGGCCGCCACCATCTCAGCATCGGCGGCCAATGCCGCGGCGTCGTCTTCGTTGGCCGGCAACACCCCGTTGCGACCGGCATCCACGTAGGGCTCGGTGAACACCAGGTCTTCGGTGATCCGGCACAGCTCGCCGTTGGAGGTGCTGGCCGCAAGGCGCTTCTGCTCCTCGGGGTCCATGCCCAGCGGCGACGTTCCGAACGCCACCGATGCCACGTAGCGGCCCATCGCCTCGGCCACACCGTCGTGGCGGAGTCCTTCGTTGAGAGCTCCCCGCCACACCCGATGGTCAGACAGGTCCTCCATGGCGATCAGGTATCGCTCGGGGTCATATCCGTAGATATCCGGCACCAGCCCCGGTGCCACCCGGGCGTGCACCGAGGTGATCTCGGCCTCCAGACGGGCCCGGTCGGGCCGCATCGGCCAGTCCGGGCCGACGAGACGCATGTAGGGCAGGGCCTGCTTGAGCACCACTCCCCTCCCTGCCGTGTCGGTCAGGATGAAGACCAGGTTCAGGTTGCCGTCACCGACCTCCTCCACCCGGGCCAGCGACGTGGTGTCGATCAGCGACGCCAGTTCGGGGCGCGACGCCACGTAGCTGGCCGCGGTGTCGGCGGTCAGCACCTGATATCCGACGTCATCGGTGGTCATCGAAGGCCCCTCTCCAGGTGGTCGCACCCGAGGTCGAGATCGGTAGTAGTGCCAAGGTTCATCGGGGGAAGCAGGCGGCGACGCCGCCGTCGACGGGGATCACCGCACCGGTGGTGCGCGACGAGGCGTCACCGAAGAGGTGCACGACGGTGTCGGCCACATCGGCGGTGGTGACGCTGCGGCGCAGGATGTTGCGGTCCTTGTAGAAGTCCTCAAGGGCGTCGGGCGCGATGCCGTGGGCGGCAGCCCGCTCTTCGCGCAGGCCGTGATCCCACAGGTGGGACCCCTCGAAGACGGCGTCGGGGTTGACGGCGTTGGCCCGGATGCCGTGGGGGCCGCCTTCGAGCGCGGCGA
>JAGQSO010000082.1 GCA_020439505.1 Acidimicrobiales bacterium
CGGAACCGACTCGTCAGGAGTCGATGTCGATCTGGCAGTGGTCGCCGACCAGGAACCGGTTGGCGCGGGGTCGTTGGTGGGTCCGGTGGACGACCGCGTGGCGACCGATGAGGGAGTCGATGACCCGGGGCACGTTCTCGACCTTGCTGTGAGCCAGCACGATCGAGTGTTCGAGCTCGGAGCCGACGATTTCGCAGTCGGCATCGACGGAGGAGAACGGGCCGATGTAGCTGTCGACCACCCGGGTGTTGGCCCCGATGGCGACCGGTCCGCGGATCGTCGAGCGGATGATCTCGGCGCCCTCGGCGACCGAGACGCGGCCATCGAGCCGGGAGTGCTCGTCGACCTTTCCCTGGTTCGAGGGTTCGAGAACCTCGAGGATCAGCCGGTTGGCCTCTAGCAGGGGGGTGAGCTTGCCGGTGTCGAGCCACCAGCCGTTGAGAACCTCGTGGCGGACCCGGTGTCCGTTGTCGATCAGCCACTGGATGGCGTCGGTGATCTCCAACTCTCCCCGCTCCGAAGGCTGGATCTCGCGGACGGCCTGGTGGATCGAGGGGTCGAACAGATACACGCCGACCAGCGCGAGATCCGACGGTGGAACCTCGGGCTTCTCGACCAGCGCGACCACCTCGCCGTCGGCGCCGATCTCGGCCACCCCGAAGCGCTGAGGGTCAGGCACCGGGGCCAGCAGGATCTGGGCCGAGCAGGATTCGGTACCGGTCGCCCGGCGGTGTTCGGAGAACTGCTCGACGAACCGGGTGATCCCGTCGCGCAACAGGTTGTCTCCGAGGTACATCACGAAGTCGTCCTCGCCCAGGAACTCTCGGGCGATGAGGACGGCGTGGGCGAGCCCGAGCGGCGCGTCCTGAGGCAGGTAGGTCACCTCGAGGCCCCACCGGGAGCCGTCGCCTACCGCTTGGCGGATCTCCTCGGCGGTGTCGCCCACGATCATGCCGACCTCGGTGATACCGGCGTCGGCCATGTGCTGGAGGCCGTAGAACAGGATCGGGGTGTTGGCCACCGGAACCAGCTGCTTGGCCCCGGTGTGGGTTATGGGCCGGAGCCGAGTGCCGGATCCGCCGGCGAGGATTAGGCCCTTCATGGGCAGACCGCCTTGGGGTGGGGGAGTGGATCGGCCGATGCCGCATCCGTGGGTAGTTTCACCTGACGTCTCGCCTCATCAGGGTGTGCCGGTATCGGTCGATGGTCCGGCCTCGCGTTCGGCCCTCTTCTCGGCGAGGTCACGCACGATGGCGGCTACCCGGGGTGAGCCCGGGTGCGCCTGTGGTTCCGTCCCGAGCGTCACCTCGCCGTGGTCCAGGATGCAGTCCACGCCTCCTGTGCGCAGCATCGACTCCAACTGGTGGCGGACCATGGCGTCGTCGCGGGCATCGACGGACTTGCGGAGCGTGGCGAGAGAATCCATCAGCTCGTCCCAAGACCATGGCTTCTTGGGGTTGAGCGACGCGATCGACGGGTGGGTCGACGGTTCGATGGTCTCGGCGTCGTCGTGGAGGCGTTCGTGGAGGCGCTCGCCGGGACGGGTACCCACGATCGAGATGCGCACGTCCTCCCCGGGGCGTAGCCCCGACAGCCGGATCAGTTGGCGGGCCAGCGCCAGGATCGAGACCGGCTCACCCATGTCCAACAGGTACACACGTCCGGGCTCGGCCATGGAGCCGGCCTGGAGCACGAGGCTCACCGCCTCGGGAATGGTCATGAAGTAGCGGGTCATCTCGGGGCTGGTGACCGTCACCGGACCACCCTCGACGATCTGGCGGAGGAAGGTCGGGACCACGCTGCCCCGACTGCCGAGGACGTTTCCGAAGCGGACGGCAACGAAGGGAAGTTGGTTGCGCCGGCCGACTTCGAACACGACCTGCTCGGCGGCACGCTTGGTGGCACCCATGACCGAGCAAGGGTCGGCGGCCTTGTCGGTAGAGATGTGTACGAAATGGCGGGTGCCGTGCTCAGCCGCCGTGCTGATGAGGTTCCAGGTGCCAAACACGTTGGTACGGACGGCTTCTACCGGGTAACGCTCCAGGATCGGTACGTGCTTCTGGGCGGCGGCGTGGAAGACCACGTCGGGCCGGTACTGCTCGAACAGGTCCTGGATCCGGACCTGGTCGCAGATGTCGGCCAGAACCGTTTCGAAGTTCGTGGTGAGGTCGGCCACCGGGCCGGTGGACACGTCGTACAGCAGACTCTCGTCGCGGTCCAACAGGAGGAGCAGACCGGGTTGGTGCGTTGCGACCTGCCGGGCGATCTCGCTGCCGATCGAACCTCCGGCCCCGGTGATGAGCACCACGGCGTCCCGGAGATAGTGGTCGATCTCATCGGAGTCGACGGGAGCGTGCTCGCGCCCCAAGAGGTCGGTGACATCGAGGTCGCGCAGGCCCCGAACCAGGGCACCGTCCACCCGTCCGGCCGACAGTGGGAGGACTTTCACCTGGGCGTGGGTCCGCAGGGCCTGATCTACCACCGACTTGACCCGGTGACGGGTGTTGTGATCTTCGGCGATCAGGATTCTCTCGATCCGGTGACCGGTGCAGACGGCCTCGAGGTCGTCGGTGGTGCCGAGCACGATGAGACCGCGGACCGACCGACCCACCATCTCGGGGTCGTCGTCGATGAAGCCGACGATGTTCATCGTCTGGCCGGTGTCGGTGTGGGTCAGTTCGTAGGCCAGTGCAGCCCCGGATGCCCCGGCGCCGACGATCACCGTGCGCAGGCCCGAGGCGTCGCGGGCCTGCTGGCGTTCCAGCGCGAACAGGCGGGACTGGAAACGAACGCCTCCGCAACCCAGGAGGCTCAGGAATGCCGCGAGTGGTGGTGCGGTGACGAACGGGAACGGCGTGTTGGTAACGGTGCACGCGGCGATGACGGTGAGGGTGGCCAGGACCGAACCGCCCAGGACCCCTGCCACCACCCGGGCGGCCTCGTCGACCGAGGCGTATCGCCAGACCGGGCCGTACAGCCCGGCGAGTCGGTGGCCGGCGAGTTGGGCGACCACGGCCAGGGGCATGATCCACGCCAACGTGATGGTGATGTCCTTGGAGGACGTGTCGAACGCCGCGCTGGTAGCCAGGGCCCAGGCGGCGGCGACGATCCCCAGATCGAGGAAGCGGAGGCTCAGGTTGTCGGCCCGTCGTGCCGCTTGGTAGACGACGCTGGGCAGCAGGGGTGCCGACGACCCGATGTCGGCGCCGGGCGCCGGACGTTCCTGGTTCACTGATCTTCCTGGCAACGTCGATACACGCGCGGAACTCTCCCTGATCCGACCGGCGCCGTCGCACCCGTCGGAGCCTGGAACGCTATCTCACCGTTCCGGGCCCTGCCACGGCTCGGATGGTGCCGATCGACGTGGAAGTGATCGCCGAGAAACTCGCCTCGGATCGGCTCGTTTCAGAGTCGGCGTTAGGGTCGTTCCGATGGGTGCGGTCCTGGTACTTCCGACAACGGCGGCCGGTCAGCAGGGACCCGTAGCGGCGATGCTCAGCGCGGCGGGATGGCTGGCGGCGTGCGAGCGGGTTCTCGGCCGGTCCTGGTTGGTTACCCCTGACGGTGTGATCGACGTCGAGGAGGCGAGGCGCCAGGCGTCGGGTGCCCACCTGACATCGGCCCGTTCGGATTCGCTGGCATCGAGGCTTCCCACCCTGGCCAAGACCGCGGCAAAGGATCTCCGTCAGGCGTTGCGCGGATCGGCGTTCAACGTGGACCCCGACGGCCCCTGGCGAGAACACCAGATCGACTTCGTGTGGCAGCGCCACGAGTTGTTCCACACCGCCGGCGTGGACCTCGCCGACTCCCTGGGTGTTCCGTCGGTGGTGTTCGCTCCCGCCGTGGCCGTCTGGGAGGCGCGTCGTTGGGGTGTCAGTCGCCCAGGGTGGGGTGGACTGGTGGAGCGGCGAGGTGAGGGGCCAGCGTTGAGGCGGGCCGTAGTTCTGGCCTGCGGTTCCGAGGAGGTGGCGGCCGAGGCGGTGCGCATCGGAGCCGATCCCCAACGGATCGTGATCACCCCGACCGGGGTGGAGTTGGAACCGCCGGCCCCGGCGGCAGAGGGACTCTCGATGCGTCGGAGGCTGGGTCTCGGCGACGAGTTCGTCCTGGGGTGGGTCGGGAGCTTCAGGCCCTTCCATTCCTTGACCCGGCTGGTGGACGCGGTCGTCGGGCTGGATGGTGTGAGGCTCTTGTTGGTGGGGGACGGACCTGAGCGACCGGCCGTCGAACGCCATGCCCGGGATCGGGGGGTTGGGGTCACCTTCACCGGGACGGTCCCCCACCTGGAGTTGAGTCGATATCTGGCGGCCATGGATGCGGCTGTCGTGGTGGCCCCCGAGCACGGTGAGTTCCACTACTCCCCGCTCAAGCTGGCGGAATACCTGGCGGCCGGACTTGCAGTCATTGCCCCCGACGTGCCGACGGTTGCGTCACGGTTGGTGCACGACCGCCATTGCCTCCTCGTGTCACCGCATGCTCTGGCCGGTCTGACCGCGGCTATCGGGACTCTGCGGGATGACCGCGAGTTGAGGAGCCGTCTGGCCCGCGAAGGCCGCCGCGAAGCGGAGGCCGAGTTCAGTTGGGACCATCAGGTCCGCCGTGTGCAGTCCAAGCTCGCGTCGCTGGTCAGGTGATGAATCGGAGGCTCCGGCAATAGGCGAGATCCGAGTCGCGTGAAATCAGACCAGATCATTCGGGAGGGAAGGTCACACAGACGGTGGCCGGGCCCCCCGACATCGCCGCGAGGTTCAGGTCGAGTTCCGGTGCGACCACGTTCAGGACGGAACCGAAGCCCGGCTGGAGCTTGATGATGTCCTGCTCTCCGTAAAAGCCGTGAAGCGAGGCTCCGATGGTGTCGTTGATGATGATCGTCGTGCCCAGCGGGGCCTGAAGTCGAGACACGGTCATCTTCTTGCACTTCTCGCGGATGTATGAGTGTTGTCCCTGGAAGATGCCTAGACGGATCGTCAACTCGGCGGCGATCTGGGAGGACATCTTGGCGGTCATCTCTGGCAGCTTGCCGTCCCGCTCGGCTTGGCGAAGGAAGCCGACGTTGAGGCCAGGCGAGTTGAACACGTCAGGGTCGGGGCGGAGGTCGTCGGGCGCGTACACGATCGCCGGCGATCGGGTCACGTTGAGTAGCAGGTCGCGTTGATGGGTGTGGTGATCCCTGTCCGCCCCGGGATCGTTGAAGTGGGCGATATTGCTGGGGATTCCGGCGAGTACCAACAGGGCGAGCAGGGGTGCCGCAGGCCTCCATCGTGCCGAGAACTGCTCGATGGCAAGTCCGATGAGAGGCAGAGTCAGAGCAATGTAGAAGTACAGGTACCTGCTTGCGCCGGCAGCCGGGGGCCCGAAAGCCCAGGCGCGCTGCGCGGCCAGCAGGATGAACAGCACGGTCGCTCCGAACAGCGTGACCGGACCGATCACCGGAACGGCCAACTGCCGTAGTCGGTGAACCGATGAGGCGACGTCGGGGCCGGAACCCGCGGGGATGTCCGTCGTGGTCAGAGAGTCGCGGCGGGCGAGCACGGCCAGGACCGTTCCGGCCGCCACGACCGCGGCCAGGAGGATCGCCGACCCCCTAAAGCCGGTCAACTGGTGGAAGGTCGTGCCGAGTCCGTAGCGGACCCAGTCCCAGAGATTGCCGATCGTGGGGCGTCCGAAAAGAGATCTCTTAGGTGAGATCACCGATGACCACACCAGGTAGGCGCTCAGCGGGGGGAGGACGTGGAAGGCCGCGGCCCGCCAGTTGCGCCGGACGATGAGGGTCAGCCCCAGGGCGGCGAGCACGGGTATCGAAGGGCTGCCCGCGGCGAGGGACAGAACGCCGCAGGCCACACCCGCCAGGTCGATCCGATCCAACTTGCCGGGTCGGTCGGCGCAAACCCATTGGATCAGCACCAGTGCCATCGATCCGGTGAAGCCGGCCTGAAACGCCCAGAGGATGTCCTCGCGGCCCGAACCGAGCAAGACCAAGGACCCGGCCAGCGCGGTGGACAGCCACGGTCCGACCCCATACCTGCGCATCAATACCCGGATGCACACCACCACGATGAGATGGGCGGTCACAACCGTCACCTGGTAGGGCATGTAGGAACGGAGGCCGATCACCGAGTACAGGACGCGGAACAGGATCACCGGCAGGGTCACCCAGTGACCGCTGTGGTCATCGAAGAGTCCATCCATGGACAGGTCCCGGTCGGTGATGAAGAACCAGTCATCGCGGTAGAACCACCAGAACCTGCCGATGACGAGCATCAGCAGCGGCAGCGCGGCGACGACGTAAGCACCGAAGAGCCAGGCCGCGGCCCGCTGCCGGAGGTCGCCGTTAGGGCTGGGCTCAGGTCGGTCGTTCACGGGTAACTCGTTAGCACGTCGTCGATGTTCGCCCGTCAGTTCATGCGGGGGCCGTGAGGAGCGGAGCGCTCGACCAACAGGCGCTAGTGTCCGCCCGTCCCTGATCCGGCTTAGGAAGCTGCGCCCGCGCCGATGTTCCCGTTCTGGAACGATTTCATTGCCCCGGTGCTCGAGGCCGGTGGGGTTCGTCGCCTTGTCGAGATCGGTGCGCTGAAGGGTGAGAACACCCGACAGATCATCGAGAGCCTCGGCGCCGAGACCGAGCTCCACGTGATCGACCCGGCTCCCGCCTTCGACCCTTCTGAGCATGAGCGGGAGTTTGCCGGTCAGTACGTGTTCCACCGTGGGTTGAGCGTCGACATCCTTCCCGACCTACCCGTGATGGATGCCGCCCTCATCGACGGCGACCACAACTGGTACACCGTCTACAACGAATGCCGGCTGCTGTCCCTGGCCGCCCAGGACGCGGGTCGACCTCTACCGATCCTGGTGCTCCACGACGTCGGCTGGCCCTACGGGCGCAGGGATCTCTACTACTCGCCGGAAACCGTTCCCGAGGAGTTCCGCCAGCCCTATGCCCAGCGCGGGGTGCATCTCGATCGCGACGAACTGGCCAAAGGTGCGTCCGGCCTCAACCAGAAGCACTTCAACGCCACCCACGAAGGAGGTGAGCGCAACGGGGTGATGGCAGGCCTCGAGGACTGGATGGCGCAGCACCCTGAACCGCTTCGCATGGTGGTGCTGCCCGTGTACTTCGGTCTGGCGATCGTGGTGGAGGAGGCCCGGTTGGCTCGCCAGCCGGCCTTGGCCGCCGCTCTCGACGCTATCGAGGGCCTTGATGGCCGCAACAAGTTGCTGGACCTGGTCGAACGGCTCCGCCTCCAGGCCATGGTCTTCCAGCACAACGAGTACTTCCCGGCGTTGACCCGGGAGCTCCGTCTCGTCGCCCGCTATCTGTCCACGGTCAAGGCTGCTCTGCTCAACGAGCATTACCTGGAGGACGAGGCCCGGCTCGCCCATCTCGCGGCGCGCATCGCCGCCGGCCGGGATCCCGATGCCAGGATCCTCCGCGATCCCCTCCGCCACGACCCCGACGGCTGGCCGCGGCTGGCTCGTGAGCGCCGCGGTCCTGCAGGCCCCGACGATGGCAAGGGCCGGAGCTTCGTTCCCTTCACCGACATGGGTCGCGCCCGACTGGACGACCTCCACACCCGGCTGGAGGAGATCAAGGCCCGTTCGGTTCCCGGAGATCTGGTCGACGTCGGTGTCGGCCGGGGTGGAGCTGGGATCTTCCTCCGGGCTTGGCTCGATGCTTACGACCTGCCGGACCGGCGGGTGTGGTCGGTGGATGGGTTCCGCGCCGCTCCAGAGGGCCTGAAGTCGGCCCGTTGGACCGACCGGGGCGTGGCCGAGTTCCGGGCCGACCTGAACATGGTCCGCGACGGGTTCGAACGCTTCGGGTTGTTGGACCGAAGGGTGAAGTTCCTGGTGGGGGATCCGGCCTCGTCGGTGCAGGATGCGCCGATCGAGCAGATCGCGCTGTTGCGGGTCGGTCACGAGTTGGGCGCCGCGGCCGCGGCGGTCCTCGAGGTGCTGTACGACCGGATCCCGGTCGGTGGGGTCGTCTTCGTGGACGCGGGGTCGGACTCCGCCACCCGCCGGGCGGTCGAGGAGTTCCGGGCTTCCCGAGCGATCGAAGCGCCGTGTGAGCGACGCGATCACGGTCTGCTGGTGTGGCGCAAGGCGGTGGGTGAGGGAGCCGAGCCGTCACTGGGGAACGCGCCGGTCTCGGATCTCCCCCGTGCCCCGTTGGCGCCCGAGGCTCCGACCGACGCGGTAGATCTCTCGGTGATCGTGATCTTCCACAACATGGCCAGAGAGGCCCAGCGGACCCTCCACTCGCTGTCTCGGGCGTACCAGCACGACCTCGAGGGCATCTCCTATGAGGTGCTGGTGGTCGACAACGGCTCTCGGCCCGATCAGGCGTTGAGCGCGGAGTGGGTCTCGGAGTTCGGTCCCGAGTTCCGTCTCCTGTCCCTCGACGAGATCCATCCGTCACCGGTCAATGCCCTGAACGCTGGGATCAGGGCCGGGCGGGGTCGCAACTTCGCGCTGATGATCGATGGTGCCCATGTCGTTACCCCCGGGGTCCTGTCCTGGGGTTTGACCGGGCTTTCCACCTACGCCCCGGCGATCGTGGCCACCCAGCAGTGGTACGTCGGCCCCGGTCAGCAGGGTGATGCCATGGCGGCCGGCTACGACCGGGCCTACGAGGACCGGTTGTTCGAGCAGATCGGGTGGCCTGCCAACGGCTACCGGTTGTTCGAGATAAGCCACTTCATCGGCGACCGGGACTGGCTCGACGGCATGTGGGAGAGCAACTGCCTGTTCGTGGGGCGCGAAACCCTCGAACAGGTGGGCGGCTTCGACGAGAGCTTCGACCTGCCCGGCGCCGGCTACGGGAACCTCGACCTCTACGAGCGGCTCGCCGGCGGGCCCGACGTCACCGTCGTCTCGATGTTGGGGGAGGGGTCGTTCCACCAGTTGCACGGCGGCGACACGACCAACCGGACCGATGCCGCTGAGCGACGTACAAAGGTCTTCGACTACAGCCAGCAGTACGCCGACCTGCGCGGTCGTGCCTTTCACGGGCCGGGTAAGCCGATCCACTATGTGGGTGCCATCCGGTCCCAGGCGGCGAGACGGACCCGACCTCGTCGGATGTCGGCTGAAGCCTTTGCCGCCGCGGCATCGCCGGGCGGTGTCGACGGACCACCGGTCGAGTCCTTGCCGATGCCCGAGGAGCTCGGTAGGTCGTTCCTCGAGGCCGTCTACGGCACCATGCCCTGGACCGAGACCACTTGGTTGGGGCAGCCGGTGCGGACCCCTCCGACCGATCTCCTCGCCTACCAGGAGATCATCTCCTCGGTTCGACCCGATTGGATCGTCGAGACCGGTGCGGGCGACGGGGGTCGGTCCGTCTACCTGGCCTCGATCTGCGCGCTGGTCGGCCACGGTCGGGTGCTCACCGTGGACCCTTCGCCGGCGGAGGGCCGACCCGAACATCCTCGCCTCACCCATCTCAGCGGCCGTCCCCATCACCGTGACGTGGCAGAAGAGGTCAAGCGCATCGTCGACGGTGGGAGTGTCCTAGTGGTGCTCGGCTCGGTCACCGATCGCCACAGCACCTCCGAGGAGTTCGAGCGGTACTGGCAACTGGTGCCCGTCGGGTCCTATGTGATCGTCACCGACACGGTGGTGAACGGCAATCCGGTGTGGGCGGGCTTCGGCCCTGGCCCGGCGGAGGCGGTCAAGCAGATCCAGGCCCGCAACGGCAACTTCGCGCCCGACCCGACCATGGAGAAGTACCACCTCTCGTTCAACCCGGGCGGGTATCTGAGGCGTGTCCGGTGATCCCGCCTCGGGCGGCGGGAACAGCGGGACCCGTCCTGACGGTGGTGGTGGTCGCCTACGGGATGACCCGCGAGCTTCCTCGGACCCTCGCCAGTTTGTCTCCGCGGTATCAGCGGGACATTGCGACGACTGAGTACGAGGTGATTGTCGTCGACAACGGTTCACCCGATCCGTTGGACCGAATCATCAGGGACGCAGAGGTCGATGTCCGACTGATCAGGCTGGATCCCGCGCCGGCGTCGCCCGCTCGCGCCGCCAACGTCGGCGTGGAGGCGGCCGCGGGGTCGCTCGTGGGGGTGATCATGGACGGAGCGCGCATGGCGTCTCCCGGCTTGTTGAACATGGCCCGCCTAGGCGCCCGGCTAGCTGATCGA
The DNA here is from genome assembly GCA_020439505.1 of Acidimicrobiales bacterium. GTDB lineage: Bacteria > Actinomycetota > Acidimicrobiia > Acidimicrobiales > Iamiaceae > Aquihabitans. The sequence continues at coordinate 10,149 of JAGQSO010000082.1, forward strand.
CCGGTGGTTACCGCCCCCGCTTATCACCTTGGGCCGACGACCCACATGAGAGCGGTCGAGGTGGGCTACGACCAGGCTGTCGAGGACGCGTTGTTGGAGGCCGTGAGCTGGGAGGATGACGGTTACCGCCTGCTCGGGTGCTCGACGTTGGCCGGCTCCTCCCATCGAGGTTGGTTTGGTGCAATGAGCGAGAGCAGTTCGTTGTTCATGGAGCGAGATCTCTGGCAGGAGCTGGGCGGCTACTTCGAGGCGTTCGATCTGCCCGGTGGCGGGCTGGTCAACCATGACCTTTACCTGAGAGCCTGTGAGCGGGAGGACACGACGCTCGTGCAACTCCTCGCCGAAGGCACCTTTCACCAGATCCACGGAGGCGCAGCCACGTCGCGCCGGTTCGGCTGGGCCGAGATGGCTGCCCAGTACGAGGCACTGAGGGGCCGCTCCTTTCGTGAGCTGGAAGTGGATCCGATACATGTGGGCCGGATACCAGGCGCGGCCCTCGAGATGATGGACCTTTCGGTTCGTTCGGCGCTGGCCCGGCGGTCGGGCTGACCGAAGCGGACGGTCCAGCGGGCCCACCGCGCCACCGTGGTGGCGCTGCGGATACGATCAATCCATGTCTTGGTCGTCGCGGACAGGGTCCTAGCAATGGCTGACGTGCTGATCCCGGTGCCCGAGGAGTTCGTCGCGGAATTCAGTCGCCAGATGCTGAGCTATGTGGTGTCGGCACAGATGTCCAGCCATGAGGTGGACGAGGTTTCGAGGATTCGCGCCGGTCTGCCCAGCGAGGATCGAGCCATGTTCGATCTGGTGTGCCTAGCGTCGGCCCGCCGCGAGTTCCTTTCCGTTGAAACCATTGCGACAACGCTCGGATTGGTGACGGGTGATGTCTTCCGGATCGCCGCTGAGATCAACGGCGCCTTCCAATTGGAGAACCTGAATCCCGTCTTGATCACCGAAGGTCGAATGCGGTCAGACGAGAGCGGATCAACCTTGTTCGAACACCTCGTGTACTTGGTGCCTACCTTGGCGGCACGACTGATTTCGTTGGGTCCGACACCGGACGATCAACCAGCCTGACCAGCCGGAGCGCGCGTGAGTTCAGTGGAGGAGAGCACTTGGTCGTCGGCGTTTCGTGCTGCCAGGACCGGTTCCGGTACCGCCGACATCTTGTGGTTGGGGGACTCCATAAGCGAGTTGAACGCCAAGGAGGTACCACTTCCGTGGCAGGTCGGAGAACTGCTGTCAGCTCGTAGTGAATCGGTTCAGTACCGATCCGTTTCCACCGACCCCTATGCCCGTTCACTGAGGGTAGAGGGATCGGCACTCCCCGATGACGAGGCAGGTCTGGGTGGCCGCTCGGCGGTTCTCGGCCCGGGCCAGTCGGCTGCGTTCGAAGCCTCGGGAGAGGCGATGACGGTGTTGTGGACCAGGAGGCCGGGCGGTGGCACCTTCGAGGTCGTCTGGGGTGGGGAGGTTCTCGGAACGATCTCCACCGACGGTCAACGGGCGTACTCGCGCCTGACCTTCCTTCGGCGGTCAGCGGGGACCGGAACCGAAGCGATCACCCTCACGGCTCGGGCCGGAGACGTGGTGGTGGAAGGGATCTACTTGCACAATGCCAACAGCACCAGTGGAGTGCGGGTTTGGCCGGCGGTCAGGAGTGGGAACAGGAGCTCTGATTTCGTTGCCAACCCCGGGTGGGCGCTCGGAGCGGTTGATTCGATCAGACCGGACCTCGTCGTGATCGCCACGGGTACGAACGACGACTCGTACCCGGAGGAGGTCGAGCAACTGGTCCGGTCCGTGCGGGGCGTGATGGCCGACGTCACCGTGGCTTTGTGGCTTCCTCCCTTGACGACTCGATTCACTCGTGCCCGAGCGGCTGCGGGACGCGAAGTTGCTGACCGTCTGGGACTCGATTTGATCGACACCGCGGCCGCGTTGGGTCGCCTTCCAACCATCGATGGTGTCCATCCTTCCGCGGTGACGTCTGCCCTTGCCGCTGGCCACGTCGCGTCGGTCTTGGGCGGAGATGAGCTCGAGCCGGCGGGAACGTTGGTGGCTCAAGTGGTTGCCGGCCTGGCCGGAGGGCAGGTGTGGGAGCCGGGTCAGGGATCGGTGTCGGTCGAGTCCGTGTTGGGCATGAGTGTCCTTTCCGGACGCGATCACAAGGCTGATGCCGAGATCGCATGGGGCTTCGCTTCGCCCTCGATGGCCGAGATGTACCTCGATATGCCCGGGGCTTCGCTCTTCCTGGGGCCGGGTGGAGACGATCGCGTCGATACGTTCCTGTCTCGTTCGGACCGCGCTCGCTTGTCGGTCAACGGTGGAAGTGGACAGGTCGATCTGGCGCGGTTGTGTGTGACACCGAGTACCGGTGCTTCGACGCCTACGTCGGGCGCCCTGTTGTGGGTTCGCGATGGCGCAGCGGGCGCGGAACTGATGGTGTCGTTTCCCGACGGAACGGCGGTAGTCCTGGCCGGAACAACGTCGACGGATGCAGTTCGTGCGGACAGGTCGGGACGTCTCAGATGGTGGCGGCCAAAACGGAGGAGACTGGGCAACCAAGACTGACAGGGGCTGCTGCCACGCGGGGAGCTTCTTGTCGGCACCGAATCCGACGCCCGCTACGTTCGTGTCTCATGGCATCCGAGGGGTTAGGTGTTCGTCGGCGGGTTCGTGGCGCTTTGGCGAAGCGGTTCTCGAAGGGTCGTCGGGTGAGGTTCGTGCGTCGGGTTGCGGATCTGTATGAGGCGGCGTCGTGGTTCCATCTGACGTTGTTCTTGTTCTACGGGGCGCCGATCGATGCGTCGCATGGGTTGACGTGGC
>JAGQSO010000083.1 GCA_020439505.1 Acidimicrobiales bacterium
ACCGGGGATTCGGCCCCGCTTCGCAGACCGGGTCCTCGTCGAATCCGGCGGACGGAATCGCGTGGGACGAAGGTACCGGACGCTGGTCGGCAGATGCCGAGCGCTGTGCGCCCTGCCGAGACCACCGGTGATCGTTGTGGTAACGAGCGTTGATCGAAGCCATCGACGCCTCGACATGGCTGGTGCGCGCCTGGGGTGCGGGGCTCTTGGCGGTGTTGCACGCGGCCATCCCTCCCTCGCACCCCTGAGGACTCCGGGCTGCGGGCCGAAGAGCTGTGTCGTGTCTTCCTGATCGCCTTCGGGTTGATCCTCCACGACGTCCCCGAAGGTCTTGCACGCCTCGCCCAGCGACGCCTGGACATGACACCGTCGCAACCGGTGTTTGGTCAGGGCGGCGTGGCGGCGACTCGGAGGAGCAGGTCGTCGATGAAGTCCGGGGTGACCGGCTGACCGAGGACGATGCGTCGATGCATGATCGGGCCGGCCAGATAGGAGATGGCCCGGTCGGGGTCGAGGGTCGGGTCGATCGATCCGTCGATGGCACCGCGTTCGACCAGGTCGCGGATCGCGCCCATCCGGCGTTCGATGATCTCTCGCCGCAGGGCATCCATCTGCGGGGTGTCGCCTCCCTGGACCAGGAGCGTCGTGAAGAACACGGCGCTGTCGTCGGAGAACACGCCAGCGACGATCGCCAGGAGCATCGACCGGAGGTCGGTGAGCGCGTTGCCGGTCGTTCCGGGCGGAGTCACTCCCAGGCGCGTCTCGATCGCATCGGCCAGCAGGTCGTCGATCCGGGGCCAGTGCCGGTAGACGGTGGCGCGTCCGACCTTGGCCGCCCGGGCCACGGAGGAGTGGGTGACCTCGCTCGGACCGCCCGACTCGAGGAGGGACGAGACCGCAGCGAGCACCCGGCTGCGGGTCGCTGTGATCCGAGGATCGGGCTGGGTCTCGCCGGGCGGTGACATGAGACAGAGTGTATCGGTGTGTTCTGCTGATACAGTATGTCTCATAGCGAGACTGGATGTCTCAGAAGGAGGACGTGATGACCGACGAAACACCATCGGTTGCCCTCACGGCAGCAACGAAGGTCTACGGCTCCGCCGACGCCGAAGTCCGGGCGCTCGACGACGTCACCATCGCCTTTCCCCGAGGTCAGTTCACTGCGGTCATGGGGCCGTCGGGCTCGGGAAAGTCGACGCTGTTGAACTGCATGGCCGGACTCGACCGGCTCACGTCGGGCACGGTCGAGATCGGTGGCGTCGATCTGCGCGATCTCAGCGACCGCGACCTCACGATCCTGCGGCGTACTCGCCTCGGGTTCATCTTCCAATCTTTCAACCTCCTTCCGGCCCTCACCGCCCGGGAGAACATCACGTATCCGCTCGATCTGTCCCGGAGCCGAGTGGACCCCCAGTGGTTCGACGAGCTCATCGGGGTGCTCGGCCTCCGTGATCGCCTCGACAACCGGCCGTCCCAGCTGAGTGGCGGACAGCAGCAACGCGTCGCTGTCGCCAGGGCCCTGGTGTCGAAGCCGGAGGTGGTCTTCGCTGATGAGCCGACCGGTTCGTTGGATTCGCACACCTCCGGCGAGATCTTGTCGCACCTACGGAAGGCCTCGGATCTCGGTCAGACGGTCGTGATGGTCACCCACGACCCGTACGCCGCAGCACACACCCACAACGTGGTGTTCTTCCAGGACGGCGCTCCCGTCGGTGAGCTCGCCAGCCCGACCGCGGACGGGGTGCTGGATCGCATGAAGTCACTCGGAGCCGACCGATGACCCGCCGTGTTCTGCGCCAGCTCTGGATCAGTCGGAGCAGGTACCTGCTCACCTTCCTCGCGATCGTGATGGGTGTGGCCTTCGTGAACGCGACCCTCACGCTCACCGATTCGATCGGCGCCGGGGACGAGGCCACGGTCGAGGCCGGCGAGGCCGGCATCGACGCGGTCATCGACGCGGTTCCGGGCACGCCCCCGGCAGGGTTCTCCGGTCCTGCGGAGATGGTGTCCGCCGGCATCGGTATCCCGACGTCCGTCCTCGGCACCGTCACGGCCGATCCCGACGTTGCCGCTGCGCAAGCGGTCTGGCATGCCAACGCGTCGCTCCTCTCGGCCGACGGGTCGATCATCGGGCAGAGCCGCGGGCCGTTCAACGAGGCCGAGACCTGGATCACCGATTCCGAGACGGCCCGGTGGCACATCGCTGAGGGTCGCGCCCCGGCCAAACCCGGTGAGATGGCGCTCGATGCCGCCACCGCCCGCGACTTCGGTGTGGTGCTCGGTGACGAGTACCGACTCGCCACCGAACGCTCCTCGACGCCGCTCACCGTGGTCGGCATCGCCCGGTACGGCCCCGCCGATCGGCTCCCTTCGCGGACCACGGTCCTCGTGGCCCCTGACGAGCCTGCGCTCATCGGTCAGGGCGATGTGGCCACGCAGATCGTGGTGCGTGGCGTTCCCGGTGTGAGCCCGGATGTACTGGTCGACGGGCTTCGTGCCGATCTCGCACAGTCCGGTGAGACGGTACGGGTGCGCTGCGGCGATGCAGCCGCCGAGGCCGAGCTGGCCCGGATCGCCGTCGAGAGCACGATCTTGTCGAGGTTGCTCACGGTGTTCACGATCGTCGCGGCGCTCACGGGGATGCTGATTATCACCAACACCTTCGCCATCTCCATGGTGCAGCGACGCCGCGAGCTCGCCCTGATGCGAGCGATCGGCAACACCCGATCCGAGCTCGTCCGATCCGTTCTCACCGAAGCCTTCATCCTCGGGGTTGCCGCCACGGCCCTGGGTCTCGTGCTCGGTCGGTTCGTGGTGGTCCTCATCCAACTGCTGTTCGATCGAGCGGGCGTCGAGGCGTTCAACGGCCCGGTCATCTTCACGGCTGGAACACTGGCAACGACGATCTTCATCGGTGTCGTCATCACGTTGCTCTCTGCGTTGCGGGCCGCCGTCTCTGGTTCACGGGTCCCGCCCGCCGCGGCGCTCCGCGATGCAGCCGTGGACGAGTCGTCGGCCCCTTGGTGGCGGCGCGGCTTGGCGCCGGTCCTCGTGGTCATCGGTGTGGCCGCCACCAGCGCGGGGATCGCATCGCAGCGCAACCAGCTGATGCTCGCCGGAACCCTCCTGGCGGTCATCGGGATCTACCTGGCCGGTCCGTTGTTCGCCTCGCTGGCCGCTGGCGCGGCACGACCGGTCCTGGCCGTCGTCGCCGGGGCCACGGGGCGCATCGCGGCACGAAATGCGGCCCGATCGCCGCGGCGTGTGTCGTCGGCAGCGGCGGGCTTGATGATCGGCATCGCTGTCGTGGCGTTCTTCAGCATCCTCGCCGGGACCGTCAAGACCCTTCAGGTCGGTCCCACGTCAGCGCTGCGCGCCGACCATGTCGTCACACCCCTCGGTGCCCCCGCCGGGAAGGTCCCGGGTGATCTCACTCCCGAGCTCCGAGCCGTGCCCGGGGTGAACGATCTTGCCGCCATCCATGTCACGGGCGGCCTCCTTGCCGACCCATCGGAAGCCACGACCGCGACCCCGAACGCGATCCCCGTCGGCATGATCGAGGCGGACAACCTCGACGCGGTCTACGACCTCGACGCCACCGGGGCCGATGCCGGCCACCTCGAACCCGGTCAGATGATGGTCGCCTCGTCCGAACTGGGAGCCCATCCCGTCGGCTCGGACCTGACCATCAGCGGCGTCGCCGGCGTGGCGAAGGGCACCGTGGTGGGATCGTTCGCCACGGCGCTCCCTGGGTTCGCCTCCCCGAAGGTGCTCCTGGATCAGGACACCTACTCGGCGGTGTTCAGCGACCCCGGGACGGTCGCGATCTTCCTGGCCACCAATGGTCAGCAGGCCACGCTCGACGCGGTCGCGCGAGCGACGAACGGGTCAGGTCGGTTCCAGACCGCTGAGGAGTATGCCGGGGCGAGCTCGTCACCTGTCGACACCATCCTCAACCTCATCTATGCCCTGCTCGGCATCGCGGTGGTGATCGCGCTCGTCGGGCTGGCCAACACGATGGCGCTGTCGATCCGGGAACGAACGGCCGAGATCGGAGTGGCCCGGGCCATCGGCACGACCCGGGCCCAGGTCGTCTCATCGGTGCTCCTGGAAGCGTCGATCACGACGATCCTCGGTGTTGCGATGGGTTTGACCATCGGCATCGGCGTCTCGTTCCCGACCGTGACCTTGCTCGACAACGCCGCCATCACGTCACCGGTGATCCCGATCGCCAGGCTCGTCGTGATCGCCCTCCTCGGTGCCGTCGCCGGCACCATCGCCACCATCGCGCCGGCGCTCGTCGCCGCCCGCCGCTCACCACTGGAGTCGATCACGGCACTCTGACGCCTCGACCGCGTGCGCAGTCGTGGAACGCGATCAGGCCAAGGGAGCGGCGCGGATGATCGATCGCTGAAAGGATCGAACCATGGCACGTCAGAGCTCACGCGGTCGGGGTCCCGCATCTGGTCGTCAGGCGCCGCAGGCCCAGGGCATGTCGTCGTCGTCGACCCCGATCGATCGTCGTACCGCCCTCGGTCTGGTCGGTGGCGCGGGAGCCCTCGTCGCGCTCACCGCCTGCGGCGGCGGCAACGGGGGTTCGTCGACGTCCACGACCGCGTCGAGCGTGGTGAAGGCCGGGACCGCGGTGGTGCCGGAGGGGATGCCTCAGCTCGAGGCCGAGGTCCGCGATCTGCACCTTCGACTGGTGGCGGCCCCGGCTACGGCGGAGATCGTCGCGGGAACGCCGACCGATGTCCTGAGCTTCGGGGCCGAGGTGATCGACGGCGACCCGGCGAGCGTGACCCCGAGCGGGTCGTACCTCGGCCCGACGCTGCACGTCCGCACCGGGCAGCGGGTGCAGGTCATCTTCGAGAACCAGTTGTCGCAAAAGACCATCGTGCACTGGCACGGGTTGACCGTCCCGCAGGAGCAGGACGGTCAGCCCCTCGAAGCGGTGGGCCCCGGCGAGACCTACGAGTACGACTTCACCGTGGTCAACGAGCCCGGCACCTACTGGTATCACCCCCACCCTCATCACCTGACCGGCGAGCAGGTCTACCGGGGCCTGGCCGGACTCCTGATCGTCCACGGCGACGAGCCCGAGACCACGTTGCCGCACGGTGCCCGGGACCTGGGGTTCGTGCTGCAGGACCGCACCATCGGCGCCGACGGCCAACTCGTCTACGTCGCCTCGAACCACGATGTCATGGCGGGGTTCGTGGGAGAGACGCTGGTGACCAACGGCGTTGCCGGTCTCGCCACGAGCGTTGAGCGGGCGCCGTACCGGCTCCGCTTCCTCAACGGGGCGAACTCCCGGACCCAGATCCTGACCTTGTCGACCGGAGAGCCCCTCCAGGTGGTCGCCACGGATGGGGGACTTCTGCCCGAGGTCGCGAATGTTCCCGGGCTGGTGCTGACCCCCGCCCAGCGCAGTGATCTCTGGATCGACTTCTCCTCGTACGAACCAGGCCAGCAGATCGACCTGCTCACCGCCGGCACCTTCGTCGAGGTCCCCGGAATGATGGGCGGTGGCGGTAAGGGCAACGGGGGCATGGGCCGTGGAGGCATCGGTGGTGGTGCGGCGTTGACACTCAACCCGAAGGTGGCCATGAGCTTCGTCGTCGCCGACGGTCCCGCCGAGCCGGGCGAGGTTCCTCAGGGTCTGGCCGGTCAGGTGACGATCGAGCCGTCCGAGGCGGTCAACACCGACACGCCGCGGGTCTTCGAGCTCATGACCCGACAGGCAAGTCATTGGATCAACGGCATGCAGTGGGAAGGGCGCACGGCGGCCGAGTGGGAGACCGTGGCCTTCGGGACGACGGAGATCTGGGAGTTCGTCAACCTGTCCCCGATGGCGCACCCGATGCACCTGCACGGCAAGGCGTTCCGGGTGGTCGACCGGTCATGGGTGAACGCGTCGGGCGAGGAGTCATGGGCGCAGATCTCCAGCGGCATCGTCGAGACGGGCACACGCGACACCGTCCTGGTGTGGCCGGGCCAACGAGTGCGGATCGCCGTGAGCTTCGACACCTACCGCGGCTACTTCCTCTACCACTGCCACATCCTCGAGCACGAGGACGGCGGCATGATGCGCAACTTCCTGATCACCTGACGAACGGGACGATTCCAAGGTCAGGAGCCTCCAACGAACCCAGGGTGGTTCACAGCTTCGCTGCGGTCGGCGTCGCCAAGGTGCGCCTGACGGGAGGCGAACCCCTGCTGCGGCGCGGCCTCCCGGACCTCGTGTCGAGGATCGCGACCGTCGACGGCATCCGCGACCTCGCCATGACCACGAACGGCACGCTTCTCGCACCGGTTGCCCGGGACCTGCGGGTCGCTGGCCTGCACCGTTTGTCGATCAGCCTCGACACGCTTCGCCCCGAACGGCACCACGAGATCACCAAGCGCGACAGCCACAGCGCGGTCATCGCCGGGATCGACGCCGCAGCCGATGCAGGGTTCACCGGGACGAAGATCAACACCGTCGTCACCCGCGGTGTGAACGACGACGAGCTCACTGACCTCGTCCACTTCGGTGCGGCACACCGCGCGGAGGTGCGGTTCATCGAGTACATGGACGTCGCCGGTGCATCGCGATGGGACGAGCGGCTCGTCGTGTCCCGCAGCGAGATCCTCGCCACGGTCGGCGCCGCGCTCGGGCCGGTGACCGCACTCCCGACACGGCCGTCGGCGCCGGCACGGCGCTACCGGGCCGGCGACGGGACGGCCTTCGGGATCGTCGCTTCGACCAGCACCCCGTTCTGTGCTTCGTGCGACCGCAGCCGGGTCACCGCCGACGGCCTCTGGTACCATTGCCTGTACGCGGCCACCGGCACCAACCTGCGCACACCGCTACGCCGCGGAGCAACCGCTGAGGAGCTCCGCGACCTGGTCGCATGCGGGTGGGCCCGACGGGTCGACCAGGGCGCCGTCGACCGTCTCCGTCTCGCCGAGCGCCGAGCTGCCACTCCCGTCGAGGTCACCCGACGAGACGTCCACCGTGAGATGCACACCCGTGGCGGCTGAGGCCGAACCGGCCACGATGACCGTGGCTGTCCGCTGCCTCGGGCCAGCCGAGCGCGCCGCCGGGGCCCGCAGCGTGGAGGTCACCGTGTCGGTCACGGCCACGGTCGCAGACGTCGTCAGCGCACTCGAGTCCCACCCCGTCTCCGGCGCCGGTGACGCGCCGCTGCTGCCGCAGTGCGCCGTGGCCGTCGGCGACGAGATCGTGGACCGAACTGCCCGCGTCGCGCCTGCGGCCGACGTCGCGCTGCTGCCTCCGGTCGCCGGCGGATGACGCCGGACCCGTCCCGTTCCGGGTCGACCGGCACCGATCCCCGGGAGCTGTCATGACCGCGGTAATACAGGCCTTCACGTGCGGCCACCTCACGATCCCAACCGGGTTCCTCCTCGCCGGCCGCGACGGCACCACGCGTGTGCCGATCACGTCCTACCTCGTTGACCACCCCAAGGGCCGGCTCGTCTTTGACACCGGCCTCCACCTGAGCACCCAGACGGACTCGGCCGCGCACATCGGCGAGGTTCTGCATGCTTTCCACGAGTTCGACTACGGCGACGGCGAAGACATCGCCGCCCGTCTCGAACCGGTAGAACGATCGGTAGAACCATCGCGACCCCATGTCGAGAGGCAACGAAGGTTCACGTCAACCGGCGGGTGGGACGTGCGAATGCGAGGTTGCGCAGCGGTAGAACGCGCTTTGCCGTATGCGC
>JAGQSO010000084.1 GCA_020439505.1 Acidimicrobiales bacterium
CCCGGACGAGCAAGTCGCGGTAGTGCGCGTACTGGCGCCGACGCGCTTCCAGCTCCGCTTCCAGCTCCGCTTCCAGCGACTGAAACAAGTCTAGGACTCGAACGATCTCGGCCTGAACCTCTAACGGCGGCACCGGAATGCGGATCTTCGCGAGGCGTTTCGCTGACACGTCGATGACCTTCGTGCCGGTTGCGTGCCGCTTCTTGTCGGCGTGGAACTGCGCGGTCTGCAGGTAGTACGCGAGGTACTTGGGATCCTGGTCGTGTTTCAGCACGGTTGCGTGCCCGCCGGTGACGATCTGCTCTTCGCCGAGCCATGCGACGGACTTGCACACGTCCTCGACGTTCTCACTCGTGTTGGTGACTATGAGGTCGCCCGGGTCGACCTTTGCGAGCTTGGCTGCCTTCTCCGGCGAGATGAAGGAGATCGTGTGGGTCGTCCAGGTCCCGTAGTACGTATAGATCTGGCCGTAGTGGATGCAGCCCACTCCGGCATCAGCAAAGTCGGTTTTCGGCAAGCCGTTCCCACGCACGAGTTCGCTGATCTCGCCAATCGCGCGGAACTCGATTCCGTTGGGGCAGTGCTGGCGGATGAGGTCGTCGATGCGGCTCATGTGAAGAAGTCCTCGTCGATCTCTACGACTCGGTAGCTGCGCTCGACCTGAACGCCGACGCCGTACTCGATCATCAGCTCGGCCAGCCGCCGGCCGTCGATGAGGATGATGCGCGCCGGGACCGTTCGCACCCACTCGACGGCGCCGGGGCTGAACCGGCTCGTGGTGATGAACACGCCGCCATCGGCCTTGCCGCTGAGCGCGCCGACGAACCCCTGCACCTCCGGCCGCTGCACCGAGTTTGTGGGCGAGTACCGCTTCGCCTGGACGTAGACCTTGCTGAGGCCGAGCACGTCCTGGTCGATCACCCCGTCGATCCCGCCGTCGTTCATCAGGTCGGTGGTCACCCCACGTCCGCCGACGCCGCCGTAGCCCATCGCCAGGAGGAGCTTCACGACCGCGATCTCGAAGAACGCAGGATCCTGCTCGACCAGTCGTGAGAGCAGCTCGGATGCGACCTCTTCGTGGATCCGCGCGACGCCTTGCTCGACCTGCTCTGTCGGGTCGAGGTCGGTGGACGACGTGTCGAGCGGTTGGACGTCCGGCCCTTCCGTCGACGATCGTGACAGCCACCACTCGTCGCCCTCCTTGGCGAGGGACTTCAGATCGTTCTCGGTGATCCCCTCGAGATGGCTTGCGAGCAGGTCCCGCCCAAGATCGGTGATCACGTACTGACCTCGACTCGGCCGGTGGAGCGCGTCGACCCGGTTCAGGTACGAGGCCGCCCAGCCAATCCGGTTGTCGGCACGGCCCTGACCCGATGGCAGCGCGGCGGCACGATGTTCCGGAGAGAGCCCGACCGCGTCGGCAACGTCGAGTCGAAGCTGGCGCAGCGTTCGGGTGGCGCCGTCCGACAGGACCTTCAGGATCGGGACGTTGAACCCCTCCCAGGTCGGCATGTCAGTCATCGATCAGAACCCTCCAGGTCGGCGACGATCTCGTCGATCGCAGTCCGGAGCTCCTGCTGACGATCGACGATGCGGGCGATCTCGGCGTTCAGCTCGACGATGTCGACCGCCACACGTGTGTCCTCCTCCTCGACGTAGGAGGAGACCGAAAGGTTGTATTCGTTCTCCGCGATCTCGGAGTTGTCGACGAGGCGGGCGAAGTGGTCGACGTCGGACCGCTGGATGAAGGCATCGAGGACAGCCTGTTGGTTCTCGGCCGTGAGCTTGTTCTTGTTGCCACCCCGCACGAACTGGGCGGACGCGTCGATGAAGAGCGTCTTGTTGTCGGCCTTCGACTTCTTCAGGACGATCACGCAGGTGTCGATCGTCGTGCCGAAGAACAGGTCGGGCGGGAGCTGGATCACGGTGTCGACGTAGTTGTTGTCGATCAGGTACTTGCGGATCTTCTGCTCGGCTCCGCTGCGGTAGAGCACGCCGGGGTACTCGACGATCGCCGCCGTACCGTTGACGGCGAGCCAGCTGAGCATGTGCATCGTGAAGGCGAGGTCGGCCCTGCTCTTCGGGGCGAGCACCCCAGCCGGGGCGTAGCGGGGGTCGTTGATGAGCAGCGGGTTGGCGTCACCCTCCCACTTGGTGGAGTACGGAGGGTTGGAGACGATGGCCTCGAACGGTTCGTCGTCCCAGTGGGCCGGATCGGTCAGCGTGTCACCGTGCGCGACGTCGAACTTCTCGAAGTTGATGTCGTGCAGGAACATGTTGATGCGGCACAGGTTGTAGGTCGTCAGGTTGATCTCCTGACCGAAGAAGCCCTGCCGCACGTTGTCCTTGCCGAGCACCTTGGCGAACTTCAGCAGCAACGAACCGGAACCACAGGCGGGGTCGTACACCTTGTTCACCGAGGTCTTGCCGACCACCGTCATCCGGGCGAGAAGCTCCGACACCTCCTGGGGCGTGAAGAACTCGCCGCCGGACTTGCCGGCACCCGACGCGTACATGGTCATCAGGTACTCGTAGGCGTCGCCGAACGCGTCGATGGTGTTGTCGGCGAAGTCGCCGAGGCCTAGCTCGCCGATCGCGTCGAGGAGCTTCACCAGCTTCTCGTTGCGCTTCGCCACCGTCGGCCCGAGCTTGGAGCTGTTGACGTCGAGGTCGTCGAAGAGGCCCTTGAGGTCGTACTCGCTGTCGCTGCCGACCGCTGAGCCTTCGATGTTGTGGAACACCCGCTCAAGCGTCTCGTTCAGGTTCTCGTCGTTGCGCGCCCGACGTCGCACGTTGACGAACAGCTCGCTGGGCAGGATGTAGAAGCCCTTCTCGCTGACCGTCTCGGCCCGGCCGAACTCGGCGGCCGCGTCGTCGAGGCCGGCGTAGTCGAAGTCCGCGGTGCCCGCCTTGCGCTCGTGGTCGTTGAGGTACGCGGCGAGGTTCTCGGAGATGTACCGGTAGAAGAGTATCCCGAGGACGTACTGCTTGAAATCCCAGCCGTCGACGCTGCCACGAAGGTCGTTGGCGATCCGCCAGATCGTCTTGTGCAGTTCGGCGCGTTGCGCTTCCTTCGTCATCCCCCTCGCTTCCTCCCATTCACCGGTGCCCGTTCGACTGTACGGCACTACCGTGACCGCGCTCGGCGCCGGTTGGGCAACACGCCGGCGATGTCCGATGCCGAGCCCACGTTGAAAGGCCTCGCCACACCTGGGCCACCCTCGCGCTGGAGTCAGGGATCAACCGAGGGTCGTCCAGGAGCGCCTCGGCCACAGCACCATCGCCATCACCCTCGGCATCTACAGCCACGTCGCCCCCACCCTCCACGATGAAGACGCCGAGATCGTCGCCGGCCTGATCCTGTAGGCAGGACATCGTGAGCCAACTCGAACGCCAAGAGCTTCGCCCGAGCCTGCGGGACGAGTCCGCTCCCACCGACGGGATCGTGGTGGTCCGGGGAGGGCCCACGTCACTCGCCAAGGTGGTCAGCCACGCCCAGCGGACCCACGACGCCTTCGTGCTCGACGGTGAACCGATCTGGGGGATCTCCGTGTTCTGCGCCCTCGACGACCTCGGTGGAGCATCGCTCGACTCGCTGCTCCACCGGTTTGCGTCATACCGAGTCGTCCACCTTCCACGGGTCAGCCAGCTCCGACAAGCGGGGTTCGACCTCCTGCCAACCTTCGGCCGACCGCACTACACCGTCACCCTCAGCGGGCCGGATCAGGCTGATGCCTTGCTCGCTGCCCTCGGCAAGGCCGAGCCGAACCCGTACCATGAGCGGAGACCAGGAAGGAGGTAGGCCCGTGATCACCGTCGACATCACCTGCGATCTCATGGACGAGGACGAGACCGGCTATGTCTGGACGTTCCTCCACGAGGCCCGCGACCCCGGCCTGATCGAGCCTGGCGCCATCGTCGTCGCCGGCGACGAGGACGCTCCCGCCGTTGCCGAGGTCATCGACATCGTCGAGAAGCCGGCTGGCAGGATCGTCCACCTTCGAGTCCTTCCCGGCGTGATCGAGGACTACGTGGCCCTCATCACCCGAGCAGCCAACTCCGCTTCGTAGCCATGGCTGCCCGGGTCCAGCTACCCGCCGACGTCCACCAGATCGACGCGACCGGCTACATCTGGACATTCCTCGACGAGGCCGACGACCCCGACCAGATCCAGGTCGGCCAGACGATCATCGCCGGCGACCCCGACGAGCCGTTCGCCGCCACAGTCGTCGACTCGTGGCCGGCAGCTCGGGGCGACGCATCATGCATCTCGAGCTCTCTGCCGATGGGCGTGCGTAAGCACGGTAAGCAGCCTCGTCCGGTCGAACCGCGTCTCCCGTCTCAACGGTCCCGCCAATGTCGTTCTCCTCAGGCACGGGAGGAAGCTCAGTCACAAGACCGACCCCTTTCCGCAGCGAACGCCGGCCTGTCCATCGTGGCAGCGGGCCTACGTCCATCCGTGGATCGGCAACCGCCAAGCCAGTAGTTGACGGCGCAAGGGTAGAGATCCGGTAGAGACCTGGCCCGAGACGCGATCGAACCCCCTGCGTGACCAGGGGGTCCGTGGTTGTGTGGTGGTGGGC
>JAGQSO010000085.1 GCA_020439505.1 Acidimicrobiales bacterium
CGTTCGGTTGCCGCGTTTCGCCGCCTCCGTCAGCTGTGGTGCCGGCCCAGCCACATCTAGTGCGGCGAGAAGCTCATCGAAGTAGTCGGCTGGAACTGTCGTGGTCGTCGCCTCAGCGATGACCTCACCGGAGAGCCTCACCGCGGCGCCCACCAGGAATGCCGACACCGACTCCCCGGCTGCGGAGGCGGCTCGCTCGATACGAACAGGCTCGTCGGGCGACACCCGAGCTTCCATTCGTTCAGGCTACACGGCCATCACGCCTCCCCACTAAAGTATTACGATTTATAGGAGTTGACAGACTTGATGGCTGACCCGCAGCATTCGAACCGCTCGCCACACCAAGGCTCTCATGGGGGCCTGGTCACCGGTCATACCACACAAACATCAGGAGTGGCCAATGGCGCAACTCACGATTGATCAGATGGCCTCCGTGGCATATTTCGTTTCCGGGTTGTGGTCGAGCGTTGTGGCGCTGGTCTTTTTTGGAAGGGCATCGCGAGATAATCATCGAGCGCGGGACAACAAGATTGCAGCGGTGGCCTTCATGGTAATAGCCTTGGTCGCTTCGCTTTTATCAGTATTGGCCTGGTTTGGAGTAGGCGGGCCAGATCGAGTCTGCTGATTTGTTCTCTGTTCCTCTGGGTCGGTCGAAGCCTTGTCTGTCAGGGGTCGAACCCGCCGACCCCTGCTCGGCGGGCGGTGACTATGTCCACGCCGCGTGCTCCCAATAGCAGTTCCGAACGAAGACCCCAGCTCGGCAATGATCCCGCGTTGTCAAGTCCTGCTTGGAGGATCGCAGGGATCTACCGCGACGCTCACTGGCCAGCTTGGACGGGGTCTCGTCGCCGCGGTGCAGACCCGCCATCGAGGTGCCCGTCTTGAGCGGTGGCCGGTACGGTCGGGTGGAGTTACTCGGGGAGGTTCGGACGTGGTCAAGTTGAGTGCTGATCGGAGCAACACGAGAGGTTGGTCGTTGCGGGGGCGGGCGGCGGCCGTGGTGACCGCGGTGGTGCTGTTGGCTGCGGCGGCGGTCGGGTGCTCGGGCGGCGATGACAAGGCCGACCAGGGCGGCGGATCGCCTGATGCGATGCCGGAGTTGACCCCGGCACCGGCCGAACTGGAGGAGGAGTTGGCCGCCGCCATTGACAAGGCCCGGGCGTGTGACTGGCTGGATGAGAGCGAGTGCATGTTTCCGTTCCCCTCGTCGCGTTTTGAGACCGACAACCCCAAGACGCCGACCCGTCGCAAGCTCGAGTTCGAACGCGGTGCCCTGCCCACCAACACCAAAGGGGTGGTGGTCAAGGACACCGCGTGGAAGCGTCTGGACGGTTGGGGGGTGGGCACCCCGATCATGACCACCATTGCCGGGGTTGACCCCGAGGGTTCCAACTTCCCGAGCGAAGCCGACCCGGCGTCGTCACTGGAGAAGGGGTCGGGCACGGTCATCGTCGACATGACCACCGGTGAACGGGTGGCGCACTGGGCGGAGCTCGACGCCCGTCCCGAGATCGCCGAGGCCGACCGCACCACCGTCTTGCTCCATCCCCTCACCATGTTGGAACCCGGTCACCGCTACGCGGTGGGTATCGCTCAGCCCGTCGACGGGTCGGGCAAACCGATCGCGGTGTCCAACGGGTTCCGGGTGATCAGGGACCGGCTCCAGACCGGGATCGGCCCGGTCGAACAACGTCGGGCTCGCCTCGACCAGAACGTCAACGCCCTAGCCAAGGCCGGACTTGCCCGGGCCGACCAGTGGCTGGCGTGGGACTTCACGGTGATGAGCGACAAGATCGTCACCGGTGGCCTCATCACCATGCGCGACCAGGCGTTCGCCAAGCTGGGCGACGCTGCACCCGCGTTCACCGTCACCGAGGTCATGAGCACTGCCGATGACGGTGGCCCACTGCCCGAGGGTGTGGCCCGTCGCATCCGGGGCACCTACCAGGTGCCGTCGTTCCTGGCTGGAGACGCGTCTCCTGGCCGGCTGATGATCCGCGATACCGACGACAACCCGCTGCTGTCGGGTCTCGTATACACCGCCGAGTTCACCTGCTCGTTGACCGCGGCCCAACTGGCCGGCACCGCCGGGGCCCGGCCCGTGGTCTATGGCCACGGTCTGCTGGGCAGCGCCCGGGAATCCGAGCGGGGAGACCTGGGTCTGGCCGCTGCCAACCTGATGCCGTGTGCCACCAACTGGATAGGTATGTCCGAGGCTGACATCGGCTCGGCCGTCGCCGCTTTGGGTGACATCAACCTGTTCCCCAGCAACGTGGACCGGCTGATGCAGAGCGTGATCAACCAGTTGTTCCTGGCTCGTCTCATGACCCACCCCGATGGTTTCGTGGCCGCCCCCGAGTTCCGCACCGCCAGCGGCGGGGCGAGCTTTGACACCAGTGAGGTGTTCTACGAAGGGCACAGCCAGGGCGGGATCATGGGCATAGTGGCCACCGCGGTGTCCACCGAGTGGACCAAGGCGGTCATCGGTGTTCCCGGGGTCGACTACTCGCTGTTGATCCCCCGGTCCAACAACTGGCAGAAGTACGGCCCGGTCATCGCCGGCGGTTACGACCGTCCGGTCGACGGGCTGTTGATCTTGGCTCTGCTGCAACAACTGTGGGACCAGGCCGAAGGGTCGGGATTTGCCCGCCACCTCACCACCAACACCCTGTCCGGCACGCCCGAACACCAGGTGATCATCCAGGTGGCCCTCGGAGACCATCAGGTGGCCAACGTCTCAGCGGAGATCGCGGCCCGTACCGCCGGGGTTCCGATCCGGATGCCGGCGGTGGAGGACCCCGGCAGCGGACGGGTGGAGCCACCTTTCGGCATGGACTCCGTCAAGGCGGGCGAGAACGCCACCTCCTTGTTGATCTACTGGGATGCCGGCACCCTGCCCGCACCGCTCGGTGGGATCAGCCCCGACATGGCCGAGCCGTGGATCAGCGAATGCGAGCCCGGTTCGGCGGGGGACAAAACGGTAGCCAACGCCGCCTGCGCTGATCCCCACGAGTTCCCTCGCCGCACCCCCGATGCCCAACGCCAACGCAACGAGTTCTTCGCCACCGGCATCATCAACGACGTCTGCGGACCTGACCCCTGCCGCACCGAACCCCGCAACGGCTGACCGGTCCGTTCACGGTCCACCTCCCGGCGGACAGCGCCTAGGTCGTCGGGGTGAGGTCGGTTAGGACGACTTGTTCGATTCCTTGCGGGTGGCTGGGCTCGACAGGTCGAGCTCGCACTTCATCTGGGCTGGTTTTCGCTCCGGGTCGCGGTCAGAGGCCGGCTCTACACTGGCGCCATGTCCGTCACCGTCGATCTGCCCCCGGCAACGCTCGCCCGCCTCGAGGCTGAAGCGTCACGCCGCGGGGTCGGCATCGACATAGTGATCGCCGAGCTGGCCGAAACGCTGCCCGCTCCGACCGGGCCTGCCACGACCGGGCACCGGTTTGCGTTCGCGGGTGTCGCCGCGTCCGGTGACGGCACCCTGTCGGAGTGCTACAAAGCGATCCGACGCGACGAGTTCGGTTCGTGAGCACTCAGGTCGTCATCGTCGACACTGGCCCCCTTGTCGCTATCGCAGATCGCGACGACGTCCACCACCAGGTCTGTCTCTTACCCTCGTTCCCTGAACCGGCCAGGCAATGACCGGCACCGCCCGGCCAGTGGCACGAGACTGAGGGTTTGATCGAACAAGCAGCTGCTGTCGGGTCTCGAAAACACCGCCGAGTTCATCTGCTCGCTGATCATGGCACTAGGTCGTCGGGGTGAGGTCGGTTAGGACGAGCTTGTTTGATTCCTTGAGGGTGGCTGGGCCCGACAGGTCGAGCTCGCGTTCCATCTGGACCGGCAGTTGGGTGTCGTTGGCGAGCCACAGCTTCTCTACCCAGGTGCCGGACAGGCTGCCGCTCACGTTGAAGGTCAGCTCGACCAGGGTGGCCTCGACCGCCTGACCGGCGATTTCGACGGTGGCCGGCGACGATTTGGCGGACCCGGTCATCTGGGATTCCACCTTCACCGGCGCCCCCTCCAAGGAGATGGCACAGGCGATGTCGCCCTGATCGGTGGACGGAGCGATGACCACGTTGGGGTCGCACTTGAAGGTGACGGTGGGAGACATGCCGCCGACCTGTTGGTGTTTGCGGTGCTCGACGAAGCGGACCGTGCCGTCAGGTGAGGCGCACAAGGTGGTGTCGTCGGAGTGTTGTTCGAACAGCTTGGCGGTGGTGGTGAAGCACTCGGGGTCCTCGTCGTGCACCAGCACCATGCTGACCTCGGTCGGAAGTTCCCGGTGTTCGGCCGGGAACGGTCCCAGCTTCACGTCCTCGCTGCCGGTGGCGGCGAAGGTGTACACGCCGGGTTCGGGACGTGAGCGTGCGGTGGATGCGGCGGTGGTGGTCGAGGCTCCGGCGTCATCCCCGTTGGCGGTGGTGGTGGAGCTGTTCTGGGAACGGAAGTCTTCGACGGCCTCGTCCTTGGTGACGGGGTCGCTTCCCCGGGGCCACAACAGGAACGCCCCGACCAGCACCACGACGACCAGCACCACGCCCCCGGCGATCAGGGGTTTACGTCCGGTCATGACGGGGCCTCGTCACTGCGACGGATCGCGGTCAACGTGACGGCCTGGAGGTGCTCGGCGTTGTCACGCATGGCCTTGCGCATCGACATCACCCGCTCACGAGCCGGCTTGTCCTTGACGACGTTGACCACGAAGCGCGCCGCGCCGGTGATCCCTTCATCGGCGATCAACCGTCGCGGTTCGAGCAGGTGCAGGGGAGCGGTGGAACAGTGGGAGACGTCGAAACCCGCCTCGTCGAGCAGCTTGCGCCAGCCGGCGATGGTGAGCGGGGTGACGTTCACCTTGATCGTGGACTGAAGGTCATGAGCGGCGCGCTCGGCGTCGGCCTCGGTGACGTCGTCGGGAGCGAAGGCGACCTCATGAAGGCCGAGCCGGGCCCCGGGCCGCGAGATCCGGGCCAACTCGGCGAGGATCCGGACCTTCTGCTTGGCCCCCTGCACGGTCAGGTAGGCCTCGCCGAACACCACGTCGGCGCACCGGTCGGGAAGGCCGGTGTCAGAAGCCGACCCGTTCACCGCTCGTCTGCTGCTTCCGTTCATCTGGCTGGTCATGCGCTCGACGACGACCTCGTCACGGTCCACCCCGACGTAGGAAGCGGGGTTGGCGGCCAGCACCTGGCTGGTGGTGATCCCCATCCCGGGAGCCAGCTCGACCACGTCATCGCCAGGTGACACGGCGAGGGCATCGAGCATCTTCTGGGTCAGTTCGCGCCCGCCGGGCCGAAGCACACGCTTTCCGAGGCGGGCCAGGAGCCAGTGTCCGGCCACACGGTCCGCAGCCAGTCCGGCACCGGGGATCCGTTCCTCGTGCCCGTGGTGCTCGACGAGGTCATCGTGGGGCCGGGTTCGGTCGGCCTGGTCGGGTGAGGTGGTGATCGACATCGTTCGATCCCTTCTTCATCGGGTCAGCCGACTTTCCCGGTCGGCACCGTCCACGGTAGGCAGACCTAACTTCCTTTGGCAACCCTGCCGTAAACGAGGAAGCGCTCAGGCGCCGTCGACGCAACCTGGCCGTGACGATCAACCGGACCGATCTGTGTCAGGCCTGAAAGGGCCCGAGCCGAGGCGAAACCTCGGGCTGAGTAGCCTGGCGAGCGACGATGCCCGGGTCTCGCCGTCAGGCTTACGCCGTGTGTCAGTTGATGTCACAGGAGGAGCGACGGTGCCCACCCCGTTCGAGGTCGCGACGCTGGGTCCGCTGACCCTGCGCAACCGGATCATCAAGGCCGCCACTTTCGAAGGCGTGATGCCGCGGGGTGCGGTCAGCCAGGAGCTGATCGACTTCCACGTCGGCGTGGCCCGGGGCGGTGCGGCGCTGACCACCGTCGCCTACTGCGCGGTGTCCATGGGTGGGCGGGTCAGCCGAGACACCATGGTGATGACCGAGGCGATTACCGGTGACCTGCAACGGCTCACCGACGCGGTCCACGCCGAAGGGGCGTTGATCTCGGCCCAACTCGGCCATGCCGGCCTCGTCGCCCAGGCCCACTCGAAAAAGTTCCCCAGCCTGGCCCCGTCGTCGCGCTTCAGCGCCCCCGCCATGGGCCTGGTCAAGGCGGCGACGGCTCGAGACCTCGACGGAGTGGTGGCCGACTTCGAGCGGGCGGCTCGGGTGGCGATCGACGCCGGCTTCGACGCGCTGGAGATCCATCTCGGACACAACTACCTGCTCAGCTCGTTCTTCAGCCCCAACCTCAACCGCCGTCGGGACCACCTCGGCGGCAGCATCGAGAACCGCTCGACATTCCCGCGTCGAGTGATCGATGCTGTTCGCAACGTCGCCGGAGACCGCGTCGCCGTACTGGCCAAGTTCAACATGGCTGACGGCGTCGAGGGCGGGCTGTGGCTGGAGGAGAGCCTCCAGTTCGCTGCCCTGTTGGAAGCCGACGGCTTGTTGGACGCCATCGAGTTGACCGGCGGCAGTTCTCTGCTCAACGGGATGTACTACTTCCGTGGCGACGTACCGCTCAAGGAGTTCGCCGCCACCCAGGGTCCCGTGGTCGGCTTGGGGGTGAGGGCGTTCGGGCACCGGATCTTCCCGGAACTGCCCTACGAAGAGGCGTTCTTCCTGCCCTTCGCCCGCCAGTTCCGTGCCGCGCTGGACATGCCTCTCATCCTGCTCGGAGGCATCAACGAACGGTCCACAATCGACCTCGCGCTCGATGAAGGTTTCGAGTTCGTCGCCATGGCCCGCGCCCTGCTGCGCGAGCCGGACCTCCCCAACAAGATGGCCGCCGGTGAGTCCCGATCCGGGCTCTGCGTCCACTGCAACAAGTGCCTGCCCACCATCTACACCGGTACCCGTTGCGTGCTGGTCGACCCGACCCCCCGATCATGAGACGAATAGACGGCCGGGTAGCCGTCGTGACCGGTGCAGGTAGCGGAATCGGGCGCGCCACGTGTGAGGCCCTTGCCCGGCGAGGTGCACACATAGCCGTCGTGGACGTCAGCGATGAGCGGGCGACCGAAACCGCCGCCCTGGTGCGCGGTATCGGCGTGCGCTCGACCGTGCATGTGGCCGATGTCAGGGATCCGGCTCGGCTGGAGGCGGTGGCAGAAGAAGTGACCGATCAGCACGGTGGCTGCCACATCCTCGTGAACAACGCCGGGGTCACCGCGGCCGGTGCCTTCGAGGACGACTCCCTCGATGATCTGCACTGGATCGTCGACATCAACGTTTGGGGGGTCGTTCACGGCTGTCGGGCCTTCTTGCCCGTGTTGCGCCAGGCCGAAGAGGCTCACATCGTCAACCTGTCGTCGATGGTGGGATTGCTGGGGCTTCCCCACAACGTCGCCTACTCCCTGACCAAGGGAGCGGTGAGGTCATTCAGCGAGGGTCTCCGTTCAGAACTGATCACCTCCGACATCGGGGTGACGGTGGTGTTCCCCGGTGCGATCCGTACCGACATCACCAACACGGCCCGGGGTGCCCAAGCCAGCCGCTTGGCGTCGATGGGTCGATCCCGCCTCGCGCCCATCGCCATGCGTCCGCCGGCAGTGGTTGCCAAGCGCATAGTCAACGCCATCGACCGCAACCGTGCCCGGGTGACCGTCGGTCCCGACGCTCGAGCGGTCGACCTTCTCACCCGCCTCTACCCCGGTCGTTCCGGCCTCATCGGGCGCGCCACCACCCGCATCCCAGCCGACGACCGTGCCTGAGGACGTCACGCCGATCGGGGAATCGGGACAGTAGCCGAAGGGTGATTCACATCTCAGATGGGTCGGGCAAAACGATCGCGGTGTCCAACGGTTTCCGGGTGATCTGGGAGACCATCCCCTACCCACCATGACAAAACCAGCCACCAGCTGAATAGGTGCCATCGGTCAGGCGGCGAGTTCGCCGGGTGAACTCGTCGACCCCATCGGCGTAGGATCATCAACCCGGTCCTCGGCTCTGGTTGACGTAGAAGACCGTCAGACGCGCAGGGCTCTGTACCGCGCCCCGGATACCTATCCGCCGATCAATCCCCTCGGATCTGAGGAGCTCCTTGACGGTGCAGGCAGGCGAGGGTACGTCCGTCGACTTTGTCTCAGCTACGGCGTTCCTTCGACGCTGGAACGGGTCTCAGTGGGTGATTTGCCAGACATTCACGGATCTCATCATTGATACCAGCCCAGATTCTCAGGCGGCCGCAGTTGGCTACGGTGCCTGTCAGACTCCAGGTGCGTTTAAGACACAAGGCCTGCACCAGGGCAGGGTGGGGTCCTCGCCTGTCGTATCGGCCTACACCGAGACTCCGGAGGCCTACAATGCGTAGTAATCGTATGTTGGCGTGGAGCTTTGCCGGGTTCTTGACCTGTAGTGCCGCCTTGGCCGCTTGCGGCGCGGCCGAGCTCGATTCCGTGGCGACCTAACGCGGAGCGGCTGTTACTTCCCAGACCCGATCCGCGGTCGCGGACGATCAGGTTCTCGCCTTCGACAGTGAGACGCGGGTCCCGGTGGAGGACTCGACCGGGAGGAGCCGGGGCTGGATGGATGTGGCTGAGATCGAGGCCCTTCCCTCGCTGATAGCCGAGAGATCCAGCGAGTTCGAAGCAACCATGTCCTCTGATGCGATGGCCGATCCGTTGAACCGGAAGCCGGTTCTCGAAGCGATCTCAACGCTGTATCCGATCGAGGTTCGAGGCGATGATGGTTCATTGAAGGGCTATTGGATCAATTCATTCGTGGAAATCGATGATTATTCAGCTCTCCGATCCGAGGCGGATGCATTTCTCGAAACACTTCGATGAGCAGGTACGGCCGCTGTCTGGGGTTGTCGAGATTCGTATTTGATCGAGCCTGTAGCCGCGATGTCCCTGACAAGAACAAGATGATCCCTGCCTAATCGTTGGGAGATCGCGAGCACTCTCTCATGGCCATGGGCACCTCCGCGTAGGGGGGATTAGTTGCCTTCTTTTCCTCCGTTTGGGGTGTGGCCCGCCACGCCTGATCGATGGGACGCGCTATGGCGCGGCGGCGTGCGGTCACGAACCAGCTGGTAACGAAGTACCGGCAGGCGACACGGCCGGAAGAGACATAGGTCATTGACCAGCTCGTCGTCCACGGCCACGCTCGCCCGCTTCGAGGCTGATGCGTCACTATCTACACCGGTACCCGTTGCGTGCTGGTCGACCCGACCCCCCGATCATGAGACGCACAGATGGCCGGGTGGCTGCCGAGATCGGCTCCAACGCCGGTTTGTAGCTAGCTGACGTGTGGCTGTCGGCTGTGGGGCGGTCGAGCAGTCCGGGTAGCCTGCGGCGAAGAGACGACGCCCCGGAGACGAAGAAGATGGCCCTCGACCCGCCAGACCGCACCACCCCTGACCGGTCCGCCTCCGAACGCCCGGGAACCGACCGTTTCGCGGTCACCGGCCTCACCTTCGACGACGTGCTGCTGGTCCCCGCGGCCAGCGACGTGTTGCCCAACGAGGTGTCGACGGCCAGCCCGCTGGTACCCGGCATCACCCTCAACGTGCCGATCCTGTCGGCGGCCATGGACACCGTCACCGAAGGGGCGCTGGCCATCGCCATGGCCCGCGCCGGTGGGATCGGCGTGGTGCACCGCAACCTGTCGGTCGAGGACCAGGCGGCCGAGGTCGACAAGGTCAAGCGTTCCGAGTCCGGCATGATCGTCGACCCCGTCACCCTTGGCCCCGATGCCCTGGTGGCCGACGCCTTGGATCTGATGTCGCGCTACAAGATCTCCGGCGTGCCGATCACCGACGGCGACCGCCGCCTGGTCGGGATCCTCACCAACCGGGACCTGCGCTTCCACCAAGACGTCAACGAGCGCATCGGCGACGTGATGACCAGCGAGAACCTGGTCACCGCCCCCCAGGGCACCACCCTGGAACAAGCCCAGGAGATCCTCGGCCGTCACCGCATCGAGAAGCTTCCGGTGGTCGACGCCGAGGGTCGCCTGTCGGGTCTGATCACCGTCAAGGACATTCAGAAGCGCATCCAGTACCCCGAGTCCACCAAGGACGACCAGGGTCGCCTGCGCTGCGCCGCCGCGGTGGGCACCGGCCCCGACGCCTTCGAACGGGCCGCCGCCCTCGTCGATGCCGGGGTCGATGTGTTGGTGGTCGACACCGCCCACGGCCACTCGGCCGGGGTGCTCGACATCGTGGCCAAGATCGTGGCCGAGTTCCCGGTGCCGATCGTGGCCGGCAACGTCGCCACCTACGACGGCACCCGGGCCCTGCTCGACGCCGGTGCCTCGGCCGTCAAGGTCGGGGTCGGTCCCGGTTCCATCTGCACCACCCGGGTGGTGGCCGGCGTCGGGGTACCCCAGCTCACCGCCATCGACGACGCCCGCGCCGCCCTCGAGGGCTACGACGCCTGCCTGATCGGCGATGGCGGCATCCAGTTCTCCGGCGACATCGCCAAGGCCCTCGCCGCGGGAGCCGACACCGTGATGCTGGGCAGCCTGCTGGCCGGCGTCGACGAGAGCCCCGGAGACGTAGTCCTCTACCAGGGTGAGCGGTTCAAGGAGTACCGGGGCATGGGCTCCATGGGGGCCATGAAGACCCGGTCGTATTCCAAGGACCGCTACTTCCAGGGCGACGTGATCGACGCCGAGAAGCTCGTCCCCGAAGGCATCGAAGGACGGGTCGCCTACAAGGGTCCGGTCCGGCGGATCCTGTTCCAGCTCACCGGCGGTCTCCGCCAGGCGATGGGCTACTGCGGGGCCGCCACCATCGCCGACCTGCACCAGGCCCGCTTCGTTCGCATCACCGCGGCCGGCCTGCGCGAAAGCCACCCCCACGACATCACCATCACCGCCGAGGCCCCCAACTACTGGAAGGGCTGACCGCAGGTGGCCGATCAATGGGATGACACACGGGTCCAACGCTGGCTCGGTCAGTCCGAAGGCATAGACCGCCAGCTCGCCCCGGTGACCGACGCCCTGTTCGCCGCCGCCGACCTCCAAGGTGGCGAGAGGGTGCTCGACGTGGGCTGCGGCCACGGCCCCACCACCCGGCTGGCCGCAAGGGCGGTCGGACGTGGCGGCTCGGTGACCGGACTCGACCTGGCCGACGCCATGCTCCGGGCCGCTGCTGCGGTGCCACCCGGCCCCGAAGCCGCCCCGATCGAGTGGATCAACGCCGACGCCGTCGACTGGGACCCGGTGGGGTCTGGGGTCGACCCCCACCACGTGGTGATCTCCCGATACGGGGTCATGTTCTTCTCGGACCCGGTGAAGGCGTTCACCAACATCAGAGCTTCGGCCCCCGAAGGCCGACTGGCCATCGCCACCTGGGCCCACCGCCACCGATCTGACATGTTCGAGGTGCCCCTGGCCGCCGCCCTCGATGTCATGGCCCGGCGAGGTGTAGCCGTGGACCCACCAGAACCCGACGAAGGGGCCTTCTCTCTTTGTACCGCCCAACGGTTGACCGACGTGTTGACCGAGGCGGGCTGGTCCGAGGTCGACACCGTCGAACATGGCGCGGCGATGGTCATCGGCGGCGGGACCGATATTGACACCGCGGCACGAGCCGGCCTCGACCTAGGACCGACCAGGGTGGTGACCACCGGCCAACCCGAGGACCTGCGCGCCGAGGTGATCGAGGCCATCGCCGATGCCTACCGGTCCCACCTGACCGCAGACGGCCACGTCGCCCTCGGAGGAACGTTCCTCATCACCACCGCCTCGGCCTGACCTAGCCACCACGGGTTCAGGGAGCGGAGAGGTCACCGCGTAGGCTCTGACCTTTCCATTCGGGGTTCGAGGAGCACCAGCACCGTGGCTGAGATCGAGATCGGCATGGGCAAGAGCGGGCGGAGGGCCTACGCGCTCGACGACGTCGCCCTGGTCCCCAACCGGCGCACCCGCGACCCCGAAGACGTCGACCTGTCCTGGGACATCGACGCCTTCCGCTTCGACCTTCCGATCATGGCCGCCGCCATGGACAGCGTGACCAGCCCAGCCAGCGCCGCAACCATCGGCGCACTTGGCGGCGTGGGAGTCCTGGCGCTGGAAGGGCTGTGGACCCGCTACGACGATCCCGAACCCCTCCTGGCCGAGATCGCTGCCGCCGGTCAGGCGATGACCACCGTGCGCCTCCAGGAGATGTACGCCGAACCGATCAAACCCGAACTGATCCGCGACCGCATCAAACAGATCCGCGGCGCCGGCGTCGTATCGTGCGCGGCGATCACCCCCCAGCGGCTGCCGGCCTTCGCCGACACCCTGCTGGCCGCCGAGCTCGA
Organism: Acidimicrobiales bacterium; assembly: GCA_020439505.1. GTDB lineage: Bacteria > Actinomycetota > Acidimicrobiia > Acidimicrobiales > Iamiaceae > Aquihabitans. Next base: position 12,283 of record JAGQSO010000085.1, read on the forward strand.
CCTCCTCGTCGTGCAGGGAACCGTGGTCTCCGCCGAACACGTGACCCGAGACGGCGACCCACTCAACCTCAAGACCTTCGTCCGCCGCTTCGACATCCCGGTGATCGTCGGTGGGTGCGCCGGCTACCAGTCGGCCCGCCACCTGATGCGCACCGGAGCGGCGGGCATCCTGGTCGGCGTCGGATCCGGTGCCACCTCCACCACCCGAGAGGTGCTCGGGATCGGCGCCGCTCAGGCCACCGCCATCGCCGATGCCCGCGCCGCCCGGCTCCGACACCTCGACGAAACCGGCGTGTACGTGCATCTCATCGCCGACGGCTCGATCACCACCGGCGGCGACATCGCCAAAGCGGTGGCCTGCGGAGCCGACGCGGTGATGATCGGTTCACCCCTCGCCGCAGCATCGGACGCCCCCGGGCAGGGCTGGCACTGGGGGATCAACAGCGGCCACGCCGACCTGCCCCGGTCCTCGGTGGTACCGGCCCCGCCGGTCGGCACGATCGAGGAGATCCTGATCGGTCCGGCCCATCGCGCCGACGGCCGGACCAACCTGGCCGGGGCACTGCGCCGGTCCATGGCCACCTGCGGAACCCCGACCCTCAAGGAGCTCCAAAGAGCCGAGCTCACCGTCACCCCGGTGGCTCGATGACTGCGCCCACCGCCCCTGCCACCGGTGGAACCGCCGGCTCCGGTCCGGTGCTGGTCGTCGACTTCGGTGCCCAGTACGCCCAGCTCATCGCCCGTCGGGTCCGCGAAGCCCACGTCTACAGCGAGATCGTGGCCCACACCATCACCGCGGCCGAGGTGGCCGCCCGCCGACCGGCCGGCATCATCTTCTCCGGTGGCCCCAAGTCGGTCCACGTGGAAGGCGCCCCCGCCATCGACCCCGCGGTCTACGACCTGGGGGTCCCGATCTTCGGCATCTGCTACGGCGCCCAGCTCATCGCCCAGCAGCTCGGAGGCACCGTCGCCAACACCGGTGTCGGTGAGTACGGCCGCACCGACCTCGACGTTGTCGCGCCAGGCGTGGTGTTCGGCGGTGGACAACCCGCCCACCAACAGGTGTGGATGAGCCACTTCGACTCCATCGCCGAGGTCCCCGCCGGGTTCACCGTCACCGCCACCACCGCCCAGATCCCGGTGGCGGCAATGGAGAACGTCGAACGCCGTATCCACGCCGTGCAGTTCCACCCCGAGGTGGTCCACACCCCCCACGGTCAGGCCGTACTCGAACACTTCCTCTACGACGTGTGCGGCTGCCCTCCGTCGTGGACCATGGGGTCGGTCATCGACACCCAGGTCGCGGCGGTTCGGGCCCAGGTCGGTTCCGCCCGGGTCATCTGCGCCCTGTCCGGTGGCGTCGACTCGGCGGTGGCTGCCGCCCTCGTTCACAAAGCCATCGGCCCCCAGCTCACCTGCGTGTTCGTCGACACCGGCCTCATGCGCGAAGGCGAAGGCGACCAGGTGGTCGAGACCTTCCAGCGCCACCAGGGCATCGAGCTGATCCACGTCCGCGCCGCCGATCGCTACTTCGACAAGCTGGCCGGGGTCACCGACCCCGAAGACAAGCGCAAGGCCATCGGCGAGCTGTTCATCCGCATCTTCGAAGACGTGTCCGGCGGCATCGAAGACGCCCGCTTCCTGGTGCAGGGCACCCTGTACCCCGACGTGATCGAGAGCGGAACCGCGTCGGCCGCCAAGATCAAGAGCCACCACAACGTCGGTGGCCTCCCCGAGGACATGCAGTTCGACCTGGTCGAACCGCTTCGCCTGCTGTTCAAGGACGAGGTCCGCAAGGTCGGCACCGAACTGGGTCTGCCCGACGAGATCGTGTGGCGCCAGCCCTTCCCCGGCCCCGGCCTCGGAGTCCGCATCATCGGCGAGGTCACCCCCGACAAGGTCGCCGTCCTCCAGCGCGCCGACGCCATCGTGCGCGAGGAGGTCCGTGCCGCCGGCCTCGAACGCGAGATCTGGCAGGCCTTCGCCGTGCTTCCCGACATCCGCAGCGTCGGGGTCATGGGCGACGAGCGAACCTACGGGTACCCGATCATCATCCGGGCCGTCACCTCCGAAGACGCCATGACCGCCGACTTCGCCCGCCTCCCCTACGACCTGCTCGAACGCATGAGCCAACGCATCATCGGCGA
>JAGQSO010000086.1 GCA_020439505.1 Acidimicrobiales bacterium
AGGCGCACTATCCCGTCCTCCAGCCGAGCCCGCAGCTCGCTTTTGGGATCTCCGGCCGCGTCCACCATCGCCGACTTGAGGTCCTGCCACAACGTCGACGTCCAGGCCCGAACCGACGGGTGAGCCAAGAGCTGAGCCTTCAGCTCCTCCCCTCTGGCCTCGAGTTCGGGCGACGTGCGGAGCCGTTCCACCAGATCGCGGGCCCGTTCATCGAAGTGGAGCCGAACCTGGTGATCGGGTTGCCCGCCCACCTCGGCCACGAACCGACGTATCGCATCGGTGAGCCTGGCGAAGACCCGGTCGTCGATCGGTTCGGGCACCCACCACGGCGACTCCTCACCGAGACGTTGACGCAGGCTGGTCTCGTTGCGGTCGAGGTATCCGCTCACCCCGGCGAGCAGGGAATCGATGGCGAGCTGATGGTGACCATCCACCATGGCCGCTTCCAGTATCCGCGCCGCCAACGGGGCCGCCGGCACCGCCCCCACCCGGTCGGTGACCATCTGTTCGATCACCGGAGCCACGTCTTCGTCGCGCAGCACGTCGACAGCGGCCGCGACCGCGTCACCGGCGCTGTGGCCGATCTTGGCGGCGTTGACCGGGTCGGCCAGGTACTCACCGATCCGGGCCGCCACCCCCACCGAGGCGATCTTGTCGGCGATCACCGGACCGCTCAAGAAGTTGCCCTGCACGAAGGTGCCGAGACCTCGTCCTATGTCGTCTTTGCGCTCAGGGATGATGGCGGTGTGGGGAATGGGGAGCCCCAGCGGGTGGCGGAACAGGGCCGTCACCGCGAACCAGTCGGCCAACGCCCCCACCATCGCCGCCTCGGCGAAGGCCTCCACGTAACCAGCCGCCACCGAATCGAAGCGACGAGCCACCACGAACACCACCGCGGCTGCCACCAACAGCCCGGTGGCCAACGCCTTCATCCGGTTCAGGGCCCGGCGCCGCTCGACCTCGTCACCTGCCTCCATGGGCGTCGAGGGCGCCGGTTGAGACGACCCAGCCTGAAGCGGCCCGGGGCGGGATGACTCGGGGTGGGTCGGCCCGCGGTGGGTGGACTCGGTCGAGGCGCCCGATGCTGATGCCATGGTCGCCTCGCCCGTCAGGCTTCTCGGGCGGCGGCCTCGTTCGATGCCCGCACCAGCGAGTCCAGCACGGCCGCGGCGCCACCCTCGTAGAGGGACACCCGAGCCGCTTCGACCCCTCCGGCCAGGTCGTCGACCACCCCCGCGGCCAACAACCCAGCGGCGGCGTTGAGGACCACGATGTCGGCTCGGGGTCCTCGCTCTCCGCCGAGCACCCGACGGCTGAGTTCGGCGTTGGTGGCGGCGTCTCCACCTCGGAGGTCATCGAGGGTTCCTCCGCCGAGACCCAACGCCGCGGGGTCGACGTCGTAGGTCCGGATCTCACCGTCTCGCAGTTCGTGGACCGTCGAGGTGGTGGTGATGGTCAGCTCGTCGAGGCCGTCGTGGCCGTAGACCACCAGGGCCCGCTCGGAACCTTTGGCCGCCAGAACCTGGACCATCCGTTCGGCCATGGCCGCGTCGGCCACGCCGGTGACCTGCCGCCGCACCCGGGCCGGGTTGGCCAAGGGTCCGAGGAAGTTGAACACGGTGGGTACGCCCAGCTCTCGGCGAGGTGGCCCGGCGTGGCGCATGGCACCGTGAAAGCGCGGGGCAAAGCAGAACCCGATGCCCACCGTGTCCACGCAATGCGCCACTCCTGCCGGGCCGAGGTCGAAGGCCACGCCCAGCGCTTCGAGCACGTCAGCGGTACCACACGCCGATGAGGCGGCCCGGTTGCCGTGCTTGCACACCCGGCCCCCGGCACCGGCGATGGTCAGGGCGGCCAGCGTCGACACGTTGATCGAGTGGCTCTTGTCGCCGCCGGTTCCGACGATGTCGATCACACCGTCGGGTTCAGCCAAGGTGACCGGCGTGGCCCGGTCGATCATGGCCGACACCAGCCCGGTGAGCTCCTCGACGGTCTCGCCCTTCATGCGCAGCGCCACGATGAACCCGGCGATCTGAGCCGGTGTGGCGTTGCCTTCGAGGATCTCGGCCATAGCCGCGCCGGCGACGTCGGCACTGAGATCGCCCCGCCCGGTGAGGGTGCCGAGCACCCCCGACCACCCCCCGGCCTGGTCGAAGACCACCGGCTCAGCCATGTCGGCCATCCACCTGTTCACCCTGGTCACCCATGCCGCCCAGCTTGGCAGATGCCCGCCACCCAGCCGGACGGCAGTTCCGTTCGATCGTGCGGCCCAAGAGGGTCCACATCGGGTCGGGCCGTCGATCCGCCATGCTTTGGGGATGGAACTGGGGACGATCCTGGCCAGTGGGTGGTCTAGCGGGCTGAACCTGTACGCCACCGCTTTGTTGATCGGGCTGGCTGGTCGTTTCGATTGGGCTGAGACTCCCGACCAGCTTCAACAGCCTTGGGTGTTGGCCGTGCTGTTCACACTGTTCGCGGTCGAGTTCGTGGTGGACAAGGTCCCGTGGTTGGACAGCACCTGGGATGCCATCCATCTGGTGGTGCGGCCGCTGGGCGGGGCGTTGCTGACCGGGATGATGGCAGCCGAGTCCGGCTCCCCCGAGGTGTTGGTGGCCATGCTGGGCGGCACGTTCGCCCTGACCGCTCACGGGGCCAAGTCATCTACGCGGGCCCTGGCCAACACCTCGCCCGAACCGGTCAGCAACGTGGCGCTGTCACTAGGCGAGGACGGCCTCGTGGCCGCCATGGTGGCGTTGGCCCTGGCCTACCCGGTGGTGGCGGGCGTGGTGGCGGTGGTCCTGGCCATGGTGTGCGTGGCGGTCACCTGGGTGGTGTTTCGAACGGCCCGGCGCCTGCGGGCTCGGTGGCGGGACCGCAAGGCCTCCAAGGCGACCACGCCATGACCGTGGTTCGATCCATCCGGGCGCTGGCGCCGGTTCGGGTGTGTGACGTCGGCGGCTGGACCGACACCTGGTTCGGGTCACCCGGTCAGGTGTGCTCGGTGGCGGTCGGGCCCGGGATCGAAGTCGTCGCAGACCTGGTCCGCCCCGACTCTGGAGCGCGCCACCGCCCACCGGCCGTGCACCTGGTGGCCCCCGACCTGGGGGCCGACTACCGCTTCGACCCCACCGCGGTGGTCAACCCGCGGCACCCGCTCCTGGAACACTGCGTGGCCGAGGCGACGGCTGGCCGTCTCGAGGCTCTGACGGCGACAGGCCCAGGCCATGACCTGAGGGTGACGATCCGCTCTGGCGTCCCGGTCGGAGCATCGTTGGGCACCTCGGCGTCGGTCATGGTGGCGTTGCTGGCCGCCTTGGACCGCCTG
>JAGQSO010000010.1 GCA_020439505.1 Acidimicrobiales bacterium
CGTTCATTCGGCTATCTGGTACACGATCTACATCGTCAAGTAGGCATCAGATGACCAAGAGCGCATCCAAGTTCCTGTTGTCGCTGGCAGCATTCGGGTTCGTCGCCGCCGTGATCTACGGCGGGGCAACCTCGGGTCACGGCTTCGGCATGGACTCCGTTATCGGACCCCTCACCTTCGGCTACAAGGGCCATGTCGGCGATCACGTCGGCTACGCGATCCTCATGGGTCTGGCGGCGACGTCGCTGTTCCTGGGCATTTTCCTGTCGACGCTTCGAGATGCCGATCCGGAGGCCAGCGCCCAGATCCTCGGGCTCGAGACCGTTCCCGAGGTCCCGGTTCCGGTGCGGGCCAACTACTGGCCAGTGGTGGGAGCCTTCTCGGCGGGGTGCCTGGTGCTCGGTATGGCAGTGGGATCTGCCATGTTCGTTATCGGCATGGTCGGCCTGACGATCGTCACCGTGGAGTGGGCGGTGCGGGCCTGGGCTGACCGGGCCACCGGTGACCCCGCCGTCAACCAGGCGATCCGCGATCGCCTCATGCGCCCGGTCGAGATCCCCGGTGCGGCGCTGATCACGGTCGCCCTGTTGGTCCTGGCCGTCTCTCGGATTCTCCTGGCCACCCCCAAGATCGGCTCCTACATCGTCTTCGGTCTGGTGCCGGCGGTGATCCTGGGCATCGGCGCCCTGGTGGCGATGCGGCCCCGGTTGTCGCAGTCGGCCATCGCCGGGATCCTTCTGGTCGGTGGGATCGTCATCCTCGGTGGTGGCGTCGTGGCGGCAATCGCCGGCGAACGTGAACACGAGGGACCCCACCACGAGCAGACCGAGCCGGCCCAGACCGAGGAAGGTCTGGCTCCCATCGACGCAAGCACCGGCCCCACCCTGGCGGTGAACTGACATGACCCGTCCAGGAGGAACCATGACCGGTCCCGTCCGTACCCGCCTGACCCGACTCGCCCCTCTGGTGGGTGGGATCGTGCTGCTCGCCGCTGGATGTGCGTCGAACGCCCCGCAGGACACCCTCAAGCCGGTCGGGCCCCAGGCCAAGCAGATCCACAACCTGGTGTTGCCGGTGTTCGGAGTAGCCGGGATCGTCTTCGTGGTGATCCTCGGTGGAGCGCTGTGGATCAGCATCAAGTTCCGGGCCAAGGACGACGACGACTTCAACGCCTTCCCCGAGCAGGTGCACGGCCACTTCAAGATGGAGATCGGCTGGACGATCCTGCCCGCCGCGATCCTGTTGGTGGTCGCCGCGTTCACGGTGCTCACCATCTTTGACCTCGCCAAGGAACCCAAGGACCCCATCCGGGTCGAGGTGATCGGCCAGCAGTGGTGGTGGGAGTACCGCTACGACCTCAACGACGACGGCAAGTTCGACGAGATCATCACCGCCAACGACCTCGTCATCCCGACCGGCCGGAACATCGCACTTCGGATCAAGTCCCGCGACGTGATCCACTCGTGGTGGGCCCCGCGCCTCAACGGCAAGCGTGACGCGGTGCCGGGTCGAACCCACCCACTGACCATCAACGCTCCCAAGGCGGGCGAGTACATCGGTCAGTGCACCGAGTTCTGCGGCCTGTCCCACGCCGAGATGCGCATCAAGGTCGTGGCCGTCAGCCCCGACGACTTCGAGTCGTGGACTGAGGCTCAACAGGCGAGGGTCTGGAACCCCACCGACGAGCAGGCCATCGAGGGCTGGAAGATCTTCGCCAGCACCTGCACCAGCTGCCACCAGGTCCGGGGCATGAACGATCCGGCCGCCGTCGAGGGCGAGACGAGCCCGTCGGAGTCGACGACTCCCTTCGAGTTCCCGTCCCAGGTGAACCAGGTTGCCGGTGCCCTGCCCGACCTGACCCACTTCATGAGCCGGTCCACGTTCGCGGGTGCCAAGTTCGACCTGCGCAAGGACACCAAGGAATGCAACGCGCTGGGTCTCAATTGGGCCAGCACCGAGGAGGGCATCGCGAAGTGCCTCAACCGGTCCGATCTCGAGGCCTGGCTGCGCAATGCGCCCGAGATGAAGGCGATGTACCCGGGTGAGACCATGAGCCCCCAGAGTCGGGGGATGCCCAACTTCGATCTCACCGAAGAACAGATCGACCAACTGGTCGCCTACCTGATCACGCTGAAGTAGGAGCGAGCACGTCATGGCAACGACTGACGGCACTCTGGCCCTGGGTCCCGGCGCTGACGCGCCGGTCCGGCCCATGGGCGTCTTCGCCCGCCCCGGCAACACGCCCGGGTGGCGCGGGTGGGTCACCACCGTCGACCACAAGCGGATCGGGATCATGTACGGCGCTGCCGCGCTGTTCTTCTTCCTGATCGGTGGCGTGGAGGCGATGCTGATCCGTCTCCAACTGGCGGCCCCGGAGGGGAAGGTGCTCAGCGCCGACCTCTACAACCAGGTGTACACGATGCACGGCACCACCATGATCTTCCTGGTGGTGATGCCGATCGGTGCCTCGTTCATGAACTATCTCCTGCCGTTGCAGATCGGGGCGCGAGACGTCGCCTTCCCCCGACTGAACGCGCTGTCGTTCTGGGTGTTCCTGGCCGGTGGAATCGTCTTGAACTCGGCCTGGCTCCTCGGCGGTGGGGCCGACGGCGGATGGTTCAACTACGCCCCCAACAACGGCGTGTTGTTCTCACCCACCCATGGCATCGACTTCTGGAACATGGGTCTGATCATCACCGGTATCTCGTCGCTACTCGGCGCGGTGAACCTGATCACCACGGTCCTGAACATGCGGGCGCCGGGCATGACCCTCATGCGCATGCCGGTGTTCACCTGGATGTCGCTGGTGACCCAGTTCATGCTGCTGTTCGCCATCCCGGTGCTGACCTCGGCCCAGTTCCTGCTCCTGTTCGACCGCCTGTTCGGAGCGCGCTTCTTCGACGTGAGCCAGGGCGCCGATCCCCTCCTCTGGCAGCACCTGTTCTGGATCTTCGGTCACCCCGAGGTCTACATCATGATCCTGCCGGCGTTCGGCGTGATCTCCGAGATGATCCCGGTCTTCTCCCGTAAGCCGATCTTCGGCTACCCGTTCATGGTGTTCTCGGGTATCGCCATCGGGTTCATGGGCTGGGGCGTGTGGGCTCACCACATGTTCGCCTCGGGCCTCGGGCCCATCTCGGTGGCCGCCTTCGCCACCGCCACCATGTTCATCGCTGTTCCCACCGGCGTGAAGATCCTCAACTGGATGGCCACCATGTGGGGCGGCAAGCTCCGCTTCGACACTCCGCTGCTCTACTCGGTGGGCCTGGTCACCATGTTCACCATCGGCGGCCTTTCCGGTGTCACCCACGCCGTCGCTCCCGCCGACACCCAGCAGACCGACACCTACTACATCGTCGCCCACTTCCACTACGTGCTGTTCGGCGGTGCCCTGTTCGGTTTCGTCGGTGCTTGGTACTTCTGGTGGCCGAAGGCGTTCGGCTACAAGCTGAGCGAGTTCCACGGCAAGGTCAACTTCTGGATCCTGCTGATCGGCTTCAACCTGACCTTCGGCCCCATGCACATCCTGGGCCTCCAGGGCATGCCCCGCCGCACCTACACCTACCGCGACGGCTACGGGTTCAACTTCTGGAACCTGGTGGCCACCATCGGGGCCGCCACCATCGGCATCTCGTTCCTCTACTTCTTCTGGATCATCTGGAGCTCGTGGCGTAAGGCCAAGGTCAACCAGGTGGCGATGCCGGCCGACCCGTGGGACGCCCGGGGCATCGAGTGGATGATCCCTTGCCCTGCCCCCGCCCACAACTACGACGTGATCCCGACCGTTCGGTCCCTCGACGACTTCTGGCATCGCAAGTACGGCGAGGACGAGAACGGCAACCTGGTCCGCATCGCGGCCACCGAGGACATCGTCCAAAAGGGTGACGCCACCGACGTGCACCTACCGTCTCCGTCGTACTGGCCGATCGTGTTGGCCTTCGGGCTTCCCTTCATCGCCTGGGGCCTGATCTTCAACCTGTGGTTCTGCGTGCTGGGCACCATCTGCGTCGTAGCCGGCATCGTTGGCTGGGTAATCGAGCCCTCCACCGAACCCGGTGACGACCACGGTCACACCGAAGACCACCCCACCGATTCCGACGACAGCTCGGCCGACGCCGAAGTCGCCGCTCCGCAGGAGGCTGCGCTCGTTGACTGACATCGCCGACCCCCGCCTCGTGGTCCCCGCCGGCCACGATGACCACACCCACGTCACCAGCACCGGCGTCTCCAATGAGAAGCTGGCCATGTGGGTGTTCCTGGCCTCGGAGTGCCTCCTGTTCGGTGGTCTGATCTCCACCTTCCTCATCTACAAGAACCGTTCGGGCGACGGTGCCCTTCACCAGACCCCGCACGATCTGTACGACCTGGCCTTCACGTCGATCTCATCGTTCGTGCTCCTGATGAGCTCGCTGACCATGGTGCTGGCGGTCTCGGCCATCCAGCGCGGTGATCACCGGGCCCTTCGCACCTGGCTCGCCACCACCGCCCTGCTGGGCTCGGTGTTCATCGCCGGCCAGGTCTACGAGTTCAAGGAGTTCTTGAACGCCGGCTACGGCTTCACCCACAGCCCCGCCTGGTCGGCCTTCTTCGCCCTCACCGGCTTCCACGGTGTGCACGTGACCCTGGGCATCATCATGTTGCTGTCCACCATCGGGCTATCCCTGTCGGGGAGAATCGGCAACGCCCAGGCCGAGTCGGTCGAGATCGTGGGCCTGTACTGGCACTTCGTGGACGTGATCTGGGTCATCATCTTCACCGTCGTCTACCTGATCAAGTAAGGACCGGGTTCCAATGAGCGCCGACGCCAACACCGTCACCGTCCCTGCCGCCGCTCACGGCGGCGGCCACGCCCACCCCACCGACAAGCTGTTCGTCAAGACCGCGATCATCCTCGCCGTGGTGACCGCCATCGAGGTTGCCTGGTCCTACCTTCCCTGGGATGACTGGGGTGACGGCAAGGCGCTGTACCTGTTCGAGGTCGGTGGCTTGTTGGCCATGATGGCCTTCAAGTTCTTCGTCGTGGCGTCGGTGTTCATGCACCTGAAGTTCGACAGCAAGCTCCTCACCCGGGCCTTCTACGCCGGGCTGTTCCTGGCCCTAGCCGTCTACCTCGGTGTGCTCGCCACCTTCGAGTTCTTCACCGGCGGCGGCAGCACCCTCCCCAACTAACCCATTTCCGCGCCCTGAGGGCACGGCGATGAACCTGATATGGAGGCTGTTTGCGGCGTTGGTAACGTCGCAAACCCGTCCCGGCGCCGCAGCGAAGCGAGGACCTGCCGGGATGGAACCAGCGGGCGGAGCGCCGAAGGCGCACCACGGACGCCTGCCGCGAGCAGGCCGTACAGGTCGAATCTGTCCAGCGCAGTGTCGTGCCGGCACGGCACGATGATCATTCCCAGCGGAACGATCTGGCCGCTGCCACTGGGCTGACAAGCGCCCATACCCCGAGAACCAACCATGCCTGGGTGGGAATGGTGGTGGCTCCCAGCGCCCCGTGGATGACTTCGGCCAGGGCGCCCGATGGCAGGAGACGAGCGACCGTCGCGACCGGATCGGGCAGCTTGTCGAGGGGGATGATCATCCCGCTGAGGAGCAGTAGCACCAGGTAGATGCCGTTGGCCGCGGCCAGGGTGGTCAGTGCCCGCAAGGTTCCGGCCAGGAGTAGCCCTAGGCCGGCGAAGGCGATGCTGGCCAGCGCCGCGCCACCCACCGCGGCGAGGATCTGGGTGCCGTCGAAGCGGAACCCGAGCATCAGGGCCACCGCGGTCAACACCGTGATCTGCGCGACCTCGATGACCGCCATGGAGGCGGTCTTGGCTCCGAGGAGCTGACCCCGGGTCAGGGGGGTGCTGCCCAGTCGTTTCAGCACACCGGTCTGGCGTTCGAAGCCGGTAGCGATGGCTAGCGCCACCATCGAGGTGGACATGACGGCCAGTGCGAGGACACCGGGGAAGAGGAACTCGACAGGGTCGTCGGTCCCGGTCGGCAACACGTCGACAAGGCTGAAGAACGTCAACAACAGCACCGGGATGAGGAACGTGAGCAGCACCGATTCGCCGTTGCGAAGGGTGAGGGTCAGTTCGGTCCTGGTCTGGGCCGTCCCCGCTCGCAACGCTGGAGCCCGTTGGCGTAGGGAGCTCACCGTGGCGCCCTCTCGGTCCTGCCCGGTCTCGGCCACCGTCGCTTGGGCTCCCCGGGCGCCACCACCGCGGGGACCTCGCCGGTGACCGATGTCAGGTGGAGGAAGACGTCTTCGAGCCGCTGTCGTCCAGCCCTGAGGTCACCGAGCGCCAGATCCTGCTCGGCGAGCCAACCAGTCAACGCGGCGACGTTACCGGGAGAGGCCTCCACCGCTACGTGGTACTCGCCCGGTGAGGTCTCGGTGACCGCAGCCAGCATGGCCCGGCCCAGTGAAGCGGTGTCGATCCCGGGTGGAGCGCCGAATCGGATCTCACCTCCGCCCGAACCGCTCATGAGCTCCTGCGGGGTCCCTGTCGCCACCAGCGTGCCCCGGTCGATGATGACCACCCGATCCGCCACGCGCTCGGCCTCGTCGAGATCGTGGGTGGTGAGCAGCACGCAGGTGCCGTCTTGGGCGAGATCGCGCACCACCGACCGGATCAGCTGTCGGCCCTTGACGTCGACGCCCGCCGCCGGCTCGTCGAGAAAGGCCACCAGCGGGCGGCCCATCAGGGCGAGGGCGAGCGATAGCCGCTGTTGTTCGCCGCCCGAGAGCTGGCGCCACGTGGATCGCTGGCGGTGCGACAGGCCCACTCGTTCGAGGAGATCGACCGGGTCGGCCGGCTCCGCGTAGAACGAGGCGAAAAGACGCAGTACCTCCAGAGGTCGAATGCCCGAGTAGACCCCGCCGGACTGGAGCATCACGCCGATGCTGGGAGCGAGCTCAGCGTGCTGCGCCAGCGGATCGAGGCCCAACACCCTGACCTGACCAGCGGTGGGCCTTCGATAACCCTCCAGCACCTCGACGGTCGAGGTCTTACCGGCACCGTTGGGGCCGAGGAGGGCCACGACCTCGCCCCGCTCGGCGTTGAAGGAGAGCCCGTCGACGGCTTTCACCGCCCCGTAGAGGACGGTCAGTTCCGAGACCTCCACGACTGACATCAGGCCGACGTTACCGTCGGCCGCCGGAGAGGTCCGAGCCCATCGGGGACAAAGCCCCGGTTGGAACTCCAATGGGTGGAGGGTACGAACGCGGCTACGGCTACCGTCGTTGCCCATGCTCGATATCCGTCGCATACGCACCAACCCCGACGAGGTGAAGGCATCTCTGGCCCGACGTGGGATCGAGACGTCAGAGGTCGACTCTGTGGTGGAGCTGGACGCTCGCCAGCGGGCACTGGCCACCGAGCGAGACGACCTCCGGAATCAGATAAAGGTGATGTCCAAGGAGGTCGGTCGCCTTCGCAAGGACGGTCAGGTAGCCGAGGCCGAGGACCTCCAGGTCCGTAGCCGGGAGTTGGGATCGGCCGAACAGGCTCTGGCCGATCAGACCACCGAAGTGGACGACGAAATCCACCAGCTCCTCCTCCGCATCCCCAACACCCCCGCCCCCGATGCCCCCGACGGGGGCGGTGACGCCGACAACCCGGTGGTGAAGGTCGTCGGTTTCGATCCGGACGGCTTCGGTGAGCATCAGCGGATCCCGCACTGGGAGCTCGGAACCCGTTACGGAATCCTGGACAACGAGCGCGCCGTGAAGATCTCCGGCGCCATGTTCACGATGCAGCGGCGGGGCGGGGCGACCCTGGCGCGAGCGTTGTTGCAGTACGCCCTGGACCGAAACGCCGACAGCTACGAGGAGGTTCGCCCTCCCACCCTGGTCACCACCGAAACGCTCACGGCCACGGGCCAGCTCCCGAAGTTCGCCGACGACGCCTACCACCTCGAGCGCGACGGCCTGTGGGCGATCCCGACCGCCGAGGTCCCGCTGACCTCCATCCACCGCGATGAGATCCTCGACCGGGAGGCACTTCCCCTCCGGTTCATGGCCGCCACCTCCTGCTACCGGCGGGAGGCGGGATCGGCCGGTCGTGACACCCGCGGGATGCTGCGCACCCACGAGTTCGACAAGGTGGAAGTGTTCGCCTACGCCACGCCCGACCAGGCCCCCGACCTGCTCGGTGAGATGGTGGCCTCGGTCGAGGCGACCATCGCCAGCCTCGGACTCGCTTACCGGGTGCTCGACATCTGCACCGGAGACATGGGTCAGAGCCACCACCGGTCCTTCGATATCGAGGTCTACGCCCCTGGATCAGACCAGTGGCTCGAGGTGTCCTCGGTGTCGTGGTTCTCGGACTACCAGGCCCGTCGCGGCAACATTCGCTACCGGGCCGAGGAAGGCGGAACGGCCATGGTCCACACGCTGAACGGATCGGCCCTGGCCGTCCCCCGTGTCTGGGCGGCGATCGTCGAGACCTACCACCGGGCTGACGGTGGAATCGACGTACCCGAGGTGCTCCTGCCGTACTTCAGGGGTTCCACCCGTATCGCCTGACGGCGCAGTCAAGGCACACTGGACGGCATGGAATCCCCCGACACGGTGACCGAGGCGATCGCTCTGCTGCGCCAGGCCGGCTATTCGGCCGACTTCGTTGTCGACGAAGGCCACCTCCGGGCCGACGGCGGGTCGCGTCGCTGTCCGGTGGATGAGGCCGTCGTCGAGCATCTGTACCGGTTCGAAGGCCCGAGCGATCCAGGCGATGAGATGGTGGTCCTGGGGTTGTCGGACCCGGTGTCGGGTCTGCGGGGGGTTCTGGCATCCGGATTCGGTCCTTCGGCCGATCCGGCGGTGGTCGATTCCCTGTCCGGCCTCACCTCGAGACACCTTCCGGTTGCTTCCACCCGGGAGTTCCACACCGGCCCGGGTCGTGTCACCCCCGCGCTGGGGTATGAGGCCGCCAGGGCGGCAATGGACAGGGCTGGCGTCGGGGGAGCGCAGGACCTGGGTCATTTCCGCGAGGACTACACGGTCTCGGAGTTGAGGCGGAGCGACCTGGCCGCCGATCCGGTCGATCAGTTCGGACGGTGGTGGAAGGAGTGGTCTGCGGACCCTCGCTACGACGCCGCCGCCTGCATCCTGGCCACCGCGTCGGCATCGGGTCGGCCCACGGCTCGCTACGTGCTGTGTCGTGGGTTCGGACCCGATGGTTTCGAGTTGTTCACGAACCTCGAGAGCCGTAAGGCGTCAGACCTCGCTGACAACCCCTACGGGTCGCTCGTGTTCGGCTGGTTGGAGCTCAACCGCCAGGTGAGGGTGGAAGGGTCGGTCGAACTGCTGGATGAAGCAACCAACGACGCCTATTGGGAGACCCGTCCCCTCGGAAGCCGGATAGGTGCGCTGGCTTCCGCCCAGAGCCACGTGATCGCGGATCGTGAGGAACTGGAACAGCGGGTGGAGGAGATCCGGGCCCGTTTGGGCCTGGCCGGATCAAATGACCAGGACACCGACGACGTTGTGGTCCCGCGCCCTTTCAACTGGGGTGGATACCGGTTGATCCCGGACCGGGTCGAGTTCTGGCAGGGCCGGCCCGATCGCCTCCACGACCGGTTCGAATACCGGCGACACGATGGAACCTGGACCATCTCGCGACTGGCCCCATAGCGTCCGTTCCGGCGCGACGCGTCAGCTCTTCTCGGAGCGGAGCAGGCCGATGAGGACCGCGGTGGCGACCACCAACCCCAACACCAGCACCAGGCGTAGCGGGTCGGCGTCGTAGAGGCGGTCCGAGAGCCGGGCGGACCATGCGGTGACCGAACCGACCGGACCTCCCGACACGGTCTCGCCCCGCCCGATCAGGCGGATCTCGTAGATGCCGTACCAGACCAGGTAGGCCCCCATGAGCGCCATGATGAGCCCGGACACCCGGTGCACGTAGGGCAGCGCCCGCCGCAGGCCGGTGACCATCCCCTGGTGGGCCAAGGCCAGGGCGACGGTGAGGATCCCCAACAGGAGCGCCATTCCCAGGGCGTAGGAGACGAACGTCGCCACCCCAGAGATGAACGACTCCCGTCCGAAGGTGGTGGCCACCACCCCGGTGAAGGCGGGGAGCGTGCACGAGAGTGAGGCGATGGCGTAGCTGATCCCGAACACGAACATCGACGCCGCGCCCCGGCTTCGCCCTCCCCGGTCCAGGCGGGGAAGCGAGACCGACGGATCCCATCCGGCCATGAACGCCACACCGGCGACCAGCACCGCTCCACCGATGGCGATCGTCAACCAGGGGGAAGCGTCAACCACCTGGAACGACGTCCACGACACCAGAACCCCCGCCAGCGCGAACAGGGCGACGAAACCGGCCGACACGGTGGCGGCGACCACCAGGGCCCGGGCGACACCGGCGGTAGGCGGCTCGCCATCGCCTCCTGGGGTCGCCTCGAGCCCCAGGAAGTACGAGAGGTAGGCCGGAAGCATGGCGAACCCGCACGGGTTCACGGTCGCCACCATCCCTGCGGTGAAGGCCAGGGCCAGCGGTGCGTCCATCAGGTGGGTGGCCGGTACCGGTCGATCCAGGCCTGGAGTTCGGCGAGGTCGTCGAACGCGCCGGTCCGGTTGGCCAGGATCCGACCTCTTCGGTCCAGGAGCAGGGTCGTCGGCATACCGGTCGCGCTGGCCTCGTAGAAGAAGTTGCCGCTGGGGTCTTGGACCCAGGGGTAGGTGATGCCGGTCTGGGCGACCAGGTCCTTTGCCTTGTCGAGGCGGTCCTGGGTGTCCACCCCCAGGAACGCCACATCAGGGTTGTCCTGGTGGGCCTGCTCCAGCAGGGGCATCTCCTCCACGCAGGGCACGCAGCTCTGGGCCCAGATGTTGAGGACCATGGGTCGGTCGTCGAGGTGGGCAGCGAGGGTGGTCGGCTTGCCGTCGACGGTCTCGAGGGCCACGCTGAGCATTCTGTCGACATCGACCGCGCCGACCGGTTCGAGGGTGGCTTCGGGGTCGGAGCTCCCGGTGTCGCCGAGCAGGAGAGAAGTGGCGAGGGCGGCGCAGAGCGCAGCGATCACCGCCGCACACACACAGATGGCGATCGTCCGGCGGGGCAGGGTCCGGATCCCCCGCCGAGCCGGTGAGGGCGGGTCGACCTGATCGGCCACCGAGGTACTCATGACCTCACAACGCTACCGACGCGGCCCACTCCACCGACAGTCGCCGGGACTGATGCACCGTGGGGGCTCCCAATGGTTGGAACCCCCACGGTGCACCGTCAGGCCGACCGGAGGTGCTCGGGGATGGGGATCTCGGGGAGCGCGTCCTCCGGACGGGCGACCTTGGGGGGACGACCCCGGCGGCGTTTGGCCTGCAGGATGTGGCCGTTGAGGAACAGCTGCCCGCCCCACACGCCCCATGGCTCACGCCGGGCGATCGCCCCCTCCAGGCATGGGGCCAGGACCGGGCACTCGGCGCAGATGCGCTTCGCGGCGGCGATGTCCTGGAGCTCGTCGGAAAAGAAGATCGCGGCCAGGCCGGCGCCGCCGGTGGCGCACGACGCCTCGCTCCACCAGGAGCGGTCCTCCAGTTCCTCTTTGGTTTGTTCGATGTCCGGTGCGCACTGCATCGGGGTCCCCGTTCTGTGTCGGTAGGTCAGCGTTGTCTTCGTAGGTCGGTGTCGGTGTCGGTGTGGGCCCGGTGGGCGATGGTGGCGGGTCGGTTCATCTGGTTCTCCAGGGATTGACGGGTGGAAAAGCCGAGAGGCCGCCGGGATGTCCCGGCGGCCTCTCGGAGAGTTCGGTTCGACTGGTGCTACCTAGGTCGAACCCTCCTGAGACCGGCGGGCGATGGGGTTGCGGTGCTTGCGCACTGCACCGTTGGCGGCGAACTTGGACTTGGTGGCGGTCATCGTGACGGTGCCAGCGCGAGCCGATGACCAGCTCTCGTGGGCCGACCACTGGGCACTCGACGCGGCTACACCGGCGGCCGTGGGGCGCAGGTTGTAGGTGGGCGTCGAAATCATCGGACTCTCCGAGTCGGAACAGGTGTTGTCAGCGCCTCGAACGGCGCCACGGCATGGGAACACGTTCGCGTTCCCGTCGTCAAGTGAATTTCCGCCTGACCGTGTTTCCGGGAGGTCAGGTTGCGGGTGGGTCCAGGGCGGCGCGAAACACCGCCTCGACGGCGTCGGCGTAGGGGAGGGCGGTGGTGTCGCCCACCTGTACGACCGCCATGAGGATCGACAGCAGGACCGCGACCAGACCGTTCCCGACCACCTCGGGATCGATGTCGGCACGAACCTGGCCGGTGACCTGCTCGTCGCGTAGGCGTTGGGCGCAGGCGGCACGTAGGTCGTTGAGGGCGGGGATGGTCAACACCCGTCCCGTCACCTCGGGTTCCAGGCCGGCGAGCAGTCGTCGGGCCAGGGGGTGATCGGCCACCGAGGCGGCGACTGCGAACAGGAGTGGTTGACGCCAGTCGGGCCCGGCCTGGGCGTCGAGGAACGTCAGCCCCATCTGGATCAGCGCCGCCGCATCCTCGTCGACGGCGGCGAGGAACAGGGCTTCCTTGTTGGGGAAGTACGTGTAGGCCACCGTGCCGCCCACGCCGGCGTCACGGGTGATGTCGGCCACCGAGGTGGCCCGGAAGCCCTCCCGGCCAAACCGGGCGATGGCGGCGTCGAGGATGGCCTGACGGGTGCGCGCGCCCTTGGTGCCGGACTCCTCGAGGGGGGTGACGGTCAGGCTCATGTGACCAACATATCGGAAATGAGCACTTGAGGGAATCTCTCATTCCCTCATAGGATGGGCTCAGTCGGTCGACGGTCGTCGTCGACCACATCGAACCGGGAAGGCACACATGCCCACCAGTGACGTAACACCGCTGGAAAGACCGGCCACCGCACCATCGGGTGGCCCGGCCCGCCAGTCCAGTGACCCCACCCGCCAGATCCCCACCAGGCGAATCTCCTTCGAGGAGTCGCTCGTCGATCTGCCCAAGTTCTTCGCGGCCGACAACAATCCGGTCCACAGTCACTTCGCGGCGTCGTTGTCCTCGTCGTTCCCTGACGGTGAGGACTTCTTCGTCCGTTCGGTCCGCCACTACCGCGACCGCATCACCGATCCCGATCTCAAGAAGCAGGTCTCGGGCTTCATCGGCCAGGAGTCCGTGCACGGCCGGGAACACCGCTACTTCAACCGCCGCCTCGACGAGGTGGGTTACAACACCCGCTTCGGCGAGAAGATGACGAAGCGGGGCTTGGAGCTGCGCACTCGCTTCGCCCCCGCCAAGGCCAACCTGGCGGCGACCGCAGCGCTGGAGCACTTCACCGCGACCCTCGCCGAGCTTCTCCTGTCCAACGAGGAGGCCCGGGCGATGTTCGGTCACGACGGGGTGCGGGACCTCTTCGTGTGGCATGCCCTCGAGGAGTCCGAGCACAAGGCGGTGGCCTTCGACGTGTACCGGGCCGTGGGTGGCTCGGAGCGCATGCGGGTCTACACCATGAAGTTCATCCGGTCCGGTCTGATCGCCACGCTGGCCATCGATGTGGTGATCAGCGTGCTGCTCGATCGTGAAGCCCGTCGCCAGGGCAACCTGCGCAAGCACTTCAAGGCCTTCCGAGACTCCCCGATGGTCACCCGGGAGTTGTGGGACCGTCTGCGCGACTACGACCGACCCGGGTTCCATCCCGACGACCGGGACACCACCGCCCTGGAACAGGAGTGGCGCGACCGGCTCTTCGGCGACCAGGGAGAGTTGAACGACAACCTTCTGAAGGCGTCGGCATGAGCCCCCGCAAGGCCACCACGACCAAGGCCACCACCGCCAAGAAGGCGTCCACCCCGGTCGAACCAACCGAGCACCTCGATGTCTTGATCGTCGGAGCCGGACTGTCGGGCGTCAGTGCCGCCCACTACCTGAAGGCCAACTGTCCGTGGGCCAGCTTCGCGGTCTTCGAGGCCAGGGATTCCATGGGCGGCACCTGGGACCTGTTCCGCTACCCCGGGGTCCGCTCCGACTCTGACATGTACACCCTCGGCTTCTCGTTCCGCCCCTGGAAGGGCGAGAAGACCATCGCCGATGGCCCCGACATCCTCCAGTACATCAAGGACACCGCGGCCGAGGACGGTACCGATGAGCTCATCCGCTACAACCACCGCGTGGTGTCGGCGGAGTGGTCCAGCGAGGATGCCCTGTGGCGCATCACCGCCGAGACCGGCCCCAAGGCCAAGCGGGTGGTCATCACCTGCTCGTTCCTCATGTCGTGCACCGGTTACTACCGTTACGACCACGGCCATCAGCCGGTGTTCGCCGGTCGGGACGACTACAAGGGGACCTTCGTCCATCCCCAGGACTGGCCCGAGGACCTCGACTACGAAGGCAAGAACGTGGTCATCATCGGCAGCGGCGCCACCGCGGTGACCTTGCTGCCGGCCATGGCGGAGAAGGCCGCCCACGTGACCATGTTGCAGCGCACCCCCGGCTACATAGCGTCGGTGCCGTTGCGCAACCCCTTGGCCCGCGTCCTGCGCACGATCCTGCCCGATCAACTCTCGTCGCCGATCATCCGAGCCTCGTTGACCGGCTTCACCCAGGGGTCCTACTTCCTGAGCAAGCGCCGTCCCGGGATCGTCAAAAAGGTGCTGCGGGCAGGACTCGAACGGTCGTTGCCCAAGGGCTACGACATCGACACCCACTTCAACCCCAGCTACGACCCGTGGGACCAGCGGGTCTGCGCCGTTCCTGACGGAGACCTGTTCAAAGCCATCCGCAGAGGTACCGCATCGGTGGTCACCGACCACATCGACACCTTCACCGAGACCGGCATCCGGCTGCAATCGGGAGCTGAACTGGAGGCCGACGTGGTGGTCAGCGCCACCGGGCTGGACCTTTTGTTCATGGGCGGCATGGAGCTGACCGTGGACGGGGAGTCGGTGGTCCCCGGCGACCGCATGGTCTACAAGGGCATGATGCTCGAAGGCGTCCCCAACGTGGCGGTGGCCGTCGGCTACACCAACGCCTCTTGGACGATGAAGGCCGAGATCACCTGCAAACACATGACCCGGATCCTCAACCACATGAGGGCCAAGGGACTTCGCCAGTGCACGCCTCACAACTCCGGGCCTGAAATGGAACACCAGCCCCTGCTGGGGTTGGCCTCGGGCTACGTCGAGCGCTCCACCGGCTACATGCCCAAGCAGGGAACCCGTGAGCCATGGATGGTCCACCAGAACTACCTGCGCGATCAGATCCTGATGCGGCGCAGCGGAATCGATGATGACCTGGTCTTCTCCAACCCGCTGCGAAATGGATCCACCGCCTCCTCGTCGTCAGACGAGCAATCTGAAGAACTGGTGTCAGCCTGATGTCCGACGAGAGGTTCAACGACAAGGTGGCAGCGGTCACCGGGGCCGGCTCGGGTATCGGACGTGCCCTGGCCAAGGAACTGGCCCGGCGTGGCTGCCACCTTGCTCTGTCCGACGTGAACGAGGTGGGTCTCGCCGAGACCGTGGCTGCCTGCGAAGGGCGGGGAGTCAAGGTCACCTCGCAGTTGCTCGACGTTGCCGACCGCAAGGCCGTGTTCAAATGGGCAGACTCGGTCGTCGAGGACCACGGTCGGGTCAACCTGGTGTTCAACAACGCCGGGGTGGCCCTCGGGGCGACGGTCGAGACGATGGACATCGCCGACTTCGAGTGGCTCATGGGGGTCAACTTCTGGGGTGTGGTGCACGGAACCCAGGCGTTCCTGCCCCACCTGAAGGAGGCCCGCGACGGTCACATAGTCAACATCTCCAGCATCTTCGGGCTGATCAGCATCCCCACCCAGTCGGCCTACAACGCCGCCAAGTTCGGGGTCCGGGGGTTCACCGACGCCCTCCGCATGGAACTCGAGATCGACCCCTGTGGGGTGTCGTGCACCACCATCCACCCCGGTGGCGTTCGCACCAACATCGCCCGCAGCGCCAGGGTCGACGCAGCCCTGGCTTCCAAGGCTGCGCCGGGTGGCGTGGGAGCGGAGTTCGACCGGATCGCCATGACCACTCCGGCCAAGGCGGCACGGCAGATCCTTGCCGCGGTCGAGCGCGACCGGCGTCGGGCTCTGATCGGACCAGACGCCAAGCTGGTCGACTTCATCTCCCGGCTCCCCGCCGCGTTCTACCAGACGATCCTGGTGGCAGGAGCCAAGCGCCGGATGTAGGGCTGGTCTCGCGTTGTCGTCAGTCGGTCCCTGGTGACGGGGTTCCGGCTGGCGACACCGGGATGAACACCGTCTCGCGGTAGTGGCGCAGTTCGGCGATGCTCTCGCGGATGTCGTCGAGTGCTCTGTGAGCCACCGCCTTGCGGGGTGCGGCGGACAGGACCTCCGGGTACCAGCGGCGGGCCAGCTCCTTGATCGTCGACACGTCGACGGAGCGGTAGTGCAGGTGGTTCTCGATGTCGGGCAGGTACCGGCTCAGGAAGCGACGGTCGGTCCCTATCGAGTTGCCGCACAACGGTACGGTGCGCGGTTCGGGTACGTGCTGACGGATGAAGTCGAGGGTCTGTGCCCCCGCCTCCGACAACGAGATGGTGGAGCGGGTGATCTCCTCGATGAGACCCGAGGAGGTGTGCATCTCGACCACCACCGGCTCCATCAGGTCCAGGGCGGGCTGAGGCTGGTGGACCACCAGGTCGGGTCCTTCGGCGACGATCTCGAGTTCGTCGTCGGTGATGATGGTCGCGATCTCCACGATCACGTGGCGATCAGGGTCGAGGCCTGTCATCTCGAGGTCCATCCAGACGAGCACCGGCGAAGGCTAGACCAGCGACCGAGGGCCGGCGGCTCCTAGAGTTCCCCGATGCTGCGCGTGGCCGTGAGGCGCATCGATCCTGATCTCGCACTCCCGTCCTACGCCCAGGCGGGTGACGCCGGGGCCGACTTGGTGGCCCGCGTCGGCGCCACGCTGGCACCCCGAGGAGGCAGGGGGTTGATCCCCACCGGCATCGCCTTGGCCTTGCCGCGTGGGACCGCTGGTTTCATCCAGCCTCGTAGCGGTCTGGCCCTTCGTCACGGTGTCACGTGCCTCAACACCCCGGGTCTTATCGACAGCGGCTATCGCGACGAGCTGCGGGTGCTCCTCGTGAACCTGGACCCGGAGGAGCCCTTCGAGGTGCGGCGTGGAGATCGCGTTGCCCAGTTGGTCATCCAACGGGTCGAACACGCCGACTTCGTGGAGGTCGAAGACCTCGGCGAGAGTGAGCGCGGTCTCGGGGGATTCGGGTCCACCGGTCGGTAGCTGACCAATGCGATCAGATACCGACGTCGTCGCCCATCTCGGCCCGCAGGGTGTCGAGCACCCTGCGCAGCAGGCGCGAGACCTGCATCTGGGATACGCCGAGCCGGTCCGCGATCTCCTGCTGGCTCATCTCCTGATGGAAGCGGAGATCGATGATGAGCCGGTCCCGTCGGTTCAACCCTCCGACCAGATGCTCGACCAGCAATCGGGCCTCTATCCGGGGGAGATCCGGATCGTCGCCCCCCAACTCGAGGTCGGCGCGGTCCTCATCATCGGACCACGCATCGGTGGAGCGGTAACGGTAGGCCCGTGCTGCGTCGAGGGCCTCGAGCACGTCCTCCTCGCTGGTGTTGGTGGCCGCGGCCAGTTCAGCGATGGTCGGTGAACGACCGAGACGGTGGGCCAGATCCCCTGAGACGGTGTTCAACCTGAGGTTCAGCTCCTGGAGGCGGCGAGGGATCCGCACCGCCCAACCCCGGTCGCGGAAATGTCGCTTTATCTCACCGAGGATGGTCGGGGTGGCGAACGTCGCGAACTCGTATCCGAGGGAGGGATCGAAGCGGTCAACGGCGTTGACGAGACCTACGTTTGCCACCTGGATCAGATCGTCGTCGGGAATCCCCCGATGGGAGAAGCGGCGGGCGAGGCTGACCGACAGCCCCATGTGTCGGCGCACCAGGTCGTTCCTGAGGTTCCGGCGTTCCTCGTCGTCCTCCGTCGCGCTCAAGGCGGTGAAACCGTCGTCCGTGGTCGCCCCGGATCCGCCGTCCGTGTTCACCGGGAGGTCGCTCGCTTCAAGGTGGCTTCGATCAGGGCTCTCTCGTGGTCGATCGCTACGTCGTCGAGGACGGTCACGAGGATTTGGAGGCTCAGGTCGTCAACCCGCAACGGTGAGGTCGAGCCGTTCAGCCTGGCCCTCACGCCGATCGCTGATGGACTTATGGTGAACCGAATTTCGAGGTCCTTGCCGTCGCCCTCGATGAGCAGCTTGCAGATCTCACCGACACCGATCCTCAGCTCCTCGACGTCGTCATAGGAATGACCCAATCGAGCCGCCAGGCCGGTGGCAGCCAGCCGGACGATGCGGGCATAGGCCGGCAAGGCCGGGACGCGAAGGTCCACCGTCTGTTCGTCGGTGGGGTCCAGGGTGGGCGAGCTCACGGCACCCCGATCGTACGGGGTCGGGTGCCCTGGCCGGTCGTGGTTCATGACGAACCCGTCGCTCGCGAGCTCACGGCCAGGTTCAGCTCCTGTCGGAACCTCCGGGGGGGATTGGTTGGCATGTCCACCAGTTGTGATCCGCTCAGCCTCGTCTCGCTCTCGGCCGTGAGGCTGGTGAGTGTGAATCGCCCGGTCAGCGTGCCCGAGATCTGTGCGGCAACCAGGCGAGATGCGGTCGAGGTGCCGCCGTCAGCCGCTGAACCGAATGGTTGTTCCGGTGCTTCCTGGGCGATCTTCGCCCGATACAGGACCTGATCGCGTTCGATCGATGCCAG